>NZ_DIVJ01000009.1 GCF_002428305.1 Flavobacterium sp. UBA6135 | reverse complement strand
CACCGGTTTCATTGTCAAATTCTTCACCAAAATAATGCAACAGGAATTTTCTGCGAGACATTGACGTTTCGGCATAAGCCACAACTTCCTGCAACAAAGCAAAACCTATTTCCTGTTCTGCAACAGGTTTTCCTGACATGAATTTTTCCAGTTTTTCTACATCTTTATAGGAATAGTAAGCCAAACAATGTCCTTCACCACCATCTCTTCCGGCTCTTCCGGTTTCTTGATAATAACTTTCCAATGACTTTGGAATATCATGATGGATTACAAAACGCACATCCGGCTTGTCAATTCCCATTCCAAAAGCAATAGTGGCAACCACCACATCTACATCTTCCATCAAAAACATATCTTGATGCTTGGCTCTTGTTTTTGCATCCAATCCTGCATGATAAGCAACGGCACTAATACCATTTACTTGCAATACTTGTGCAATTTCCTCTACCTTTTTGCGGCTTAAACAATAAATAATTCCGGATTTGCCTTTGTTCTGTTTGATGAATCGAATAATATCCGATTCTATATTTTTTGTTTTAGGACGTATTTCATAAAACAAATTGGGTCTATTAAAAGACGCTTTAAAAGTTACAGCATCAGACATATCAAGATTTTTCAAGATGTCTTCCTGCACTTTTGGTGTAGCCGTTGCCGTTAATCCAATAACGGGAACATTGCCCAAATGCTTGATAATATTCTTTAAATTTCGATATTCCGGACGGAAATCATGACCCCATTCAGAAATACAATGGGCTTCATCAATAGCAATAAATGAAATGGGAACCGACTTCAAAAAAGCAACATATTCTTCTTTGGCTAACGATTCAGGTGCCACGTATAATAATTTAGTAACTCCTGAAACGATATCTTTTTTAACTTTATTTATTTCTGTTTTGGTGAGTGATGAATTTAAAACGTGTGCAATTCCGTCTTCAGAAGAAACACTTCTGATGGCATCCACTTGATTCTTCATCAATGCAATCAAAGGAGATACTACAATTGCTGTTCCTTCTTTTATCAAAGCGGGAAGCTGGTAGCACAAAGACTTTCCGCCACCGGTAGGCATAATTACAAACGTATTCTTTTTTGATAAGATACTTGTAATTACCTGCTCTTGAAGACCTTTAAATTGGTCAAAACCAAAATATTTCTTTAATTCTTTGTGAATATCAATTTCGTTAGGAATCATTCTTATATATGGGTATTTTAATTAAATTTGCAACCATAAATATACAACTTTCTTTTATTCATACAAATTTAATATACAATCGTTTTGATATCTACAGAAGCACTATTATCATTGGCCAAAAAAACCATTCTTTCTGAAAGTAATGCCGTAGCAAATTTGGCCGAATTACTGACAGAGGATTTTGTAAAATCGGTAGAAGCTATTTTTCAATCCAAAGGCAGATTAATTGTAACGGGGATTGGAAAAAGTGCCATTATTGCACAAAAAATGGTTGCCACATTAAATTCAACGGGAACACCTTCAAGCTTTCTTCATGCTTCGGAAGCCATTCACGGTGATTTAGGCATGGTGCAACCCGGCGATGTAATTATTTGTATTTCTAAAAGTGGCAACAGTCCTGAAATTAAAGTACTCGTACAAATTTTACAAAAATTCGGGAATACTCTTATTGCAATGACGGGAAATCTCACGTCTCATTTAGCCAAAAACTCACATTATATTTTAGATACAACAGTGGAAACTGAAGCATGTCCGAACAATTTGGCTCCAACAAACAGCACAACAGCCCAATTAGTGATGGGCGATTGTTTAGCGGTTTGTTTGATGGAACTCAGAAATTTCACCAGTGAAGATTTTGCAAAATACCATCCGGGTGGAGCGTTAGGAAAAAAATTATTGCTTCGGGTTTCAGACATGTTGGATGAATCCAGAAAACCGCAAGTAAATCCGGATGCTGACATTAGAACTACTATTTTTGAAATTTCAGAAAAAAGATTGGGTGTTGCAGCAGTTGTTGAACACAATAAAATCGTTGGAATTATAACGGATGGTGACATCAGAAGAATGTTAAGCAAAACAGAAACCATTACCGGCATAACGGCTCGTGATATCATGACTGTAAATCCAAAGACCATAAAACCTACAGATCGGGCAGTTGATGCCTTAAACATCATGGAAGATTTTTCCATCACCCAATTGATTGTTTCAGATGAAGGCACTTACAAAGGTGTGATTCATTTGCATGATATCTTAAAAGAAGGCATCTTATAATGACAAATAATACACAAAAAGAAATGTCCTTTTTAGACCATCTTGAAGAATTGAGATGGGTATTGGTGCGTTGTACCATTGCCATTTTAGTTTTGGCGGGTGGTGCATTTTTTATCAAAGACTTTGTGTACAATCAAATTATTTTTGGACCAAAAGACCCGAACTTTATCACGTATCGTTTTTTTTGTAAAATCACCCAATATTTTGGAGTGGAAGGTGCCGAAATATGCAATGCCGAAATGCCTTTTATTATTCAAAATACAGCCATGGGTGGCCAAGTTTCCTTTTTAATTTGGACCTGTATCACCGTGGGGTTTATTATTGGTTTTCCTTTTATTTTATGGGAATTTTGGAAATTTATCAGTCCTGCCTTCTATAAAAACGAAAAGAAATATGCTCGTGCGTTTATCATCGTTTCCTCCTTTTTATTTTTCTTGGGTGTTGCTTTTGGATATTTCATTATTACACCTTTATCCGTTTACTTTTTCGGTTCGTTTTCTGCAAGCCCCGAAATCGTTAATGAATTTAATTTGGAGTCTTATACCAGCATGATAAAAACGTCAACAATTGCTTGTGGTCTGTTATTTGAGTTACCCATTTTAATTTATTTTCTGACCAAAATAGGATTGGTATCACCGCCTTTTTTGAGAAAGTACCGAAAATATGCTTTGATTATTGTATTAATTTTATCGGCAATCATTACCCCACCGGACATTATTAGTCAAGTAATTGTAGCAATTCCCATCATGATATTGTATGAAATTAGTATTTTCATCAGTGCCATGGTCATTAAAAAACAAGAAAAAATAGCTAAAACGATATAACTATGGCAGATTTAGTTCAGGAATTTAAGGACTACCGTTCTAAAATGAACGATAAATTGTTGGCAGACAACAACCTTATTATCAAAAGAATTTTCAATTTAGACACCAATGCTTATGCTGAAGGTGCTTTGGATGTAAAAACAAAAGAACTTCTTGGTTTGGTAGCCTCTGCCGTACTTCGTTGTGATGATTGTATCAAATACCATTTAGAAACCAGTTATAAAAACGGCATCAGCAAAGCAGAAATGATGGAAGCCATGGGTATTGCCACGTTGGTTGGCGGCACCATCGTGATTCCTCACTTGCGAAGAGCTTATGAGTTTTGGGAAGCTTTGGAAAACCAAAAATAAGATAAACTACTGTTAACGGAATATTATTCAACCAATTAATTTGTTAATTTGCACCCAAGTTGCTAAGATTCTCAGCAACTCAGTAACTCAGCAACTCAGATAAAATGAAATTAAGAGCCGAAAATATAGTCAAAACCTACAAAGGAAGAAGCGTTGTAAAAGGTGTTTCTGTTGAAGTAAACCAAGGTGAAATTGTGGGGCTTCTGGGACCAAACGGTGCCGGAAAAACAACTTCGTTTTATATGATTGTGGGTTTAGTAAAACCAAACAGTGGCAAGATATTTTTGGATCAAATGGAAATTACGGATTATCCGATGTATAAAAGAGCTCAACATGGCATTGGTTATTTGGCTCAAGAAGCCTCCGTTTTTAGAAAACTAAGTATTGAAGACAACATCTTAAGTGTGTTGCAATTGACAAAACTTTCTAAAGCGGAACAAATTGCTAAGATGGAAAGTTTAATTGATGAGTTTAGTTTGGAACACATCCGAACCAACAGAGGTGATTTACTATCGGGTGGTGAACGTCGTCGTACTGAAATCGCAAGAGCTTTGGCAACAGATCCAAAATTTATTTTATTGGACGAACCTTTTGCTGGTGTTGACCCCGTTGCGGTAGAAGACATTCAACGTATTGTGGCTCAATTGAAAAATAAAAATATCGGTATTTTAATTACAGACCATAACGTTCAGGAAACTTTGGCCATTACAGATAAAACGTATCTAATGTTTGAAGGAGGCATTCTAAAAGCCGGAATTCCTGAAGAATTAGCTGCAGATGAAATGGTTAGAAAAGTATATTTAGGTCAGAATTTCGAATTGCGAAAAAAGAAGTTGGAATTTTAATCTTCTAAATTACTTCTATTACATCCATTATATTTTTATCTTTGAATTATGTTTTCAATAGAACTGCATGATAAAGCGATAACAAAACTTTGTGAAAAACATAAAGTAGAGTCACTATACCTATTTGGCTCTGCAAATTCTTCAAATTTTAACGATACTAGCGATCTTGATTTTTTAGTAAAATTTAAAGCGTTTGACCTAAAATTATATTTCAAAAACTACATCAATTTTAAAGAGAGTTTAAAAAAATTACTGAATCGAGAAATTGATTTAGTGGAAGAGCAAACTTTAAAAAATCCAATTTTAATTCGTTCCATCGAAAGAAATAAAAAACTGCTTTATGGATGAACGAATTGAAAAATGGTGCTACGATATTAAAATAGCCATTGAAGAGATCGAAAGTTATTTCATTGAATCCGGATATGATTTCTATGAATACAAATTAAATAATATGAAGAAAAGAGCTACCGAAAGAAATCTTGAAATCATTGGTGAAGCTCTAAATCGTATCATAAAAAAAGAAGAAAATTATCTTGAAAAAATTACTGATGCAAAAGCTATTATAGGCTTAAGAAATCAGGTAATTCATGTATATGATAACATTTCTGATGAAAATATTTGGTCTATACTTATTAACCACCTTCCTAAACTAAAAAAAGAAATTAATAATCTATTGGATTAAAAATATTATTTCACAACTAAATACCCCAACATCTTCGGTGTCCCATTATACACATTTATGTCAACAGGACCTTTAATTCCGGGTACACTTCCTTTATCTGTAAACTGCCAAAACAACCATTCATCTTTGATGTTTTCTACAAAAAAATTGTAATTCGCAATCCAAAAAGGATATTCCTTAAACTCTTTTTTTAAAAAATCAGTATAATAACTTTCTCCGGAATAAATAATTGGTTTTACACCATAATGGGCTTCCACTCGATTTAACCATCGTTTTAATCCCATTTTTAAACTGTCCATCGATTGCTTTTTGGGCAGGTTTTCAATATCTAAAACCGGAGGCAAATCTCCTTTTTCCAAACGGACTGTTTTAATAAATAAATCAGCTTGTTTGATGGAATTTTCATTCGGACGATAATAATGATAGGCTCCACGAATCATTCCATTGGCTTTTGATTTTTTCCAGTTGGTTTCAAACTTTTTATCTACTTTATCTTTTCCTGCTGAGGCTCTTATAAAAACAAATGGTAAAGCAAACGTGCCTTCCAATTTTTTTGCTTGTTCCCAATCAATAGTGCCTTGGTATTCTGAAACATCAAAACCTAACACTTTTGGCTGGTGCTTTTTGGCTATTTGAAATATACGGGCTTCTTCTACTTTTGAGGCTTCAGTGGTTTCAATGTGATGACGGGAACGAAAACTGAAATAATACGCCAAAGCTGTTCGGTAGTGATATACAGACAATCCTAAAATCATCAAAAAAAAAAAAGTAATCCCATATCGCCAATACGATTTTGAACTTCCCTTTTTCTTTCGGTTGGTTCGTTTAGGAATTGGACTTTTACGTCGTGTGGGTTTTCGCATCACACCAAAACATTATGCTTTTGAAGCAATGAGGCGATTAGTGAGTAAGGAAAGTAAAACATACAGCAAGATTACCAAAGGAATTGCTGTGATTTTTAACCATACCAATAAGGCAAGAGCTAAAACCAAAAACAAGAGTTGCACTTTATTTTTCTCAAAAGAAAATCCTTTCATTTTTAGTGAAAACAATGGGATTTCTGCATTTAATAAAAAGACACTTAAAATAGAAATTCCCATCAACACATAAGGATTGGTCAACAATTGAAGAGCAAGATCCGATTCTGTTGAGGCTATTATTAGGGGTAAACTAATAATAAATAAAGCATTTGCCGGTGTTGGCAGTCCTATAAATGAATCCGTTTGACGAGTATCAATATTGAATTTCGCCAAACGGTAACACGACCCTAAGGTAATGGCAAATCCAATAAGTGGCAAAATATGATTGACCGGAAAGTACGGATCAAACACAGACATTCCTTCATTTTGATAATCAAAAATGAGTTGAAACATCACATAGCCCGGAACCAATCCACTAGTGACCATATCGGCTAGCGAATCCAATTGCAATCCTAACGGACTTTGTGCCTTAAATAAACGGGCAAAAAAACCGTCAAAAAAATCAAAGAAAATACCCAAACAAACAAAAAAGAAAACCAATTCATACCGATGAGACGAGACAAATAATAGGGCGACACAACCCGAAAGTAAGTTTAATAAGGTTATAAAATTGGGAATGTGCTTTTTCAGACTCATTTTGATTGCTTTGAAAACAAAATTAATACAATATCTTACAATTCCTCACGTTTTCTTTAGGTAATTTTTTAAGATAGCGAAGAAGCTCAATAAAATATTTTACTTTTGAAAAAAATTGACAAATTCCGATTTGTATAAATAAAAAAATGCTTTGAAAAACAGTTTACTTGCCTTGATCTTTTTGGCAACAGGCTTTTCGTATAGTCAAGCAATTCGCAAATATTCTAATGAATTTATGAATATTGGTGTGGATGCAGCCGCATTGGGCATGTCAAACGCTGTAACCGCAAGCAGCATGGATGTCAATTCTGGCTATTGGAACCCTGCAGGTTTGGTCAATTTGGAAGACAGCCAAATCAGTTTGATGCACGCCAGTTATTTTGCGAACATTGCCCAATACAATTATGCCGCTTTTGGTATGCCTATTGACGACAGAAGTGCTTGGGGTGTTTCCTTAATTCGTTTTGGTGTGGATGATATTTTGAATACCACCCAATTAATTGACAGTGATGGAAATATTGACTACAACCGAATCAGTCTTTTCTCAACAGCAGATTATGCGGCCACTTTTTCTTATGCCCGAAAATTACAAGTCCCTGGTTTACAATATGGTGTCAATGCAAAAGTAATCCGAAGAATTATTGGAAAGTTTGCCAACTCCTGGGGATTTGGGATTGATGTGGGGCTTCAGTTTGAACGCAACGACTGGATGTTTGGCGTAATGGTACGTGATATTACGACCACCTATAACATTTGGAATATAGATGAAGATGAGTACCAAAAAATTGCAGACGCGATACCGGGTGAAAACCAAGAACTTCCCGAAAAATCTGAAGTAACTTTGCCAAAAGCACAATTGGGAATGGCCAGAAGATGGGTTATCAGATATGATTACAGCCTTTTAGCAGCCGCTAACCTAAACATGCGTTTTGCAAGAACCAACGATATTATTTCCACCGACGTAGTAAGTATTGACCCAGCGGTTGGATTTGAATTTGGCTATACCGATTTGGTTTTTGTCAGAGGTGGCGTTGGAAACTTTCAAAACATCAGACAGATTGATGATACTGAAAAAATAGGTTTCCAACCCAATATTGGTATTGGATTCAAATACAAAGGCATCCAAATTGATTATGCTTTAACGGATATTGGTGACCAAAGTGCGGCTTTGTATTCTAATATCTTTTCAGTAAAAGTGGATTTGGGAATTTTTAGGTAAGTGGCTGAGAATAAAATAATACAATTTACATGATAACTATTACTCAAAAAGTTAGTTTTCTTTTCGTTTTACTGTTTTCATTTGCGAATGCACTTTTCGCACAGGGTTATCGCCTATCTGATCAAGCAAAAATAAGTGTAATCACTTGTGGAAGTGGCGATCAATTGTATTCTATTTTCGGGCATACTGCAGTAAGAGTACACGATACAGCAAGAGATTTAGACATCGTTTTCAATTATGGTACTTTTGATTTCAACACACCTAATTTTTATTTAAAATTTGTAAAAGGAGATTTAGATTATCTGCTAACCACCACTTCGTTCCATCAATTCTTATACGAATACCAACAAGACAACCGAGACGTTTTTGAACAAGAACTGGCTTTAACCGCAGAACAAAAGCAGCAACTTTTTGATAAACTAACTAAAAATGTGTTTTCCGAAGAACGATTTTACAGGTATAAATTCATTGATAAAAACTGCACCACGATGGCGGTTGACAAAGTAAATGAAGTTTTAAACAAGACTAAAATTGAAAAAACAAAACCTTATGAAAAAAGTTATCGTCACGTATTAAACCCCTACTTAGATAATTTATTCTACGAAAAATTAGGCATCAACATCATTTTCGGTCATAGACCCGATACAGAAGCTTGTCAACTTTTTCTACCTATTGAATTTTTTAAAAGTCTGGAAATAGCTAAAGAAGGTTCAAAACCTTTGGTTGCTCAAACCATTACCCATAACATACAAGATAAAACAAAAATCAAAACCTCATGGTGGAATACAAGTTATACGCTGCTCTTCGGTTTATTGTTGGTTATTGTAGTAAACAATAGAAGAGTAGACAACATCTATTTGATTCTTTGTGGAATAATGGGCATATTTCTATTAGGAGTTGGCTTATATTCATTACACCGAGAAGTATTGTGGAATTACAACGCCTTACTTTTTAATCCGTTATACATTCCTTTAGTCTTTTTCTTTTGGAATAAGAAAACAGCACAATTTACAAAAATGTGGTATGCCAGTTTAGTATTGTTACTCCTTTACACAATATACCTTGCCTTCAAAGCCCATTTTTTGCAACTTGTTCCTTTCATTGGCGTGAACGCAATCCTTTTGTATCGCCTGAACAAAAGATTCTTTTTATCCACAGCTAAAATAGAGCTAACCAAATAGTAAAACTTGTCATTTTGCAGGAGCAAAACTGCGGGAAGTGAAACAAAATCCCTTCTGCCCTAGCAGACAGTCATTAAGTCGAAATTACAAACTGATAATGTATTACGTAAACCCTTTTAAACCCTTAAAACCTTAAACCCTTAAACCTTTAAACTTTTAAACCCTTAAACTCTTAAACTTTTAAACTCTTAAACTTTTAAACTTTTAAACAATTTACTGCCCCCTGTAAAACAACACCGTACTAATCGTTTTAATCACAATATTAATATCCAAAAAGATACTTCGGTGTTTGATGTAATACAAATCATATTGCAGTTTAATCAAACTGTCATCAATAGAATCACCATAGGCATAGTTCACTTGAGCCCATCCTGTTAAGCCGGGTTTCACTACGTGACGGGTTTGATAAAATGGCATGACTGCCGCAATTTCCTCCACAAAAACAGGTCGTTCCGGTCTCGGACCAATAACGGCCATGTGTCCTAATAAAATATTGATAAACTGTGGGATTTCATCTATTCTGGTTTTTCGCAAGAACTTACCAAATGGAGTGATACGCGTATCATTTGCTGTAGCAAAAACAGCTCCATGTTGTTCTGCATTTTTCACCATAGTTCTAAATTTGATGATGCGAAATACCTCGCCGTTTTTGCCCACCCGTTGTTGGGTATAAAATAAGTTACCTTGGTTGCCAAACGCATTTCCAATCACTAAAAAAGGGACCACTAAAAAGCCCGCAACAATTCCAACTAAAGAAACTACTATTTCTAAAAAACGAACAATAATTAAATACAATTGGTTTTGATTGCTTCTACTAAATGGAAAATAGCGGTAGAAATCACGAGCTACAAATTGCACCGGAATGCGTTGGGTCAAACTTTCATACACTTGAATGTATTCTCTAATTACAAATCCGTTCTCTAATAAAAGAAGCAGTTTGTTGTATAAAGTTACCGTAATGGCTTCGGTTTTCTCGGTGGCAATCACCACTTCAGAAATGCCGTTTTGTTTTACAAAAGACTCTAAATTTAGTGTATTTACTGAAGGAATGGTAAGAGCGGTGTTCACATAGTCTTCTTTTGTATCGGTAGCCACATAACCTACTATTTTATAATGTGGGTCGGCATTTTGCAAGCCCGAAACCAAGTCGTAAACCGCCTCATTATCACAAACCAGCAGCACTTTTTTCTCAAATCGGTACGACGCAAAAAACAATTGATACAACAATCGCCATACCAATAAGGCCAACAATACGGCCAAATAGAAATAGAGAATTTGAATCCGATTATTGGGTAAGGTGGGTGTCAATATAGGAGTCAGTAAATAAAACAATACCGTAGTAGAAGCGGTGATAGTTACACTCCGAATCATTTGAAATTGATTGCTGGCCACTTGGAGGTTATACGCTTCAAACACAGTTCCAAAAAACAACAAATAGATGCCCAACACCAATGTCCAGTAAAAATTGGAGGGAGTGATATAAAAATAACTAAAGTTAAAAACACTACCTACCAGATACAAAGCCCCCAAAACAAAAAACACATCAAACACCCGCAAAAGAATTTTACGCTCGGATATTTCAAAATGAATTTTCTTGTTGGATTTCATTTGTAAACTTCAATTTAGAGGGCAAGTTACAAAAATCAGTGACATTGGCAATAGTTAAACTAGTCGGAAAGGGTAAATTATTTGTGTCGTAGTATAGCACACTCTATTTTTTTTTAATTTGATATTTTTTGATAAAATTAAAAGGCCACGATGCTACATTTGTCCTTATTTATATTCTGAGCAAAATCTTTATTAGTAGTTATCTATTGTCATCTGAAGAAGCCTTGTTGTCATGGAGTCGTTTTATTGGTAGTGCCAGGTTTTTTATTTCCGAGGTAAATGGCCGTGAGGATATCTTCTTTTTTTACTTTGTAGTAGGAGCAAAACTCCTCAATGGTGATGGGTTGGTGTTGTTCTTTCTTGAAAAACTTTCGCATCTCTGCCATCATCTTGTAACTCATTCGTTCGCCTTTGCCAAAAAACAATTGGATGTCGTGGGCTCTAATCACTTGTCTGGGGATATTGATTTCCATAGTCCTTTTCTTTTAACCTGTTATGGGACAAATTTATGGCTGATGTGATTTTCATTCGATTTTTTATTCGAGAGTTTACCCGTTGGAATTAGAGAATTTACTATCTTATTTTGTTATTCATTAAAAATAAGTGATTTAACAACGTTATACATCGTCATTCTGTCGTCGGATTTTGATTGTTCTAAGGTTTTGGTATTGTACTCCAATTGGAGCTTGTATTCTTGATTGTTGTACCAGTTTCTGAAAGGGGTATCTTTTACTACTATCAGATTGTCTTTTTCTGCCATTATTCTGTATAGGAAACTAAGCTGAACATGAGTAGTCATCTTTTTATTCAAAGTTTCGAATAAAAGAAATGCTTTTTTATTTAGGAAAATGTGCTTTGGGTAATTGTCATCATCGCCTTGATCACCAATGATTAAATTAGGTATATCATTAGGACTCTGTTTACTATTTCGTGTATTCGTTAAACTTTCTGCGTATTCATATACTTGCCTATATTCATCAGGAAAATTGTTCCAACCCAACACTTTTTTACGGTATTCTAAGTGCATTACAATTGCAGTTTTAAATGCTTTGTGGTATGTTTCATTGTCTTTGGGATATTCTCTCAAAACGACGGGATTTTTATGTTCTTCGAAATCAAAAAATGCATGTTCCCCATTTTTATAATTTTTGATATAGTATTGTTTGTCAAAATTCATTAAACTCATAAAATAACATTTGTCTAACTTATCAAATAAGTTATTTATGCGGTTGTATAATTCTTCCAAATCAAGAAATCCTTTTATTCGATTATTAAATAATTGATCAAATCCGGATTTGTCAATAGTAAAATGTTGTATGTCTGAATTTAATGTATCAATCAAGTTAAAATTTGATTTGATTTCAACTAAGAATTCTTTAAAATAATCAATTTTAGTTTTAAAATTACTAGGTGAATCTTTTGTAATGGTTAAATAATTTAATTCAGAAGTTAGCACATGATGAAAAAAGCCAATTTCAATCGGAACTATCATATTATCAGAAATAATAATTCTGTAACCGTCTATAAAACTGTCTATTTCACTTAAAGTAACAATTAATGGTGTTTTTTCAAAATAATTGTAGTACTCTATGAATATCCAATTGCGAAGTTTCCTTTTGGTAAAGTTAACCATGGCTTCTTTATTCATTTCTACACTTTCCAAATCTTGTAAGTCGAAATTGTTCTTTAATTGACTTAAAAAGATTTGATTCGATTTGATAATTTCCGATCTCATACTACGCTTCTTTAAATGAATTTTAAAAATACTACAAGTTTTTTAATTTGCAAATTTTCTTACGCTTCATATAAAGTTCCCCATTTCTTGAAGGTTGGCTACCTTTACCCTTCACTATCCCTTCTTTATCCCTTACGTATCCCTTCTTTTGCTTCCTATTCTTGCGGGTGTCATTTGGTGTCATTTTCTGCACCTTACTGCAGTATTACTACTCTTGCTGTAGTATCATGCATAAACATGTAATTATCTGAAAATCAATGATTTAATAGAACCAAACACTTGTAGGGCTTATATTGTCGAATTAGTTTTGGGTCATTATTAATTTTAAAACCATACTAAAATGGCAAAATTTGAAGGGATCTTTGAGATCCAGGGGACTATGAAAGGCATGACCTTTTATAAGTCAAAAGACGGGCTCTTAATTAGAGCTAAAGGAGGCGTTTCAAAACAACGCATTAAGAATGATCCTGCTTTTCAGCGAACGCGAGAAAACGGGGCGGAGTTCTCGCACAATTCCCAGATGGGTCAATTGTTGCGACAAACGGTGAGTCCACTTTTACGATTGGCGAAAGACTATCGTGTGAGCAGTCGACTTAACCGGGTGATGAGCCAGATTAAAAATCTGGATGCTGTTTCAGAACGTGGGGAGCGACAGGTACCTATTGGTATCGGAACTGCAGCGGGCAAGGCTTTGCTTACCGGATTTGATTTTAATCAAAATGCTGCTTTTCGAACTGTTTTCCGTACCCCTTATTCTTTGGATCCTGTTACCGGCATTGTTACGGTGACTGATTTCCAGAGTGAATTTCACTTGGGTTTACCGGAAGGAACAACACATGCCAGTTTGAGTAGTGCTGTTGTAGGCATTGATTTTGCAACTCGGGCTTATGACACTCAGTATAGTAACAAGGTAAATTTCGCGATTAGTTCTGGATCGCAAAACATTACTTTAACACCTGTTGCTATGCCCATTGTTACGGAAACTCAGGTCTATTTTTTCTTGATTGAGTTTTTTCAGGAGATTAATGGAGTGCAGTATCCGTTAAAGAAAAACTCGCATAATGTGCTGCATATTTTGGATGTAGTATAGTTGGTTTTTTGCTTGTTTTTTATCCCTCTGAGTTTTTGCTTGGGGGGATTTTTTTTGATGGTGCTGAGGTGCTAAGTTGCTGAGGTGCTAGGTTACGATAATGCAAGAGTTCTTGGGAGTGTTCAATGAACTGTGTAATTTCTCTGCCGGTTTATTCGCCTTCAAAAAGGGCTTTCCATTGTATTGACACGACTCTCCAATCGTATTTTTCTATTACTTTTCTGGCGTTTAAAGTGAGGGTTGCTGTATCTTTTTCCGATTGTAGCAAGCGTATTACAGCTTGAGCCATAGCAGGTGCATCGTTGGATGGTACTAATAAACCGGAGACCTCGTGTTGTATCAAATACGGAATACCACCCACATCCGTGGAAACCACCGGCAACCCCAATGCCATTGCTTCTATCACACTAACGGGCATGTTGTCAATCGTAGTGGTGTTGACGAACACCGAATGGGAAGCTGCTAAAGCAATCCATTCCTCTTTTGTTACTTTCCCGGTCATTCGAACCGGTAGCTTGTATTTTTTTAAGGTTTGTTGCCAAGCCGTTTCCGAAATTGATTTGTACGGTCCGACCATAGTTAATTTTGCTTCAGGAAATTCTTCTCGAACTAGTGCCAGTGTTTGCAAGGCCATTTCAGGATTATAAATCGAATCAATAGCTCTGACCCAAAGCAAATTGGGTTGTAAATTACTTCGCTGTTTAAAGGAGTAGTTTGCCAGGTCTATAGTATTTGGAATTACCTCTACTCGTGGCAAGTTAAAAGCGGTTAAATGTTGCTTTAAATAAGCAGAAGGGATTACTGTTTTATAAGCACTATTAACCAACGCCATGGCTTGCTTAGGGTTCTTTTGAAAACGAGCAGGCAAATTTCCACCATGCAAGATGGGAATATAAGGAATATCAAAAACACGACATAACAAACTACAACTGTACGCATACCAGAAATTTAATGTGCTGTACACATCTATAAGCACTACATCTGCTTTACGGGAATGTAACACAATTGCAAACCACATGTGCAACAACCTCAAGATTTTGTTTTGATAACTGGAAACAGTCGTAACCTCAAACCCCTCCTGTTGCAGTTGCCGGCTCAACGTTTCTATCGTTGAGGGATTGTTGTTTAGTTTGGAGAGCTTGTTTCCAATATACAATAGGGATTTCATGGATGTTTATTTTAAGTAAGGTTAAGGCATAGATGAAGGCGGGTGCGGCAACCCGCATGGCGGTATGATTCAACGTTAAAAACCAAAACAACAAAAAACTCAACAAAAAGAAATGTTGTTTGTTATCCAAATATAACACTAACGGCGTTAGTATTAAAATCAATATACCTAATATACCTAAAAGTCCATGCTCCCCCAACATTCGAGTTAACTCATTGTGTGATGCTATTGAAACATCGAAATGTTCTTGTCTGTATTTGTAGCCACTGCCTACTCCAGAACCAAAAACTGGATTTTCTAAGAACATTTGGATTTCACTAATTGCAATTCGTTCTCTTCCAGAAAACACACTTTGCTTTTCACGACCTAAAGCATCTTGATTTTTATAACGTTTTTCTATTAAACCACCTGTTAACATTGTAGTATAAATCCAAACAGCTAGCATACCCATAACTAAAATACTTACCAAAAAACTAATCTTTAATTTTACTTTACTACTTCCTTTGGTAAACGTAAAAAATAGAAAAAACAGCACCATTAATATACCTGTTATTAAACCTCCTCGTGAAAAAGTTAATAAAGCACGATAAGCGAAAAGAAATGCAATTCCTAAATTAAGTAGCACCAACCAGGTTGTTGTACTCGCAAAAATTGCCCTAACAAAAAAAATAAACATCCCTAACCCAAAAAACGTTGCTACTTGATTGGGGCCATAACCGCCGGAAGTACCGAAATTAGAGCCCGTATGAACCAAAATTTCTTTTAAATCAGGGGTGTACAAAATAGAATACACCAAGCAACTTACAATAGGCAAGCCCAAAACTAATAAAACATTCATCAATTGATTTATTGATAAATTTCTCATGTAACAATATATAGAAATCACTAGTAATGTAACTGGACCTAGAATATTAAAAATTATAGATTGTCTCATTCTTGGATCACTACCTGACTCAATCATACCTATAAAAATCCCTGGTAGTAGGAGTATCCCAAATATCCAAATGGCTATAGCACTTCTGGAAAAACCTTTATAATAAATCCCCAATAGCATAACTAAAATAATTCCATATTTGGCATATTCCCATAAAAAATAACCCTTAGTCATTTTTACCAATAGCTCTGAGCCTACGATGTAAGCAGCCACCATCAAGGCTTCATGATTGGCATTTCTATTTCTAAAAACCCAAACCAAACCCAACAAGATCGTTCCATGAGCAAACACAAAAGATAACGGACGGAATAAATATAAAAGTATCCCAATTCCAACATGAATCAGCAATAACTTTACATACGTTTGTTTATCCATTTTTGCTTATTTTATGACGTTTATAGACGATATGTAATCGGATGGACTTATAAATTCAATGGACTGACCGGAATGTTTCAATTTTGCAATGAAATTTAAAAAGGTTTCTTTTGATTCTTTCTTATTGGCAAGAGACAACATAAAAGGGTGAGCACTAACTGTATAGGTTTCATAATTGGTGGTAAGAATGTGCTGAATGACTTGATCGTCAAATCCATTATAATGATTTTCTAGCACAAAAATTCCTTTGTGATTGTATATTCTTCCTGTTATATTTTTTTTGGTTAACCTAAATTTAGTAAACAAATTTTTATAGGAAATTCGCACCCATTGGTATTTGTTTTTTACTAAAAGTTGCAAGAGTGCTTCCATATTCCCCATTGTAAAGAACGGGAACAATCCTCTATCACCCAGACTGAAGGCTCCTTTTTGCCACCATGTCATTGGACGGTTATGAGGAGGTACAAACCCTGTTACAAAACCTTCCTTAGCAATGGATTGTTCCAATGCCTTTTTACTTCTTTTCAAACTCTTATTGATTTGGTCTTCTGTAAACAATGGAATCCATTCGTGTTTCCAACTGTGGGATGCAACTTCATGACCATTAGCCGCTATTTCTTGAATTAGCTCAGGGAATGTATATGGATAAACCCCAATCTCTGCCGAAAAACCTGTGATTGCGAAACAACATTTAATTTTCTCTTCTTTTAAAAATTCCAATAGCCATCGCACATTGTTAATTTCTTTTTCAAATTGTTCAAAATGAAAATTATACGGCAAAGTTGAATTTACTTGACCGATAGGTCCGTCAAAATCCCAAATCAATACTATTTTTTTTGTTTTCATTACTGATACCATTCCTAAACGGATTCTTTAAAAACCAATGTACGCAATTTACGATAATAGTTTGCAAAAGTAAACAAAGTTGCCAATTGCTGTACTTTTAATGACTTCTCCTTTAAATCGTTAGTATTTGCCATTACAGCTTTTTGCAAAACTTCTGTAAAACTAACCACTCCTTTTGTATCCCAAACATAACCATTTGTGTCAGTAAGATAATGTTTGATACTACTCACATTTGATACGACTGGAATAGCACCATAGCAAGCTGCTTCGGCTATTACTTTTGGAAACCCTTCATTCGTACTGGGCAACAGAAAAAAATGGGATTGAGCCAAGTAATCATGCACTTCACGTCTGTCTAGATACCCATGAAAATAAATAGGAAGCTTTAATTCATTGGCTTGCAATTCACAAAATTTACGATTAGGCCCATCCCCTATTATATGTAGAGCTTTAATCAAATGTGAAGGAACAGTCGCTACAGCATCCAAAATCCGATTTACTCCTTTCACATGATCAATTCTGCCTACAAACGTCAGTACGAAAGGTGGCGTAAACTGTTTGGCAATTGCAACTTCTTGACCTTTACTCAAATGTTCTTCCGTTAAACAAGGGTTTTCAAACGAAAAACATTGTGGGGCCTGATGGGGCCAAAAGCCATTAATTGTCACGGGATAATCAACCCATTTTTGTTGCAAAAACCAACGTTGCCAGCCGTTTGAACGGGGTGGTTTTTCTTGTTCCCAATCGCCCGCATACTTTACCCAAAAAATATAGTCGCGTTTCCAAAACCAAGTAAATAAAGGTAATAAAAATAATCCCATGGCGGTAGGAGTTCGCAACTGGACCTCAGTAGCTCCTGCTAATTGCCGCTTTACAGTACGAATGATACCCGGCATCTTTTGTAGTATTCCTATTTTTTTTATAAAACTACTCCCTCCATAAGCCGGAATGGGAACATATTTTATATTTGATTTAGCATAAGCCACAGAACTGGGTGGTGGTGATTGGGTGTGATAACACGCTACATGGACCACTTCTTCCCAATACTCCGCCAAATAATTGATTTCATGTACAGTAGGACCCCAACCACAAATGGCAACGGAAGCATCGGTGTAATGCTCCGTATGGGATATAATAAGTAGTTTCTTTCGCTTCATGATTCCATTATAGTTGTATACTTTTCAATGATATCTTTCCATTGAAATTGTTGTGCCCATACTCTGGCTTGACTTGAATACGTCTCATAGTCTGCATAAATTTCAATCAATGCCGCTTTGATGGCTATTGGGTCATGGGGATCCACCAATTTACCGCTATACCCCTCTTGTATGGCATCTGCTATCCCACTGTTGATAGAGCCTATTGCGGGTAAACCTAAAGCATTGGCCTCCAAAACAGCAATACCAAAACCTTCAAAATCGCCATTGGCTAAATGCTCACTCAACATTATAAACACATGACTTTTTTGCAGTCGTACTCGTTTTTCTGTTTCGGTCAAAACACCATGAAAAAAAACGCTTTCTCCCAATTGTAATTCATTTATTTTCGCTTTGATCGCTTCAAGTTCTGTCGGCAAACCTATACAATGATACTGAATCGTATCCTTCCAAGTAAGCAATTCCGGCAAAGCGTTTATCACATTGTGTTGTCCTTTTCTACGGGTAAGATTACCTACAGTCACTAACGAAACAGGAAGCTCTTTTTGTACGTCTGAAAAAGAGGCATCAGGCAAAACAATTCCGTTAGGAATGACGGTTACATAAACGTCAGGTAAAATAGCTGCTATTTTATTCCTTGTAAAATGAGAAACCGCCACTACTTTTTTAAATCGTTTTAAACTCATTTTAGTAAACCACCGGCTAAAAAAACCACCGGCTTTTAATTCAGTGCCGTGAATAATGGCTACACTGCTTATACTTGTAAAAAAAAGCGAGATTAAAGCACCCATCCAAAGGGAAAACTTACCGGAAGCTATTAGTATATGAGGTTGGTTTTGCTTAGCTATTTGTAAAACTGCTGCAATTCTATACAAGTAAGTACGCCCCCAATTTTTTCGTTTCGTGCGATGAACCTTGAAGGATTGCGACCTGTCAAATGCGGTTTCCTCTTCATTATCGGCCATCCTTCGGTTGGTATGAACCTGAACAGCATAGCCTTTTTTTGTGAGTTCCGATGCTAAATGAAAAGCATGAGTTCCTATGCCTCCGGGTAAGGGTGGGAATTCTGAAGATAATATTAAAATTCTTTTCTGCATTTAAAGAAATAAATAGACTCTATTTAATTGGATATAATTTTATACATTTCATTAATCCAATTCTCTCTAGAATAATAATTTATTTTATTTTGATGAGCTTGCCAACACAAATCAGAACTTTTATAATTTATTACACCTTTCCTAATTGCAATTTCTAAATCTTCAACATTTTCTTTCTCTACCAAATATCCATAATCAGACTCTTCAATAACATCTTGAGAACCTGTACCAAAAGTCCCTATTAAGCAACATGAATGTTGCATAGCTTCTAAAAGAACATTAGGAAAAGCATCATTTCTACTAGGTAATACAAATAGTTTTGCTTTTAGCATGAGTTTATGTACTTCTAAATTTGATAATTTCCCTGTAAATATAATATCCTGACTTAAAGTACTATTTTTAACTTCTTTTAATCCTTCTCCACTCCCCACAACAATTAATTTATAATTTGAAAGAAAATTATTTTCTTTTTTTAGATTAGTGAATGCTTGAATTAGTACGTCTGTGCCTTTTATTAATTTTCCTTCACTATTAAAAGAGACTCCACCAACATGAAGAATGATATCTTCCTTCTTTATAAATGAAATTTTATTAAAATCAAATGAATTAAACATTACATAAATTTTATTTTTTAAATGTGGAAACATATTTTCAATTCTTGGAACCATTGGTTTTGATAAAACTATAAATTTTTCAACCCTCCTAAATTTAATTTTATTTATCCATTTTTGATTATAAAAATCTGATCTGAAAAAAGGATAATATCTAAACTTAAAAAAATATGAAAAAAAATCAGCAAACAGATTTCCTCGAAATGTCGAAATCACAACGTCTGGTTTCTCTTTTAAAAATTTATGAAAAAAAATAAAAAAAGATTTAATTTTGAAATTCATACCCCAGTAAACTACCTCCACACCTTCAAAATTTTCAACATTATTAGTTGAAAAATGCACAACCTTCACATTTTTTTTTACTAAATATTTTGAAAAATCCTGAAATTGTTTATGTCCCGGAATATTGTTTATGGTGTCAATAATAAAAACTTTCATATAAAGTAAAATATCTTAAAGTCTAGTGTATTATTTTTTCTTAATAAAAACAAATATTGTAATTAATTTATGTATCTTAGTAATTAACATACATAAACTTTGATTCTTTTGAATTTGCCTTTTAACAAATAGAGTGCTTTCGATCAATTTCTTAAAATACAAATTAAAGTTGGCCCGTAATACTTACCAATAAAAGATTTATACAAAAACTTATAAGTATCTATTTTATTTAAATTTAAATAAGGTGTTTTTTTTGTTTCGCACATTAAAACTTTAAAATTATAAAATTCAGCAATATTTTTTATGCTTTCTATCGTGAAATAATTTAAATGAATTGGCGGACCTGTTTGGTAAATCTTATCAGATAAATTTTTATAATTTTTAATTTTCTCATAATTTGGTACAGTAAACCCTAAATAACCATTTTTTTTTAGTTTAGATTTAACTAAATTGAAAAAATGATTTAAATCTTGGAGGTGTTCAATAACTTCAAAGGCAATTATTGCATCTTGATTATATTCAACATCTTCTAATTTAGAAAAATCACCAATATCAACATTTAATTTTAAAGATTGTGCCTTTTTAGCAGTTAACTCATCTAATTCTATACCATAATATTCTTTCCCAATTTTAGTCAAATAGTTTGCTACCAATCCGATTCCTGCTCCTATTTCTGTAATCGACTTTATGTCATTTTTAAGAATAAATTTTAATATTTTCAACTTGGGTTTCCCAATATTAACGTATAAATTATTTTTGATTTTATTGAATTCTAGTTGATGAGATTTATACTGATCTGTTTTATTATAAAGTTTATCGTAAATATCAATAAAATCATTTTCAGAAAAAATTGTTTTAGAAAATATAAGCTTACAAGAATTACATACTACGAGATTAAAAGTTTTATTAATTGTAGTTATTTCATTTTTACAAATTTTACAAATCTTAAATTCTTTCATTTTAAATAGTTATTGATTCAACATTTTATTCGATATTTTCCAAGACTTTAAAACTTGATAAAAAATCAATATTGATATTAAAGGTATTAATAAAAATGATAATAGCTTCAAAATTTTATGAGATTTGAATTGATAAGGAATTAAAGAAGGGAAGATTGAGTTTAATATCAAATATGATGTGTTTTTATCCCCAAAATACTTCCTACTAAAATACAACACACTTGGCACCGGTCTGGGTCCAAACAATTTTTTAGGTCGCCAACCGTCCCAACTGCCCATTTGCCGCAACCCCCCTTGACTGACTTTTAAATGAACTCGTTTCGCTTTCGGATTGGAAATGTTTTTATAGCCGTTCAAATAAGCCCGTAATCCAAACTCCCCATCGCCCATGCGTTGCTTTTCAAATTGTAAATCAAAATAACCAATCTCCTGAAAAATGGCCTTTTTCAACAACACATTGCCCGTATCCAGCTGATCACTCCAACGAAAATAACTGTAATGTTTTGGGATTTCAGCTCCCACAACACTCAACGAAACTCCGGAAGAGATATCGGCTTGAAAAAAATCAATCGTTTTTAAATGTTCCGATATCCAATTGGAATCAATTCGGGAATCGTCATCATACAACAAAATCCAATCGCCTTTGGCTACTTGAATGGCTTCATTTCTAGCTTTCCACAGGGCTTTTTCCTCTTGGTACCAATAACGCAAATCCAACTGCCATCCTTGGTAAAACGATTTCCGGAACGGGTCAGTTTGATCCACTACCAGCACTTCAAAATTTTTATAGTCCTGTTGTTCTAAATCCCGAAGCACATCGCTCAAGTAGTCATACCGATTTAAGGTTGGAATAATTATCGAAACCAACGGTTGACTTTGCACTAACGGGCTTTCAAAAGTGTCGTATTCCGGGTACTCAAATACTTGGTTGGAATACGTCACACGTTTCACTTTTCTCGTTTTAAAAAACCCGGAAAGCTCTTTGATGGGGTTATGCAAAGTAACTAATCGGAGTATCAAAGTGTAAAGTACCCAAGCTGTGTGGACATTTTTTCTGAGAAAACGGTATTCATCTATCACAGGAATTTTTTCTAAGTCCCAAATATCTATACCCGTTTCCGACTGAAACTCAATATATCCGGATTGAAATGCCGTATAGGCTCTGTCACGTTCTCGTCCGGCTTTTGAAACATACCCTTTACCACTGGGAAACAAACGCCCTAATGCCTCCAAACGTTCTGTAGTTGGAAAGTATCCCCAGTCTTTTTGAGGTTTGAGGTTAAAGTACCAAATAGGTCGAATGTAGGTTAAAAAATTAAAGAGCATTTCCTGTTTTTTTCATGTAATGAGCTACTGTCAAAATTTCTTTCCAAAGCTTTCTGTTCTTACGTTGTAATTCCAAAAAGTCTTCGTTTGAAATTGTTTTGTGAAATTCTAATACTTTGTCAACTATCAGATGTCGTTCCTCCCATTCCACCCATACCATATGTTGTTTCCAATCTACTTCATCAGCCAAAGGCAACAAGCAATCTGTATTGACAAATATAGGTATTTTACCCATCAAAAGGGTTTCATACAAACGCACAGAAAAATTACCGGCACCTCGAACACAAAGCACATAATCCGATTGCAAAATATTATCGTAATATTCTTTGGTGGTTCGCTCTTGTTCCGCTGTATTTTTTGCTCCTCCTCTATAGTGTTTTCTAAAGATAAAATTACAGTTCAAATCAGTTGCATTTGCTAAGGTTTGCAACAAATGCCAACGCTCATATGCCGAAGCAAAAAGAGGTTCCCAGTCGTTTCGAAAAGGGTTTTCCAATAAACGCTTCCCGTTTTCCAGCAAGCACTTGAGTAGTTCTTTTCCTCTTTTTATTGTTGAACCCGTTGCATGTCCACAAAATCCAATACTCGGAATGTCTGATTTATCTTTTGGAATAGGTTCTTCCAAACCATATATTTTTTGAAAATGATCAGATAAGGAGATCGGAAAACCAAAATTTTTATCTGAAAGCTGCCTTTTAAAGCCCCCCATTCTAAAATAGGTAAACTGAGAAAATTCAGGATAGGCTTTCCCAAAATCTCCTGAAATATAGCCAAAACCTTTAATCCCATGTTTTTGACAAATACGATTGTATGAAGAAAGCTGTTGCAACTGTCCTGTATTTACATAATAATTTACAGGAAGGGGCAAAAGCATAAAAGCAGCTTCATCAGGAGAATCGGTATAGTGAAACGTATCCGCTACACCCCATCGTTCTTTTAATTTTAAATCATTACACCAACCTTCCGGAGTGCAAAATGGTCGGGTTAGCACAAATAGTTGAAATTTATTTATGCCGACAAAATCAATGGATGGAATAAAAATTTTAATCATTATAAAATTTCATAAATGAGGCTTGTTGTTTCTCAACTGAATAACCTTGTTTCACTCTCGCTATAGCTTGTTCACTACTTTTTATTTTTTCTGTTGCATCTAAATCTAAAAATAAAGTAATACCGTTAGCCAAAGCTTCCGGATTTCGCTTGGTGACTACACTCCCTGTAACACCATGCACGACATTCTCTTGTAACCCTTCTGCATCACTCACCATACAATAAACCCCCATTGCCTGAGCCTCCAACACCGCATTGCCAAACCCTTCCTGAATGCTGTACTGCACATATACATCCGTTTGCTCCAATTGCTTTTTAATATATTCCGGCGATTGTTTACCTGCAAAAGTCACAAAAGGATTAATTCCTAATTGATGTGCCGTAAACCGCAAGCGTTCTTCTTCCGGTCCGGTTCCAATAATGTTATAGTGAAAAGCTACTCCCTTTTGATGTAACAATGCTAAGGCTTCTAGGGTGTAATCCAATCCTTTTTTCCAATGCAATCGGGCAATGGTCAGCAATTGTAAAGGAGACTGCAAGGTCTGTAATGGTAGTGTTCTCGAAAAAAAAGCGGTATCAATTGCCGGAGTTATCTTAACACATTTGCCTCGAATGGCTTCACCTCCCAACTTTGCTATCAAATCCGCTAAATCATCTGATAATACGTGAATCTTATCTACTTTTTTCCAAACCTTATCATAACAACCAGGATGTTTTAATGGATAAATTGTAATATCAAACCCCCTGAAACTTACCGCCATTTTGGCACCAATAGCGTCTGCAACATTTTCTCTACCCAAAGCCATCGTGCCAAATCCAAAATGAAGCCAATCCAACCGTTCTGATAAGAGTGTCGCATTCAGCAGCAAACGTGAAATTAACTTTGACCATGAGGCATGCTCTTTTCGTTCGCTTTTTATAAACCGAAACACCGTTTTAGCATGGCTAACCAATAGAACAAATAACGTTACTATTGCCCTCAACAGCAAAAGCATACGATTTCCTTGGGTAGAAAAAGAACATACTACACGAGCTCCACAATACTGCGTTTCCGGAGTTTTTCCATTCACAAAGAGCACCACTTCATGTCCATTCGCAATCAGTCCGCTGATTTTTGAACGGAAAAAGGTCTCTGAATAGGCCGGAATCGCCGGTAAAACAAGGCCAATTCTCATGCGTGTGCTTCTAAGGATTGATATAATTTTTGCATTGCTGTAACCATTTGTTGCTCCGTAAAGTTTTGTTCAATAGTGTTTCGGGCAGCCTTAGTCATACGTTGATAGTCTTCAAGAGCCAATTCAGAAACCTTTACTATAGCTGCTGCTATAGCTTTCGGATCGCGAACAGGCACTACAAATCCATTCACACCATCTGTCACCACCTCAGTCATCCCGCCACAAGCGGTGGTTACTACAAGTGTTCCTAAAGCCATGGCTTCCAAGACCACATTAGCAATACCCTCTTCCACACTTGGCAGTAAAAGAACATCGGCCTGATGTATCGCTTCCAATACCTCATCCGAAGATAAATAAGGTTTGAATTGAATGCAATCGTCTAAACCCGATTGATCTCGTAAAAAAAGTAATTCTTCATTGGGATCAAGACCGATTATGGTATAAGAAAAAGAAACATGGTTCTTTTTTAAAAGACACACGCCTTCAATCGCATACGAATACCCTTTAACCCAATGTGCTCTTCCAATAGAGAGTATCTTTATTTTTTTAGTTGATGCCGCTTTAACTTTAAAAGTGAAATTTTTAAGATTCAAACCACTGTAAGCAACATAAATTAATTCGGGAGAAACACCATAGGACACTACTTCTTTTGCTATTGCTTTGGAAACCGCATGAAAAGCATCTACTTTAGAAAAATGTAAAACATAACTTTCCGCATACTTGGTATATACCTTCGGACTTATCGTTAAATGAGTTCCCCTTGCACTCAACACCAATTTCATCCCAAACTCCTGCACCCACATCCAATCACCAATAGCCTTAGCCCATTGCAAATGAAAAATATCAGGTTGATGGTATAAAACCGGATAGCATTTTAATTTTTGTAAGGTTCCCGTACGTCCTTGTTGGGCAAGAATTTTATCCAGTTTCTTTTTAGCCTTGGCCTTGAACAACAGCAATAAAACCGTGTATTTAAAAAGTTGCCAAGCCTTATGTGCTTTCCCTCGATAGCCTACTACGGTTATAGTAGGAAACGCATAACTAACCTTTTTCTTCATTGCTCCAAACAAAATCAATTCCACGCCTTCTTTAGCCAAAACATGTATCAAACGATCAATAAAAACAGGTGGTGGCAATTCTCCGGTGTATAAAGCTACTTTCATGAAACAACATATTGGGTAAAAATAGAAAAAAAAGGGATTGGTTGGTAAAGTTGAGGCAAAACAAAATCAGGCAAAACCCATTTTCATAATAAAGTTTAGTGAAGAAAATTTCAACTGAAAACTATGTAACTCTGAACGTCCTGATTTTGCCTTCCGCCGAAGCGGATTTTGGGCACACAAAATCAGGTAAAAAGTATCAATTTCAAAAAACTTAAATGAACTTATTACTTAAACTTCTATGCCTTATATGGTAAAAAAAATCAAATTTTCAGTAAATCAAACCATTAGCTTCTCTTTTAGAAAACACCGACAAAGTCAATAACGTACTCACCACATGTGAATGCTTCAAATGCTCTTGTTGAAAACCAGTATAGAATTGTTTCACAATAGTTGGATCTATTAAGGAGTCAAATGAAGGGTTTTCAAACAACCACTGTCGTAGTTGAATATCGTTGGATTTTCCTAAAAATTGGTTTTCATAATTGTTCTTTACCAGCTTTTTAGTAAAAACGGTGTGATTTAGTTTCTGAAATACACGAAACGGCAGATTCCATGGCATTTTGTTCCAATGATAATGGTACAAATTAAACGGACGATGGTCTTGCCAAGT
>NZ_DIVJ01000046.1 GCF_002428305.1 Flavobacterium sp. UBA6135 | reverse complement strand
AGTTTTTGCCCAATTCAAAATAAACAACAGGATTGTTGGGCTGCAATGCTTCACATCTTTGCAATGCGTTAATTGCTTTATCATAATTTTCGATTCCTTTTTGCTTTAAAGATTCATAAAAAAACACTTGAAATTCATCAGTATCCAATGCGATATCTTCCGGTTCTTCTTGAGACCATAGTTGTAATGGTTGAGATAAAAACCCCAACACTATAAAAGCAAAAAACAATCGTTTTATTGTCATAATTTTATTCTAAAACTGAATAATCACCAATGCTTATTGAAGTAAAATTTCCGTCAAATGTCACGTTACTTCCGATCATTGCATTGTCTAAATTTGCATTTTTTATTACTGTCAAATTTTGAACCAAACTATTTTTTATTGAAGCATTTTCAACTTTACAACCATATCCTAATGACACATTTGGGCCAATTGTTGCATTTTTCAACTCAACATTTTCGCCAATGAAACAAGGTTCGATGATGGTTGAGTTCTCTGAAACAATCGCTTTTGAAATTAATTTTTCTCCATCCTGATGAAGGAAATGCAACATTTTTGAATTGGTTTCCACCGTCACATTTTTGTTTCCGCAATCCATCCATTCCTCTACTTTTCCGGGAACAAACTTCATTCCTTTTGCCATCATTTGTTTGATTCCGTCATTAATTTGGTATTCACCACCATGAATAATATTGTTATCAAGAACCGATTGCAACTCGTTTTTAAGAACGGCTACATCTTTGAAATAGTATATTCCAATTACCGCTAAATCAGAAACAAACTCTTTTGGTTTTTCTACTAATTCAATAATTTCTCCATCAGAATTCAAATTTACAACGCCAAAAGCTTCGGGCTGATCGACTTGTTTTACCCAAATTACGCTATCAGCTGAAGTATCCAAATCAAAATCGGCTCGAATCAATGTATCGGCATAAGCAATGACTGCAGGTCCGCTCAATGAATCTTTGGCACACATAATGGCGTGACCTGTTCCGAGAGCTACATTTTGATAATAAATAGTTCCTTTTGCTCCTAATTTTTGAGCAATTGCGATTAATTCTTCTTCCACTTGTTTGCCAAAACTTTCATGAATGATAAAAGCTACTTCATCAATCGGTTGATTCAAAACTCCGGCTATATCTTCCACTAATCGATGAACGATTGGTTTTCCGGCTATTGGAATTAATGGTTTTGGAACGGTTAGGGTATGAGGTCTTAATCTTGAACCGCGACCGGCCATTGGAACTATTATTTTCATATTGATGTAGTAAGATTTGAGTAGTAAGACTTGACTGAATACTGTTAACTATTAATTTTAAAAACTGTTTACTGTCACTGAAAACTGAATACTATTTTACGCCTGTGCTACCAAAACCACCTTCACCTCTGGATGTTTCAGATAATTCATTTACTTCAATCCATTCGGCTCTTTCGTGTTTGGCAATGATTAATTGGGCGATTCGCTCACCGTTTTCGATGACAAATTCATCATGGGATAAATTTACTAAAATTACCCCGATTTCACCACGATAATCAGCATCAACTGTACCGGGAGAATTTAAAACGGTGATTCCTTTTTTGGCAGCTAAACCACTACGAGGACGAACTTGAGCTTCATAGCCAATTGGTAACTCAATAAACAAACCTGTTTTAACGATGGTTCGTTCTAATGATTTTAAGGTAATTGGCTCTGATAAATTGGCTCTTAAATCCATTCCGGCAGAAGCAATTGTTTCGTAGTTGGGTAAGGGATGTTGTGATTTATTGATGATTTTGATTTGCATTTAATTTGATTTTTTTAAAATTCGTAAAATAGTTTCTTTTTCATTGTAATACACAAAATAAAGAAATAGCAATAACACTCCGACTCCTATGAAATAATTTTCTCGGAATCCATAAAAATAGATTGTTGAACCAATAATTGATAGACCAAGATAACCGCTTATTTTTTTCATGTCATATGGAATTGGGTAGTATTTATTTCCCAAAACATACGATATAAACATCATTGAGCCATAGGCTACAATTGTTGCTATTGCAGAACCTACATAGCTTAAATGTTTGATCAGGAGAAAATTCAAAACTAGCGTTATAATGGCTCCAACAATAGAAATATAAGCTCCCATTTTGGTTCTATCGGTCAACTTATACCAGACAGAGAGATTGGTATAAATTCCTAAAAAGAAATTGGCTAAAACAATCAAAGGCACCACTTTCATGGCTTCCCAATAATCGCTGTTTGGGATTAATAACACTTTGATGATATCTGCAAAAACGATTACTGACAATGAAATAATGGAACCAAAGATTACGAAATATTTAGCAACATCTGCATAAGCTTTGGGTGCGTTTTCATTTTTAGCATAACTAAAAAAGAAGGGCTCAATTCCTAAAGTATATGCCGTTCTGAACAAAACCATAAACAATCCGATTTTATAACAAGCAGCATAAGCCCCAATCTCTGATTTGCTGACATTCAGAAATTTTAATAGAATTTTATCAAAATGTTCGTTGATGGCAAATGCCAAACCTGCAATTAAAATCGGGAAACCATAACGAAGCATTTTCTTCCATAATTGGGTATCAAAATGCCATTGAATGTGAAAGTAATTTGGCAATAACACAACTAAAGTTAACAAACTAGCTATGATATTGGCTATAAAAATATAGCCTATTTGGAAGTTTTCTATATAAATACTTGCCAAGAAACTATCGGGATTTGCGGCGGCCATTTTGGGTAATACAAGCAAAAAGAAAAGATTTAAGCCAAGGTTTACCAACACATTTCCAATTTTAATAATGGCATAAATAACGGGGCGTTGATAGGCTCTAAGTTTTGAAAAAGGAATAATCACTAAAGCATCCAAAACTAATATCCAAATGGTGTAGGTGATAAATTCTACATCAATTCCTGCCAATTTTGCAATGGTGTTTCTGAACAACATAAAAACTACCAAAAAAACAATGGAAGACCAAAAAACAGAAATCATCGATGTTCCTATCACTGCTTTTTTATCGTCATGATTTGAATAAAATCTAAAAAAAGAAGTTTCCATTCCGTAGGCCAAAAGAACATTAAAAAAAACAATCCACGAAAAGATAACAGACACTTCTCCATAAGCTGCTGTATCAAGAACATCAGTATAAAGTCGCACCAATAAAAAACTCAACATTCTGGGAAGCACGGTAGCTAACCCATAAATGGCGGTTTGTTTAAAAAGTGATTTGTAAAGTCCCAAGGGTTAGTGGTCTTTTATAGTTATCAAGCAAAATTAACTAATTATTTGACTTTTCGGCAACATCAAGGAATTTGTGGTGCATTAAGTTATTTTTGTGTGAATATTCTAAAACGGCTTCTGTAGGTTTTAAATTAAATTTTGGTTTTTCTGCAATAGGCAGTTGGTTGCCGTATTCATTCTCAGCATCTGCATCAAGAATTAAATCGTGTTTGATGAAAACCGCTTCTACTTTATGACTGGAAATCATTTTAATTACTGCGGATTGGTTTTTGAAATAAAGTTTTTTGAGTTTGATGTTTTCTGGAATGTCTTGTTGAAATTCGATAAAAAAATGAGTTTGATTGCCTTTTGTTTGATAAAAATAATGAGAAATTGGAATGGGAAATTGGGTTTGGAAGGTTTCTTTTGAAGAACATCCACATAAAAATAGTAATTGTATGTAAAGCAATTTTTTCATTTTATAAAAACACAATTATCCGCCGAAAATTGATTTAAATAAATCAAAATAATTTATTGTTGTTTCAACTTGAAAAACAACTAATTAAAAGTTTTTGTACGTTTGTAAAAAATAAAGTTATGAATGTATCACTTGAAATAAAAAAAATTCAAAAAGAGTTAGAGTTGATTCAAGATGAAAATCTTATTAACTCGATAAAATCACTTTTGGCTTTCGCTAAAAAGCAAAAAACTACTGCTATTTTAAACCCATTCTCGGTTTATGAATATAAAAAAAGAGCGGAACAATCTAAACAAGATATAAAATTAGGTCGATTTATAGATGTTGACGATTTATAGATGAGAAGGCTAGTACTTTTTTATTTATCTCAAAATTAAATAAAATGTTGAATTACTTTTTTTTCGAAAACAATTGTTTTGATGGTATAATTGCTAACCCAAACATGAGATAATTCCCGTTTATTTTGTGAATTGAAGTGGTATTTTCAGATACTTGCAAATTAACTGTTTCAACTTTATTAACAAATATATCTTCATTTTGAATATTATATTTTACAAAAGGTTTAAAACAAAAAAGCTTAGTGTATAGGTTTGCTCCAATAGAAAGGTTAAAACCATAGGTAAATTGTCCTTTGTTATTTCCTTCTTCTAAAAAACCTATTTGATCTTCAATGTTGGGATTAGTTATTAAAAGGAAACCAGTTGTCGGATCATCTTCATAAAAAAGTAGTTCAACACCGGTTCCAACAAATAAATCAAAATTCTTGGAAATTGTGATTATATATTCAATAGAAAGAGGTAATTTGTATTGATTAATATCACCTACTTGTGTTAATCCTCTTAAATCAAACTCTCCACCAAAATCAAATGATCTAATGTTGTAAAATTCCCTAGTTAAATAGGTTCTAAAATGTAATCCTGCTTTAAAATTAAATTTTTTAAAACTATAGAATCTATAATCGAGCCCTATCGTAAACGTTTTCTTAGTGTCGTAAAAATAACCCACACTGTTTTGCTGATTATCGGTAAATAATCTCTCAGTACCAACTACAATACCCAATTTCGTATAATTTTCATGTTCTTTATTGACTGACTGTGAGTAGGAAAAAAAACAAGAAAAAGTGATGAGCATCATGATGCTCATCACTTTTTTTAAACTATTGGACAACATTACCACTGTAAAAATCAATATTTTTAATAACATCTTCTCTTCTTTTATGAATTCCAAGTAAACTGTTATGTAAAGTATGGTTACTTAATTCAAATGAAGTTTGTTTTACTTTAACTTTACTTCGTTTTTTTGTCTTTGCTTTATCAACTGGTCCAGGAGAACCACAACCATTAGCAACGAAACCTACATATCTTGTCCCTTTAATTGCTGCTGTTATTGTAGTTTTACCTCTTGTCCAAACACCTAACTTTTTTCTATAATATTTTGTTTTTGCCTTTATATTTGGGGCGGTAAAAAATGTTAATGAAGGATTTCTAATCTTATCTATAGTTTTTATTCTTGTACTTGAACCTGTTGAAAAAAACTTTCTATGATCAACTGCTCCTTTACAAGAACCGGAAGAAGAATTATTTTCTTCTCTAACCACAATTACGTTTGGATTATTAGTAGGCATCTGACCTGTTTGATTTATGCTCTGTAAAGCTGAATAATCTTCGTTGTGTATTTCAATATGACCCCAATGAAAAAATTTATACAAAACATATCCGTCATCTCTACTTCCAATAATTACTTCTACACCTTCATTAAAAAGTGTTCTTTCAATTTCGTCAATGAAATGATTGTCGGGGTCTGCTTCAACATCCCACTCACCATCACCTTGTTGACTAAGCCAATCTGTCTCTTGGTCATAAACCATTCTTCTCAAAGAACAAAAATTTAAATCATTTTCAAAATTTATTAAAGGCATATCTTCATCAAAGCCTATACTTTCAGCAACAGCTTCATATTCTTCATCTGAAAGACCTGGGTCATTACTATATTCAAATTCATCACAATGAATTTCAACCATTTCGTCTAACTGATCTGCAATTATACGAAAATCTTCCCAACTCGGAAAAACAAGTATGTTATTTTCACAATTTGAGCTAAGTCCATTATCTATATAAATAGCTTCAACATTTTCAAATAAAGAACTACTTCTCTGTTCAAAAGAATTTTTATTGATTAAAACTTCTTCTTGACTAAGATTCGGACTATCACAAGAAATAATTATTCCTGCGAATATTACAAAAAATAGTTTTTTGTAAACTAATAACTTTTTAAAGATTGTGCTTGATTTACTCATAAATTTAATTTTTAGGTTAATGATTTGAATTAATTTGGGTTATAAACTTCTGTTTCTGGTAATTTTTTTGTGGAAAAATAAATTTTAAAAATTTTTATGTAGCTAAATACTTGATTTAAAAAGTTTGTTCAAAATTAATCCATTGCGTATTTTTTGCGTATTTTCGCAATACAATAAATGTTTTATGGAAAAATTTAAACTGATTGAGGTAAGAAAGAAGAAGGGTATTTCCCAGCAACAAATTGCAGAAAAACTCTGTATTGATGTTTCTAATTATAACAGAAGAGAAAAAGGTTTAGCTAAAATTCATTCCTCAGAATGGGTGAAATTGGCAAGTATTTTAGACGTCCCTATTGAAGATATTTTTGAAGTGGAAGAAACCACTTTTATAATTTGCAAAGATCAATCTGTTGGAATTAATCAAGGGACCAATAATGTTTACACAATTCCTGAGTTTATTCTTGAAAGTCAACGAAAATACATTCAAAAACTCGAAGAAGAAAATCTAAGTTTAAAAGAGCGGTTAAAAGAATAATCTACTCCTCCAAAAACTTTACAAAATGAAACCCTTTCGGCACAAATCCATGGTTGAAATAAAACTTATGAGCCGGAAAATTATTGGTATAAGCATCTAACGCTACGACTTTGCAACCTAAATCAATGGCTTTTTGATTCAAGTATTCTGTGAGTAATTTTCCAACTCCTTTAGAACGATGATTGGGATGCACAATCACGTTGTCTAATTCAAGATATTTTCCGCACCATAATTTTGTTCCCACCCAAAAACCGGAAAGACCAACTGCTGTTTCGTTTTCAAAAGCAACTAATTGTTTGTAGTTGTTAGGCAGCATTTCATCTAGCAAATCACTGTAAATTTGTTCGGTAAATTCAGGATATAATTGCTGAATTAAGGGCAATTGTTGAAGCATTTCAACTTTGGAAGAAAGTTCTTTGAGCGTTACCATTTATTCTGATAATAAAGTTTCATTAAACAAATTCAAAATTCGGGTATATTCATCCACCCATGAATAGGTTTCTCTAAAACCGTGTGCTTCAACCGGATAAACCGCCAAATCCCAGTCTTTTTTTCCTAATTCGATAAATCGTTGTGTCAATCTAATAATATCTTGAAATTGTACATTATCATCAACCATTCCATGTAACATTACTAATCGGTCTTTTAAATTATCGGCAAAATAAATCGGTGAACTTTTTTTATAAGCTTCCGGATCCGTTTCCGGATAATTTAAAATGTTTGCGGTATAACCATGGTTGTAATGAGCCCAATCTGTCACTGAACGTAAGGCTGCTCCTGCTTTAAACTCTCCGGGTGTGGTGAGAAGTGCCATCAATGTAATGAATCCGCCGTAAGAACCGCCGTAAATGCCAATTTTATCAGGATTGATTCCCTTTTGTGACACTAAATAGTTTTTCCCATCCAAATGGTCTGACAAATCCAATCCACCCATATGTCTATAAATTCCGGTTCTTACATCACGTCCATAACCGTCGCTTCCACGATAATCGATATCTAAAACGGTGTAACCCAAATCGGTCAGCAAATTGTGAAACATATATTCACGATGATAACTACTCCAAAAATTATGAGCATTTTGCAAATATCCGGCCCCGTGAACAAAAACTACCGCTGCATTGTTTTTATTTTTTGCGTTAGGTTCGTAAACTCGAGCATAAACATCGGCTCCGTCTTTGGCTTTGAAAGTGATTACTTCAGGTGATTTCCAAGTATAAGCGTCAAATGTTTTAGTTGTTGAAAAGGTTATTTGCTGTAACGTAGCATTAGGTTTATTTTCACCAATATATAATTCCCATGGCTTGTTTTTTGACGAATAGCGAACCAATAGCATTTTTTCGTCAGGTGATACTTCTACTTCGTGTGCTCCTTCTTTGTTTATAATCGGA
>NZ_DIVJ01000006.1 GCF_002428305.1 Flavobacterium sp. UBA6135 | reverse complement strand
ATGACACAGTTTATTGAACACTCCCCTAGTCCATAATCTACTTCAGCTTCTAAAATACCATTTTCATTCCACCTTTTATATATACCATACATTTGATTGAATTTTTGAAAATATTCATAATTAAGTTGTCCATTATTAAAATAAGATACAACTCTACCATGGGTACTACCATTTACTACTGATATTTCCCCAACAAGAACACCATTAGTATGTTCAACAATAGTCCCAGAAAAAGGTTGTCCATTGTAAAAATAAACATTTCCACCTCCAGCATCTGGATGTTTTAATTCTATATCATCAAATTCTACAATCATATATTTAATATTTAAAAATTATCTATAAAAGTAACCATGTCTTTAATTTAAAAACAATCAGCACAAGTATACATAATTACATTACTATTGTCAATTTTTACTGTTACATTTCTATTGTATGCTAAAACATCATTTTCCACCCGCTCCGCAAATGCTCTCAACTTTGCAAAACATAAATCTTACTAAAAATAATAAAAATTCCACAATATCTTAATAATATCAAGAATACTTTAAAAGCAAAAAACAAAAAAAGCCCCTAAAAAGGAGCTTTTAATTATAATACTATTATCTTAAACTAATTTATTCTCCACCAAATACTCCGCAATTTGCACCGTATTAGTCGCTGCACCTTTGCGTAAATTATCGGCTACAATCCACATATTTAAGGTGTTGGGTTGACTTTCATCACGGCGAATTCTACCGACAAAAACATCGTCTTTTCCTTGAGCATAAATGGGCATTGGATAGGTTTTGGTGTCCAAATTATCTTGAACGGTAACGCCTGAAGTATTGTGTAAAAGTGATCGCACTTCATTTAAATCAAAATCATTTGAAAATTCAACATTTACGGCTTCACTGTGTCCGCCAACAACAGGAATTCGGATAGCAGTTGCGGTCACGGCAATGCTTCTGTCGCCCATAATTTTTTGGGTTTCACGAACCAATTTCATTTCTTCTTTCGTGTAACCGTTGTCTTCAAACACATCACATTGCGGGATGGCATTTCGGTGAATGGGATACGGATAAGCCATTTCGCCTTTCACACCTGCATATTCATTTTCCAATTGTTGCACCGCTTTTACACCCGTTCCGGTAATGGATTGATAGGTGGAAACAATTACTCTTTTTACGTTATATTTTTTATGTAATGGATTTAAAACCATCACCATTTGAATCGTTGAACAGTTTGGATTAGCAATGATTTTATCGTCTTTGGTTAATTCGGAAGCATTGATTTCAGGCACTACTAATTTTTTGGTAGGATCCATTCGCCAAGCGGAAGAATTGTCAATTACAGTTGTTCCGGCTTCAGCAAATTTAGGAGCCCAAGCTAATGAAGTTTCACCACCTGCAGAAAATAAGGCAATATCGGGACGCATTTCTACAGCGGTTTGCAATCCAACCACCTTATATTTGTTTCCTTTGAATTCAATTTCTTTTCCAACCGACTTTTCAGAAGCAACAGGGATTAATTCCGTAATCGGAAAATTTCTTTCTGCTAAAACTTGAAGCATTACTTCGCCTACCATTCCGGTAGCACCAACAACGGCAACTCTCATACTAATTATTTAAAAGGTTAAAACTGATGCAAAAGTATAGAATAAAATGTTTCGAAAAACGACTTTAACAAAAAATAACAAATTGTTACATTTAAAACAAAATATAAAAATACCCCTTGTTTTCAGCAAGGGGTTTAGTTAGAATATATAATGTAGCGGAACGTCTATTTTTTCAACAAATCTCTGATTTCGGTTAATAATTCTTCTTGAGTTGGTCCGGCTGGAGCAGCAGGAGCTTCAACAACTGGTTTTCTCATTTTATTATAAGACTTGATAATTAAAAACATGATAAAACCAACAATTACAAGGTTCACTAAAGTGTTTACCCAAGCTCCCCAACGAATGGCAACTTCTGCAACTTCAGCTATGCCTTCTGAAGCAACTACGGCTTCGGTTAGAATTATTTTTTTGTCTGCAAAATCAACGCCACCGGTGAAGTATCCTACGAAAGGCATCACGATATCATTCACAAATCCGTTTACAACCCCGCCAACGGCACCGGCCATAATTACAGCAACAGCAAATTCAATTACGTTGCCGGTCATGATAAAATTCTTAAACTCTTTTAACATAATTTGTATTTTTTATAAAGGTTAGAGAAACGAAGTTAAATAAAAAATATAATAATTTTAAAAATTATTCCCGATAAAATATTCTTTTTACCCGTTGCGAAATTCCGGTCAGGATTTCATAAGGAATGGTGTTTAGTTTTTCGGCCATAAAATTTACGGAAGGGTTTTCGCCTAAAATGATTACTTGGTTCCCTTCAACACAAGGAATTGAGGTTACATCAACCATTAACATGTCCATGCAAACACTTCCCACAATTGTTGCTTTTTGATTGTTTATGGTTACATAGCCAGTGCCGTTGCCCCAACTCCTTCTTATTCCATCTGCATAACCAATTGGGATGGTGGCTATTTTTGTTTCTTGTGTTGCCATAAATCTACGGCCGTAACCCACACTTTCTCCTTTTTGAATGGTTCTGATTTGAGAAATAATGGATTTTAATGTACCAACAGTTTCTAAATATTTCTGCTCTGAAGTGTCGTTAGAAATGCCATATAAACCAATTCCAAGTCGCACCATATCCATTTGAGCTTGAGGAAAATTAGAAATTCCAGAGGTATTCAATAAATGACAAATTGGTTTATAATCTAATTCTTCTATTAATCTGTTTGATAGTTTTTCAAATCTTTCAATTTGCAAAAGCCCAAACTCTTTATGTTGAAGATCATCACTCGTGGCCATATGAGACAAAATACTTTTGACTTTTACGGTTTTTGTGGATTTTAAGACTGCTATCAACTCTTCCAAATGTTCTTCTTCAAAACCCAAACGATGCATTCCTGTGTCAAACTTTATATGAATAGGAAAATCTTTTAAGAATTTTTGCTTAGCAATTTTTAAAAAAGAATTGAGCCCTCGCAAGCTATAAATTTCCGGCTCCAATTGGTGCTGAATAATGGCATCAAAACTGGTTGTTTCCGGATTTAAAACCATAATTGGCAATTGGATACCATTGTTTTTAAGAGCAATTCCTTCATCGGCAAAAGCAACACCTAGGTAATCTACTTTATGATATTCAAGCAGTTTTGCAATTTCAAAACCGCCATTTCCATATCCGAAGGCTTTTACCATCACCATAATTTTGGTTTCCGGTTTGAGTTTGGCTTTATAAAAATTTAAATTATGCGTTATAGCATTCAAATTAATTTCAAGAACCGTTTCATGCGTTTTTTCTTCCAACAAAGAAACAATTTCTTCAAAGTGAAAATTTCTTGCTCCTTTGATTAAAATAGTTTCATTTTCAAAATTTAAGGTATCAAAATGCGATAAAAAATCAGCTTGTGTTTTGAAAGTGATTCCGTTTAAAAATTTGTTTTTATAATTGGAAATGGTTTCTCCAATACCAATGACTCTTCCAATTTTATTGGCAATCACCATTTGCGAAACACGCGAATACAATTCGTCATTTGCTAAACCACTCTGAAAAATATCAGATAAAATAAGCGTTTTTTTGGAATGCATTTTTTGATTTTCTAAAAAATCAAGTGCGATTTTTAGCGATTGAAAATCAGAACTATAACTATCGTCAATAAGCGTGGTGTTGTTTATTCCTTTTTTTACTTTTAAACGCATTTCAATAGGATAAAGCAACGCTATTCTATTTTGAATGGTATCTACATCATACTTAAAATAAAATAAAACCATCACACAATGAATCACATTTTCAATAGAAGCGTTATCAGAAAATGGTATGTTTAATTTAAAACACGTATTTTGATAGGTAATGTTGAGTGTAGTTTGATTATTGGTAGTTTTATGGTGGATTAAAACATCGGCATTTTTATCGTTTTCACTCCACGAAAAAGTGTTAATTTCCGGGGATAAAAACGCATCAATGGATTTGTTTTTATTATAAATCAAAACAGAAACGTTTTGAAAAAGTTTCAATTTTTCTTTGATTTTTTGACATAAATTCTCAAAACCTTCATCGTGAGCTGAACCAATATTGGTTAAAATTCCGATGGTGGGTTGAACAATAGGTTCCAACTTTTGCATTTCATTCACCGTTGAAATACCCGCTTCAAAAATCCCAAGATTGTGTTGTTCGTTTATTCCAATAACAGAAAGCGGAACACCAACTTGTGAATTGAAGCTTTTTGGACTTTTTATAATATTATAATCTGGACTTAATAAAAAATTGAGCCATTCTTTAACAATAGTTTTTCCGTTACTTCCTGTTATTCCGATTACGGGAATTGAGAATTTCTTTCTGTAAAAAATAGCAAATTGTTGTAACGCGACCAGCGTGTTTTCAACTTTTAAAAAATTGACATTTTCTTTAAGCTCAATTTGCTCGGAAACTACAAAATTAGAAACGCCTTTTTCGATGAGTTCATTAATGAAAGTGTGTCCATTATTATTAGGACCAATCAAACAAAAAAACAAGGTTTGATTGTTATTCTGAAAAGATCGGCTGTCAATGGAAACGTTTGAAATTATAGCATCCGAATGATTTCCGAAAAATTCAGCTTGTAGTTGAGGAATAATATCATTTAAAACAAGACTCACCGGTTACAGTTTTGGTTTGTTTTCAGCTTCACTTTTGTTTTCAGCCTGTTCACGCAACGCATGATAATAAGCGGCTCTGCTCAAAGGTTCGTATTCTTCGGTTTCGCCAAGCATGACTAATTTATTGCTGTCAGTTTTTCTAAAACTGTAGTTGGCTAAATTCCCTGTTCGGGTGCAAACCGCATGAACTTTTGTAACATATTCTGCAGTTGCCATCAAAGCCGGCATTGGTCCGAAAGGATTTCCTTTAAAATCCATGTCTAGACCGGCTACAATTACTCTGATTCCTGAATTGGCCAAATCGTTACAAATAGCAACAATTTCATCATCAAAAAATTGAGCTTCATCAATGCCAACCACATCACAACCTTGGGCTAAAATTCGAATGTTGGCTGCTGCAGGAACCGGAGTTGATCTAATTTCGTTTGCGTCATGTGACACCACCATTTCGTCGTGATAGCGTGTATCTATTGTAGGCTTAAAAATTTCAACCTTTTGTTTTGCAAATTGAGCCCGACGCAATCTTCGAATGAGTTCTTCTGTTTTGCCGGAAAACATAGAACCGCAAATCACCTCTATCCAACCAAATTGTTCTTTGTGATTAACCGTATTTTCAAGAAACATAATTTAAAAAATAATTAGTTGGTATAAAATTTCTTACCTTATTCATCACCGATTGCCTATGTGTATAACTTTGTGAACTTTATTCAAAAAATTATTCCATGACATGTGATATAATTGTAATTTTAAGCCGTGAACAATAGCCAATTAACCTTTGAAAAGTTAGAGCTTATGTTCCAAAAAACAAATGTATTAAAAATCCATTGCTCTATTTACTACAATACTAAAAGTTATGAAGAAAAAGTTAGAAGCCGAATTATTAAGTATTGCACATCGTGTTTTGAAACTTAAAGGAAAAGAAGATGTAATTCAATTACAGCAAGAAGCTCATAAGCTTTATGAAAAATTATCCATACTGCGTTTTTATGAAGAAAACATCAACGTGTTGCAGGAAGAACTTCCTCTTGAAAAGCTTGAAGAAAAGTTAGCTTCTTTTTCATTTACGGAAACTGAAAAAACAGTGACCTCCGTTGTTCCTTCAGTTGAAGAAGAAGTGATTGAAAACAAAATTGAATCAACTGAAACCAACACTTCTGAAGAAGAATTATTGGCCGTTATTGAAGCGGTTAAAGAGGATAAATTGGCAGCTGAGGCTTCTGAAGAAGAAACAGAAACTGAGGTAGAAACTGAGGTAGAAATTGAGACAGCTGAAGAAGAGGAAGAAGTCATAAAAAGTGATTCTATTTTCAGTCCAAGTTTTGAATTAAGCATGGATGAGGAAGAAGAGGAAGAGATTAAATCCGAAATCGCCAAACCTGAGTTCAAGCAAACTTCCTTAGAAGATTTTTTACATGAAAATTACACGGAACCTGAATTTGTAAAAAGAGACAGCATTACAGAAGAGGTTTCAAAGAGTTCAGAAATTGTTTATGAAAAAATAGAAAATGATTCTGTCACAGAAACCAAAATTGAAATCACGCAAAAAGAAGTTTTTGCAAAAAAAACCGAAACCAAATCAACATCTTTGAACGATACGTTACTTAAAGGAATTAACATTGGATTGAACGACAGAATTGCATTTGTCAAACACTTATTTGGCGGAAGTAACGAAGATTTTAACCGTGTGATTTCCCAAATCAACACCTTTGATAGTTTTGAAGAAGCCCAAAATTTTGTTGATGATATGGTAAAGCCCGATTATAACAATTGGGAAGGAAAAGAAGATTACAGCGTTCGTTTTATGAATTTGGTGGAGAAAAAATTTGCGTAAATGGGTAAACTCTTTATTGTTCCCACACCAATCGGCAACTTAGAAGACATGACTTTTAGAGCCATCAAAGTGCTCAAAGAAGTGGATTGCATCTTAGCCGAAGACACTCGAAACAGCGGAAAATTATTGAAACATTTCGAGATTGGAACGCATATGCAAAGTCACCACATGCATAACGAACACAAAACTGTGGAAGGTTTAATCAAACGTTTGCAAGCCGGTGAAACTATTGCGTTGATTTCCGATGCCGGAACTCCTGCTATTTCCGATCCCGGATTTTTGCTTACAAGAGCTTGTGTTGAAAATAATATTGAAGTAGAATGTTTGCCCGGAGCAACCGCTTTTGTTCCCGCTTTAGTGAACAGTGGTTTGCCAAACGATAAATTTGTATTTGAAGGTTTTTTACCCGATAAAAAAGGAAGACAAACTCGTTTTTTAGCATTAGCAGAAGAAGTCAGAACGATGATTTTTTACGTTTCGCCACACAAATTAAACAAAACCTTAGCCGAATTTGTACAGTATTTTGGGGCAGAAAGACAAGTTTCCGTTTCCAGAGAATTATCAAAATTGCACGAAGAAACCGTTCGCGGAACAGCATCCGAGGTTTTAAAACATTTTGAAGCTAAACCCGCTAAAGGAGAAATAGTGGTAGTGGTTGGCGGAAAATCATTAAAATAAAATGTTGCAAAAATGTTTCATTATAGCTTATTTTTAGTTTTAATGAAACAATAAAGTTACATTAGTAAATTAAATAAGCTTTTTATTTCTTTTTGTTGTGTTGATGGAATAAATGCTTTTTCGGCAAATTCATCCCATTTTAAAATCGCTTCTCGGCATTCTTCAATAATTTGAATTGGCTTTTTGATGTTGACGTTTTTCGCTAAAGACAAAACATCATTCAATTCAATGTTTTCCTTTTTTCCATTAATAGTCATTTGATGAGCTTTCAACCAAAAATTAGAAGGATTGAAGGCAAATGTGACATCATAAGCCGGAGAAAGCGACCATTTTCCGTCCGAGTTCATCAAAAAAGAAATGTTTTTAGTATGGTCATCTTGATTTCTCGCCATCACATTAAATAGCATTCTTCGAAATAATTCTTCCATGTCAGGATAAGGCAATTGCATTTGTCGCATTACCATCAAGGCTTGTTCATACGAATACGAGCCCGGCATATTATAATCAAAATGAGCCAAACCACACAAGGTTTGCATGTGTATTTTTTGATTGTTAACGCGATCAAAACGCTTCGTCATAAAATGGGCTCGCTGATTTTCTATTTTCAATTCGCTTTCCATCATAGTAATTCCCGCAGCAGTTGCCATCAAATAATAAGCAAATTCAATGTTGCCATATCCTTTTGGATCGCCCAATTGATGATTGGTCACGCCATCAAATTTTATCAACCAATAATCAAAACCTTCCAAACCATCAATTTGACCGGAGCGAACTTCGCCTGTTTTTTGATTGTAAGCAATAATGGCTTTGGCACGTGCTCCACCAGCAGAACTACCTACTTGAAGAATGTCTGAAAAACCGCTTTCCGATTGCAAATTAGTTTTAAACGAAGCTCTTTCGGCTAGAACTTCTTTCGCAAATTCAACCAATGCTTCAATTGCCAATGTATTTGATGGAATGGGTTGTAAACCGGATTCGGGTTCAAATTCTAAAGCTCCCATGCCGCGTTTGCCAATGTAACAAAGTCGATCAACCGGATTAAAACTTTGAGCAGAACGACCTTGTTGAGCCAACCAAGCATCAATCACTTGATTTCCGAATTTGTCCGGCAAACTATCTGCGAGCAAACCCGGCAGACCTTTGAATGTTTCAAAATTTAAAAAAGGAAATGAAAAAACCCGCCGTCCTTTTTTGGCTTCCGATAATGGAAGCGTAATCGGTGATAAATCCAATCCTGAATTGACGAAACTCTTATCAAATTCAAAAACGCCCAAATTCTTTGATTCGTCCCAAAGAACCGCACCTACTTTTTGATTCCAGATTTTTATAGAAGCAATTGTATTCATATCTATTTGGATGGAGAGGCTTTTTTACGGTATTTTGAACGTTCTTCCATCACTTGAAGCGGACTAATTTCCGGTTCTTCGTTGAGATGATTGAGCAAATCCAATTTTCCTAATGCTCGCATGACTTGAACCATAGTGAGCAAATTAATGGCTTTACCGGATTCCATACGGCTGATGGTAATTCGGCTTAAACCACATCGCTCAGCAAGTTCTTCCTGCGAAATATTTTTATTTAAACGCATTTGTTTCAAACTGGAGCAAAGCGTTTGAACCACAACAGCATCTGTCATGGCATACCAATTTTTATTGTAACTATTTTGATACATTATAATCAATTTTAATCATTAATGAAACAAATATTATACAAATATACAAAATTATTCTGATTTTTTAACCATTTAAAAAATAGTATCTTTGAAAGAAAAAATCAAAATGACACATCAAGTTTCTACAAAGTGGTTAGGAGGATTGGCCTTTGAAGCTACCAATCCGGGAGGAAATTTCAGAATTGATGCCGATATCGAAATCGGCGGAACTGATAACGGACTTCGGCCAAAAGCGTTAATGCTTGATGCTTTGGCCGGTTGCACAGGAATAGATGTGGCTTCTTTATTGCCAAAAATGAAAGTAGCAGTTGATTCATTTCACATCGATGTAGAAGGCGATCTAACCGAGGAACATCCTAAATATTATCATAACATACGCATGGTTTATCATTTTTACGGCAATGACTTAGAGGAAGAAAAATTACAAAAAATTGTCGATTTATCGGTAGAAAAATATTGTGGGGTTATGGAAATGTTTCGTAAATTTGCTCAAGTGGATGTAAAAATTGAATTTCATTCCACACTATAAGCCATTCAAAATTAATACACTATGCGTTGGACTCTCAAACCCAAGCCGGATTCTCAATTGGTTTCCCAGTTAGCTAATCAATTAAATGTCTCTACACTAATTGCCACACTTTTAATTCAAAGAGGCATTACAACTTATGAAGATGCCCGACAGTTTTTTAGACCCAATTTAGAAGATTTACACAATCCGTATCTAATGAAAGACATGGATAAAGCTGTTAATCGAATTGAAAAAGCCATTGCAAATCAAGAAAATATTTTGGTTTTTGGAGATTATGATGTAGATGGAACCACTGCTGTTTCATTAGTTTCTTCTTATTTGAGAAGCTTTTACCCAAACGTTGCCACATACATTCCGGACAGATATGATGAAGGATATGGCATTTCTTTAAAAGGTATCGATTTTGCTGAAGACAATTCCATGTCTTTAATAATCGCTTTAGATTGTGGAATAAAATCAGTTGATAAAATCGCATATGCCAACTCCAAAAAAATTGATTTTATAATTTGTGACCACCATAGGCCCGGAGATGAATTGCCTGAAGCAGTTGCGGTTTTGGATCCCAAAAGAAGTGATTGCAATTATCCCTATGATGAATTATGCGGTTGCGGAGTGGGTTTCAAATTGATTCAAGCTTTAGCTCAAAACAGAAATCAAACCATTGACGATTTATTACCATACTTGGACTTGGTTGCCACAGCAATTGGAGCAGATATTGTACCCATTACCGGCGAAAATCGGATTTTAGCAAAATTTGGATTAGATGTAATCAATTCCAGTCCAAGACCCGGAATTCAAGCTTTAATTCAAAATTTAAAGAAAAAGAAATTAACCATAACCGATGTGGTTTTTATAATTGCACCCAGAATTAATGCCGCCGGAAGAATTAAACATGGTAATTATGCCGTTCAATTACTAACCGAATTTGATTTAGAGCAAGCTTCAACATTTGCCGCAGAAATTGAAACTTTTAATATAGACAGAAAAGATTTAGACAAACAAATTACAAAAGAAGCTTTAGTTCAAATTGAAAAAAATCAAGAGCAAAAAAATTTCACAACTGTTGTTTATCAAGAAGATTGGCACAAAGGCGTGATTGGAATTGTAGCATCTCGATTGACAGAAACCTACTATCGTCCAACTTTAGTATTTACAAAAAGTGGTGATAAATTAGCTGCCTCTGCCCGATCTGTAAAGGATTTTGACATTTACAATGCCTTGGAAGCATGTTCACAACATTTGGAACAATTTGGCGGACATATGTATGCAGCCGGAATGACGTTAAAAGAAGAAAATTATTTAAAATTTAAAGAAACTTTTGAAAAAACAGTCCAAAAAACGATTCATCCGGATCTTTTAATACCTGAGATAACTGTTGATGCAGAAATTTTATTAGAAGAGATAAACCCAAAACTTATTCGGATATTGAATCAATTTGAACCATTTGGTCCTGAAAACATGACACCTGTTTTTTTGTCACATAATGTTATAGACACAGGGTATGGGAAAACCATTGGACAAAACGAAGAACATTTAAAACTTTTTGTAAAACAAAAAAATTCAGAAGGGTTTGGGGTCATTGGTTTTGGGTTAGGCGATAAATTTGAATTAACCAAAAATAAAACCCCTTTTGACTTGGTTTATTGCATTGATGAAAATGAGTTTAACGGAAATGTAACCGTTCAACTTAGGGTTAAAGATCTACGATAGTTTTTCAAATTTTTTTAACTCAAATTTTTCACCATCAAAAACACCATAAGTAAAATAACCAATCCAATCACCAAGGTTAATATAGGTTGAATTTTCTCCTACCTTCAATTGCATAGGCAAATGGCGATGTCCGAAAATAAAATAATTATAATGTTTAAAAGTAAGTTTTCGTTTGGCATATTGCACGAGCCATTCGTTTTCTTCACCTAAAAATTTGACATCTTCATCGCCTGAAATTAATTTGTTTTTTACAGAAAGATATTGAGCTAATCTCACACCAATATCAGGATGTAACCATCGAAACAACCATTTTGAAAACGGATTAGTAAACACTTTTTTCATGCGTTTGTAGCCTTTGTCGCCTGGTCCTTTTCCATCACCATGACCAATTAAAAATGTTTTCCCGTTAAATGTAAATTCTTGATTATCATGAAAAACAGGAATGTTTAATTCTTTCTCAAAATAATCATGCATCCATAAATCGTGGTTACCCACAAAAAAGTAAATCGGAATTCCGCTGTCGCGAAGTTCAGCCAATTTTCCAAGAACACGTACAAATCCTTTGGGCACTACGGTTTTATACTCAAACCAAAAATCAAACAGATCCCCTAATAAAAACAAAGCTGTTGCATCATGCCTAACTTCATCAAGCCAAGCCACAAATTTTTGTTCTCTTGGGAAACTAAGCTCAGGTGTTGGAGCACCAAAATGTTGATCAGAAGCGAAATATATTTTTGTTTGCAAAACCAATAATTTTTAGTCAAATATATTAAAAAAGAAATTTTTAAAACCTTCTTTTGAGCAAAGAATATGAAGATTATTCACTTAAAAATAACATTTTAAAGATATTATGTGAATTTCATCGTTTTTTTATGGTTTTTAACTCTTAAAGATTAGTTAACATAGTAATTTTTTTTACTTTAGTTGGCCAATAATTACAACAACTAAACTTTCATTTTATGAAAAAAATTACGCTTTTATTAGTAGCGATCTTTTGTACGCTAACGGGATATTCTCAATATTTCGAAGGGTTTGAAGGAGCTACTTTTCCGCCAACTGGTTGGTTAGTAACCGATAACGGTGTAGGTACCGTTAACTCCTGGGAACGAACCAGCAACATTACTACTCCTCCAACTGTCTATCAAGGCACCTATTCTGCTTTCATGACTCGTGAAAACATTGGGGTTGGTAATACTTCGCAAGATTGGTTAATCACAAATCAATTAGCTGTTCCCGCAAATGGACAGTTAAAGTTTTTTACGCGATCAACACTTGCAGGAAACCAAGGAACTTTGTATCAAATCAGGGTTTCAACAAGTGCTAATCAAGCTGATTTAGGTGCTTACACCTTAGTACAACAATTTACTGAAAACGAATTGTCGGCTGTATTTAATGTTTATGAAGAAAAAATCATAAGCTTAAATGCATTTCCGGTAGATCAACAGATTTACATTGCCTTTGTAATGGTGTTTACACAACCCACTACTGCTTTAGGCGGTGACCGTTGGTTAGTAGACAATGTATCAGTAGTAGAACAATGTATTGACCCCGTAAACCCAACAGCTTCTAACTTTTCTTTAACCGGAGCAACACTTTCTTGGGGAAATCCGGGTGGTGCAACTCAGTTTGAAGTAGAGGTTGTTCAGGTCCCAAATGCACCAACTGGAGTTGGGATTTTAACAACGAGCAATCCTGTCACTACACAAGCTTTAGGCTTAACACTTCAGCAAGCTACTCAATATGAATATTATGTTAGAGCAATTTGTAATCCTTCAACTAATACCAGTTTATGGGTAGGACCATTTACTTTTTCAACGTCAACTCCAGGTCAAACTTGTGAGGCTCCGGCTATTATTCCTTCAATACCTTATGTTACAACAGACAACACTAGTAATTATGGTGATGAATATGGAGGTTCGGCAGGAACTGGTTGTGGCTCAGGAAATCCTTATTTAAATGGTAACGATGTATTCTATAGTTTCACAGCAACCAGTAACGTACCTGTTACTATAACGATGAATCCTACTAATGCTTGGTCTGGATTATTTGTCTATAACAGTTGTGCAAATGTTGGTGTAAGTTGTATTGCAGGTGTTGCTAACTCAAGCACTAACCCTAGGGTTATTATTTTACCCGTAACTGCTGGTCAAACTTATATCATCGCAATTTCAACATGGGCAACGGGTGCTCCAACACAAAGCACAGGTTATACTTTAACTATTGTTGAAAATACATGTACTAACTTTACTGCAACATATAGTATTTTGCCTGATTGTGCAAATGGGAATCAGTTTTTTGCTGTGGCAAACGTCACCAATATGGGAACTGCCACATCAATTGTTGGTACATCAAGTGAAGGTGGAGCAACACAATCGGTATCTGCTCCGGGAACCATGCAATTTGGACCTTATCCAAATGGAACAAACGTAACATTGAACCTTCAAAACGCAAACGACATAAACTGTTTTTCAAACAGCTCAAATCTTACTCAAGCTTTTTGTCCTGCTACAAATAATTTATGTTCAGGTGCTATTCCAATTGAATGTGGTGGTACACAGTCTCAAACTACCGTTGGTGCGACCACAGCAGGAGCCCCTACATTTACTTGTGGAACCGGACCTGGTTCAGGAGGACTTTGGTATTCTTATGTAGGTACTGGAGATGTAGTAACTATGTCTTTATGTGGTTCAGCATATGACACAAAACTTCAAGTATTTACCGGTGCTTGTGGCACATTTACTTGTGTTGCCGGAAACGACAATTCTTGTGGCAACCAATCTGAAGTACAATTCATTTCAACATTAGGAACTGTATATTATGTATATGTATTTGGTTTTGGAACGGCACAAGGGATCTTCAATTTAACCATAAACTGTGTCCCGCCACCACCAGCTCCTGCAAATGATAATTGTGATACAGCAACAACTGTAACTGTTAATACGGATGCAACATGTGCTATAGTTACTCCGGGAACAATTAATGGTGCTACGCAATCTCCACAAGCTAATACTTGTGTTGGGACAGCTAACGACGATGTATGGTTTCAATTTGTTGCAACGCAATCTGTTCATACTATTGCATTATTAAATGTTGCAGGTTCTGCACCTAACTTGAATCATGCTTTATTTACATCAACAAATCCTACAGACCCATGTTCCAATCTTACCTTAGTATATTGTAGTGACCCTAACGATAGTTATGCTACTGGTTTAGTAGCAGGACAAACCTATTTTATTAGAGTTTACAGTTCAGGAGCATTAATATTACAAAACACTACATTTAACTTATGTGTTAGTGTTCCACCACCGCCACCGGCAAATGATGAATGTTTAACTGCAATTTCAGTTCCAGTTAATCCAAATACAGGCTGTACCTTATCAACTCCTGGTACAGTTACAAGTGCAACGCAATCACCACAAGCAAATGGCTGTCCTGGAGTTGCCAATGATGACGTTTGGTTCTCATTCGTAGCAACATCTGCTTCTCACACTGTTGATTTGACTAACGTTGTAGGCTCTACAACCAACTTAAATCATGGTTTATATACTGGAACATGTGATGCGTTAACTCAAGTGTATTGTAGTGACCCCAACTCAAGTATTGCAAATAACTTAGTAATTGGCCAAACCTATTATGTAAGAGTTTATTCTGCAGGTTCTGTTTTAGGAACTGTGGTAAACTTTAACATTTGTATTGGAACAATCGGACCGCCGGTTTCTGTAAGTACAACTCTGTATACAGTTCCGGAGTTGGTTACTGATGTATTATTGAACTCAACTTGTGCGAACGTTTCAAATATTACGTGGTCGACAGGAACTAACTTTGGGTCGACAAATGGTATTGGTTATTTCCAAGAAAATGGTTCTGGATTCCCTTTCGAAGATGGTATTGTTTTGATTTCCGGTGACGCAACAAAAGTACCTGGTCCAAATACAACTTCTTTAAGTGACGGTAACCAAGCGTGGGTAGGTGATGCTGACCTAGATGCTATTATACTTGCAGCAACAGGTCAACCTATGAACTCCAGAAATGCTACAAAAATCGAATTTGACTTTGTACCCTTATCACCAATATTCAAATTTGATTTCATCTTTGCCTCAGAAGAATATGGTGTGTTCCAATGTAGTTATTCTGATGCTTTTGCTTTCATTTTAACAAATGTAACTACTGGTGTCTCTACGAACTTAGCAGTTGTACCTGGCACAAACACACCAATTTCTGTAGTAACTGTTAGGAATAATTTATACAATACCGGCTGTCCATCAGTAAATCCAGAATTTTTCTCTGCTTTTTATGGTGCTAATGGACAAAACGTTTTAGCTGCCCCTATTGATTTCAATGGAGTTACCGTACCAATGACTGCTATTACAACGGTGATTCCAAATCAACAATATAAAATTAAAATCGTTGTTGCTGACCGTTCAGACAATATCTTAGATTCTGCTGTTTTCTTAAAAGGAGGTAGTTTTGATATTGGAGATTTAGACTTAGGTCTTGATTTCCTTGTTGATGAAGGAAGTGCGGTATGTCCAAATGATTTTGTAATCATTGACACGCAACTACCTGCAGATGAGTTTGAATTTATTTGGTATTTGGATGGCGAAGTAATTCCTAATGAAACAGGACCAACACTTATAGCAACTGTACCGGGTGTTTATTCTGTTGATGCAACTTTAAATAATTCAAGCTGTTCCGTATCAGACTCCATCATTGTAGAATTCTACGAAGGAATTGATCCGGGTGAGCCTCAAGATTTGGCCATCTGTAGTGCGGCTCAATTTGGCGTATTTGATTTGACCGAAAATGAAGATTTATTATTAGCACCTCTAGGTCCTGATTATACTTTTGCCTATTTCTTAACTCAAGAGGATGCAGACAATAACGAAAATGCAATCATTAATCCTGAGGAATACACAAACATTAGTAATCCTCAAACCATTTATGTTAGAATCATGCCTAATGTGGGTGATTGTTATAACACAAGTTCATTTGATTTACTATTACAAGATTTAACGCCTCAATTTACATTGACAGAAGATCAAAGTATTTGTGAAGGTCAAACGGCTACAATTGAAGTAACTCCGTTAAACTTTAATTTATCAGATTCCGTAACATTTACTTGGACACTTAATGGAAATCCTTTCCCTGGAGATACAAGTTCAATTATAGTAAGTGAAGCCGGTACATATGAAGTTGTAGTTAGTTTTATAGGATGTTCTTCTTCTAGTTCAACAACAGTTTCTGTGTTTGCTTATCCAACATTAGATCCAGCAATTAATATAACCGCTTGTGATTCATACGAATTACCCAACCTATTACTTGGTAATTATTTCTCAGAACCGGGAGGCACAGGATTATTATTAAACGCAGGAGATTTGATAACCTCCACACAAACCATTTATGTATATACTACAAATGGTCCGTGTGCTACAGAGGTAAGTTTTGTGGTAACTATTAATAGTATTCAAGCCAGTACTTTACCGGATGTTACCGTT
>NZ_DIVJ01000036.1 GCF_002428305.1 Flavobacterium sp. UBA6135 | reverse complement strand
GCCAAAAACTAGAACATTACAATTTTGTTCAACACGTATGTAGATAACTTCATCGTTAGTGCCACTATATGTGGACGGATTTACTATAAAGGGAGTTCCCACAATTGCACTTGCAAAGGTGTTATGGTAAGTAATGGTGAATTCTGAAGCAGATAAACCATTTAAAGCATTAATAGATGCAGCAGTTAAATCAAACACTTCAAATCCGTCATTATTCAAATCGCACAGAGGGGTCATTACAGTAGTTTGAGGATCTGGGGTGCCACTAGTTGTAACGATTAATTCAAATGCTTTCACGCGAATACATCCCGAATTTTGATCTTCAATACTTGCATAGATGGTTTGACCTGTACTGAAAAAGGCAGTTGGGTTTGCAATTTCATTTATAGCGATAATTTGAGCATCATTTTCGTTGGTGTAATAACGAATCTCTTGATCAAATGGACTCAAACTTCCTAAAATTATCGGATTGTTTTGAGTCAAATCAAACACATTAGAACATTGCGTTAAATCAATTGGATCATTCGTAGGATCAGGGTTTACTTCAACCGTTACAACACTTTCTTCTATAAAAGTTTGCTGACATACAGTATAAGTAACCTGAGCAGTATACGTAGTAGTCTCAGCAGGTGATACCGTTATTGTAGGAGTAGTTGCTATTTGTACCCCTGATTCATCGAGCCATTTAAAGCTAGTTGTAGAGGGACCGGATGGCGTAAAACGCCAAGCCTCTTGCGATGCTGACCAGTTGCCGGTATTTCTTCCAGGAGGAGTGTAAGCAACATTTCCTGCAAGGTTTTGAATACCGATTACACCTACACCACCTTGCCAAGAATTACAAGGAGTTCTATTTAAAACATGAACCTCAATGATATTTGAAATTTCATACAACACCATTTGATAAGTTTGTAGACCTACACTTTGTCCACAACTATATTGTCCAAAATTATAAAAATTTACAATTAACTTTCTACAAGGGTAGCTTCCAACTAATTTCCAACTTGCGGATCTATTAGATGGAGAATTTGCAGGATCTGTATCTTGATACACACCATATATTGCATTTTTTATAGGAAAACCTGCATTGGGAATTTGTGCACCAAAACTCCATGGACTAAATGTATTGGGCACTACTGCTGGATCAAAAGAAATAGTACCGTTTGAACCTACATGACAGGTGGAATACAAACTATTAAAAAAACAGAATTGAAAAGGTAATGTAATTGTTTGTGACCAGATATCATCAGTTGCTAAGTTTATTTGATTATAGGTTGGGTCGTTGAATTCTGCCTGCGGACAGAAATCTATCTGACTTACAGTATAAGCAGAAGTTGAGCCCAAAACTTGATAGGAGGCTGACAATTGAACTGGTTGATTCACATCACAAAGTGCAGAAGGATACTCTAAATTGATATCGCCTGCTACTACAGAAGCACAACCATTAGCATTAACTGTTACTGCAAAAGTTGAAGTAGATGAATTTACACAACCATTAAGTGAGGATATACTAAAAATTGAGAAAATGGTTGAATTATTTAAGGGAGAAGTTGTAACGGAGGCTTGACCGGCTTCATTTAACAATACATTTCCAAAAATTCCGGAAGTAGACTGGTAAAAAACAAGCACGCCCGGAGTTCCCGTAAAACTCAATGTAGCACCGGAACCCGGACAAACACTTGTATCTCCTGTTAAAGTTGCCACTAATTGAGCAGGTTCTGTAATTGTAACTCCTGTTTCTGTTTCAACTCCACCAACAGAATCTGTCACTGATAATGTATAAACTCCGGGAGGTAATCCTGAAAAAATACCGGTAGTATTCTGTTGGACAACTGGACCATTGATGTTGTATAGTAAAAAAGGTGCCGTTCCAGATGAACCGGTAATCGTTATTGAACCATTATTTAAACCATAACATGTAACATTTGTAGTGGTATAATTTACTACTAAAATGCTTCCTTTCTTGAATAAATCTGATTCAATTATCTCGAACTGTTTTCCAAAAATAATTTGATTAACATTAAAAACAAAGTCCTTTTTTAATCCTAGTTCACAACTAGATTGCAAAATAATTTCGCTTAAATTTAATTCTTTTCTAACATCAGTAGTAGAAGAAGCCGATGTTAAAAATAGTAAAGAAATAAATGCAAAAGCATAGAAAAAAAGTAATTTCAATCTCATTTTAATTTATTTTAGGGTGGAAATTTACATAAATTTAAGATAATATTGTCTTAAAATTTTAAAGATTTTAAATGAATTATGGTTTACATTAAATTCCTATTATTTATTTATCTTTGCACACCTTTATAAATTAACAGTAATAGTCGATATAAATGAATACAGATAACGATACTTTTGACGAAGCCGGAGATGATCATTTTTTTAATTCAGTAAACAATCCCATTAGAGAAGATGCCTTTGATTTGAGCGACGATCAAAAAATTGAATTGATAAAAAAAGATGTGGCTTCCATTTTAACTACTTTGGGAATGGATTTGACCGATGACAGTATGAAAGGCACCCCTAATCGAGTGGCTAAAATGTTTGTTAAAGAACTTTTTGGAGGCTTAAATCCGTCAAAAAAACCAAGTTCATCTACTTTTGAAAATCATTATAAATATGGTGAAATGCTTGTTGAAAAAAACATTACGGTTTATTCAACATGTGAACATCATTTGTTGCCCATTGTTGGAAGAGCACACGTGGCTTATATCTCCAGCGGTAAAGTAATTGGTCTTTCTAAAATGAATCGTATTGTGGATCATTTTGCAAGAAGACCGCAAGTACAGGAACGTTTGACGATGCAAATTGTAAAAGAATTACAACATGCTTTAAACACAGAAGATGTGGCTTGCGTTATTGATGCCAAACATTTGTGCGTTAATTCCAGAGGAATCAAAGATATTGAAAGCAGCACTGTCACTTCTGAATTTGGTGGAAAATTTAAGCAAGAACAAGTTCGGAGAGAATTCTTAGAATATATTAAATTAGACACAAAATTTTGATAGACTGGTTAAAAAGACACTTCATTTATGGAACTTTATAAAACAAATTCACTAAAAATATACAATTCACTATCCGGTGAAAAAGAAGTTTTCATTCCAATTCATCCCGGAAACGTGGGAATGTATGTTTGTGGCCCAACCGTTTACAGCAATGTGCATTTAGGTAACGTTAGAACTTTTATGAGTTTTGATGTGGTGTATCGCTATTTTAAACATTTGGGATATAAAGTTCGTTATGTAAGAAACATTACCGATGTGGGTCATATTGTTGACGACATTGATGAAGGAGAAGATAAAATTGCCAGAATGGCTCGCATTGAAAAAGTGGAACCCATGGAAATTGTGCAGCGATATACTGTAGATTTTCATACCATTTTACATGAATTGAATTTCCTTCCGCCAAGTATTGAACCTACGGCAACCGGACATATTATTGAACAAATTGAAATCATCAAACAAATTATTACCAACGGGTTTGCATATGAATCCAATGGTTCTGTTTATTTTGATGTCGTAAAATTTAATGAAACCAATAACTACGGCAAGTTAAGCGGTCGTAATATTGAAGACATGATTGCCAATACTCGTGATTTAGACGGACAATCAGACAAAAAAAACAGTCAGGATTTTGCCTTGTGGAAAAAAGCAGAACCCCAACATATCATGCGTTGGCCTTCGCCTTGGAGTGATGGTTTTCCGGGCTGGCATTTGGAATGTACAGCCATGAGTACAAAATATTTAGGTAATCATTTTGATATTCACGGTGGTGGAATGGATTTAAAATTTCCACACCACGAATGTGAGATTGCTCAAAATGAAGCTTGCACAGGTCAATCACCCGTTAATATTTGGATGCATGCCAACATGCTTACTTTAAATGGCAAGAAAATGGCTAAATCAACCGGAAATAATATTTTACCGGGAGAGATTTTTTCAGGAGATACACCCCATTTAACTAAAGCCTTCTCCCCTTCTGTGGTGCGATTTTTTATGTTACAAGCTCATTATAGAAGTATTTTGGATTTTTCAAATGATGCGATTTTGGCTTCCGAAAAAGGATTTATGCGACTGATTGAAACCATCGATTTGATTCCGGCTATCCCAACATCAACTTCATCAAGTTTGGATGTTGCCACTTGGAAACAAAATTGTTATGACGCCATGAACGATGATTTTAATACCCCAATCTTAATTGCTCATTTGTTTGAAGGTGTTCGCTTTATCAATTTAGCTAAAGAAAAAACAGAAACACTAACGGCTGACGATTTGCAATTAATCCAACAAACGTTGCATTCGTTTGTTTTTGATGTTTTAGGATTAACCAATGCTTCTAAAAACAACAACCAAAGCGACAAGCTTGAAGGTGTTGTGCATTTATTAATCAATATGCGTGAAGAAGCACGAGCGAATAAAAACTTTGCTCTTTCTGATCAAATCAGAGATCAGTTGTTAGCACTCGGAATTCAATTAAAAGACGGCAAAGAAGGTACACAGTTTACCGTTTCAAACTAATTTCATGTTAAAAAAAATCCTAATAGCTCCGTTTATAATTCTAGTAAGAGCCTATCAGGTTTTAATTTCTCCGTTAACCCCGGCAACCTGTAGGTTTGAGCCAACTTGTTCCCATTATACCATAGATGCTTTTAAAAAATATGGTGTTCTGAAAGGTTTTTGGTTGGCTGCAAAAAGAATAAGCAGCTGCCATCCATGGGGAAGAAGCGGTTATGACCCTGTTCCCTAACCACGTAAAAACATAAAAACAAAAATTAACCTTTTTAAAATCTTAATGGTTTTAAAAAGGTTTTGTTTGTTGTTATAATTTCAATTACTTTTACTGATGCTAAGAAATTTCTAACTATGATTTTACACTCCTTACAGTTTGTTTGGAATCCTTCTGAAGGTTTCGATTTAGGTGTTTTTATGATTCGCTTTTACAGCTTAACATGGGTAATTGCTTTTATTTTAGGATGGTATATTACTAAAAAAATATTCATTCGAGAAAATGAACCCATAGAAAAACTGGATTCTCTATTTATTTATACCGTTGTAGCCACGATGCTAGGAGCTCGATTGGGACATGTACTTTTTTATCAATCGGAATTGTTTTATCAAGATCCTTTGAGCATTTTGTTGCCCATCCGAACAAAACCGGAGTTTGAGTTTACCGGTTTTTCAGGCTTAGCCAGTCATGGAGCTGCCATTGCTATCATTATTACCATGATTTATTTCAGTAAAAAAATCATGCTTCGTCCGTTACTTTGGGTTTTGGACAGAATTGTAATTGCTGTAGCGAGTGGTGCTGTTTTTATTCGATTGGGTAATTTTTTCAATTCTGAAATTGTAGGTCATGAAACAACATCTGCTTTTGGTGTGAAATTCATTCAGGATTTTTATGACAAACGCGATGCTGTGATGGCAACAAAAATTGCTGAACCAAAAGAAGCTTATAAAGCCATCACCAATAATCCGGAATTCAGTCAATTGGTTGAATCGGTACCCTTTAAACATCCGGCTCAATTGTATGAAGCCATAGGTTATGTTTTTGTCTTTTTTATTCTGTATTTTCTATATTGGAAAACTGAGGCACGCCACAAGCAAGGATATATTTTTGGAATGTTTTTAGTTTTATTATGGACTATTCGCTTCTTTGTAGAATTCGTAAAAGAAAGTCAAGGAGGTTTTGAAACCTATCCAATATTTAATGCTCTATCAACCGGTCAATGGTTGAGTATTCCTTTTGTGTTGATTGGATTGTATTTTGTGATTAAGGCTAAGAAAACAGCATAGAAAAATTCTTTACTGAATAACAACCGACTTCTATGTAGAGGTCGGTTTTTTTTTACGCTTAATTTAATTAACAACAACTTAAGTTAAGATGATTAAGTCTTGTACGAGTAAATATTATGTAGTGTCTATACCCGACATGTTTTGGAAACCTGTCAGGTATAGAAATAATTAATTTAACCCGTTGGGTGTAATTAAATTTTCAAATAATTTTACCACTAATTTACTTCGTCTGTTCGCTACGCTCGGGCCACCAATTTTTTTGACTAATTATTCGATTAAATTCGAATTTTCATCAAAGATGAACAAATTATTGCATTTACTAAATTTATAATTTGTGAATTCGTGGCAAAAATATCCAGAATACTATTGAATTAAATAATTACACCCAACGGGTTTAATTTAATAAAATCACAGGACAAAAAAAAAGACCCGATTGCTCAGGTCTTTTTTATATAAAATCAACAAAAATTATTCTTGTTCAAAAGCTTTTTTTCTTGCTTCTTGTTTATTGATTGTATCCACCATTAAAGGTGTAGCAATAAATAACGATGAATAGGTTCCCACTAAGATACCAACAAGAATTGCAAATACAAATCCTCTGATGGTTTCACCACCAAGGATGAAAATAGAGAACAATACAATTAATGTAGTGAATGAGGTATTCACAGTTCTGCTAATTGTTGTATTCAATGCTTTATTCACCACTTCATTGAATGTTCCTGAAGTATGCTCTGATAAAAACTCACGCACTCTGTCAAATACAATTACCGTATCGTTTAACGAATATCCAATTACAGTTAGAATAGCCGCGATAAACGCTTGGTCAATCTCCATGTTGAATGGTAAATATTTAAAACCAATTGAATAGATTCCTAAAACAATAATCACATCGTGGAAAACAGCACCAACTGCTCCTAAAGAGAATTGCCATCTTCTGAAACTGATTAATAAATAAAGGAATACTACTAATAACGACCCTAAAACAGCCCAATACGCATTGGTTTTAATATCCTCAGCAATAGTAGGACCTACTTTAGTTGCTTGAAGAATACCCACCGTTTTGTCATCTGAATTGGTAACAAATTGCTCATAAGTCATTGTTGTCGGTAGATACGGTTTTAAGTTATCAAATAACAATTGATTTACTTCTGAATCAATACCCTCACCTTCTTCATTAACTTTATATTTTGTTGTAATTTTTAACTGATTGTTTGTTCCAAACGTTTTAGCTTCTACATTAGTTCCAAAACCTTTAGTTAAAGCAGATCCAACTTCATTGGCTGAAACTTCTCTGTCAAAACGCACTTGGAAAGTTCTACCTCCAACAAAATCAACCCCTTGGTTTAATCCATTAATAAAGAATAACGATACTAAAGAAATAATCACTAAAACAGAAGAAATGGCATAGGCAATTTTTCTTTTGCTTAAGAAATCGATATTCATATTCTTGAACCAATTTTTTGACATCGGTGTAGAGAACGTTAAATTTTGAGTTTTAGTCAAACTCCAATCTAATAAGATTCTTGTAATAAAGATGGAAGTAAATAATGAAGTTCCAATACCAATTAATAAAGTAGTTGCAAAACCTTTAATTGGTCCCGTTCCAAAAACCAAAAGGATTAAAGCGGTTAACGCTGTTGTAATGTTTGCGTCAAAGATAGAAGACATTGCCCCTTTCCATGTGAAAGCATGGTTGATAGACTCTTCTAAAGTTTTACCTGCATCTAATTCTTCTTTGGCTCTTTCAAAGATAATAACGTTAGCATCTACCGCCATACCAATAGTAAGAACGATACCCGCAATACCTGGTAACGTTAATACAGCACCTAAACTTGCTAAGATACCGAAGATGAAAAGAATGTTTACAATAAGTGAAATGTTAGCAAAAATACCGGCTTTTCCGTAGTATAAAATCATCCATACCACTACTAATAACATCCCAATCATAAATGATAAAATACCATTATCAATAGCTTCTTGACCTAATGAAGGACCAACAACATCCGATTGAACGATATCTGCAGCTGCAGGAAGTTTACCTGCTTTTAATACGTTGGCTAAATCTTGTGTTTCTTCCACTGTAAAACTACCAGTAATTTCTGAACGACCACCTGAAATGGCACCACTTGAAACTCCTGGAGCAGAATAAACAATATCATCTAAAACAATAGCAATTGCATTTTTTTGTTGGCTAACTCTACCTGTTAATTCTTCCCATTGTTTGGCTCCTTTTCCGTTCATTTGCATGGTTACGGCCGGTTTACCAATTTGGTCAAAAGTAGCAGAAGCATCTACCACCACACCACCACTGATAGGAGCTTGATTGGTGCGGTCAGCTTTTAAAGCATATAATTCAACTGCACTTACTTTTTCTTTCTTATCGTTTTCAATAGTAGTTGGTTTTCCCCAAACTAATCTTGCATAACGCAATTCAGGAGAACGTAAAGCTTTAATACTTTCTCTTTTGAAATAGTTGTTAATCGTAGTCGTATCTCTAGGAGAAAAATAAGCTACAACCGGTCCAAAACCTCTTGAAAGCATTTTGTCCAACAATGGATTATTAGTATCTACTTTTGTACTGTCAGTTGAACTGTCAGTTAACAACGATTCAATTTCAGTTTTTACTGAATCCTTTACTTCAGTACTAGCTACCTTTTCGCTTTTTACTTCTGTTGCTTTTAAAGCATCATTTACAGCAAACAAATAATTCATTACTTGATCAGACTGTAAAGTTTCCCAAAACTCTAATTGAGCCGTACTTTGTAATAATTTCTTAGCACGATCAATATCTTTTGCTCCTGGTAATTCTACTAAAATTCTACCTGATTCACCAAGACGTTGGATGTTGGGTTGTGTTACACCAAATTTATCAATACGCTTTCTTAATACTTCAAAAGCACTGACGATAGACTCATCAACTTTTCTTCTGATAACAGGTTTAACCTGGTCGTCAGTCATTTTTAAAGTAATTTCATTTTCTAAATTTTTGTTTAAGAAAATTTCTGGTGAGGCTAATTTAGTTTTAGCATCTTTTGCAATAGCATCATATGCTTCGAAGAAAGCATCCAAATAGGTTTGATTTCCTCTTTGGTTTGCTTTTGCATCGGCTAACGCTTTATTGAAACTAGCATCTTGTGTATTGTTTGCTAAACCTTTTAAAATATCTCTTACCGAAATTTCTAGGATAACGTTGATACCACCTTCAAGGTCAAGACCTTTATTGATTTGGTTGTCTTTTACGAAATCATAAGTAAAAGCATTTAAAAATACTTTCTCATTTTTAATCGAATCCAAGTATTTCAACTCCAATCGATTTAAATCAAGATTTTCAAGTGCTCCCGGATCATCAGCTAATAATCCTTTCTCTTTTTTATCAGTTAATTTTTTAAACTCCGCTGTAGCATATGCCTTGGCATCATTTTTTACTTTATTAGCTACAAAAGTGAATGAAAGTTGGTAAATACATACCAACGCTAAAATGATTGCGATAAATTTAATCAGTCCTTTATTCTGCATTATTACTAAAAATTAATTACTATTTAATTGGTAAAGTTTTGATTGTAAATCAGATAGAAATTTGAGTCGCTCTAATCTTTTTCTGAAAACGTGCAAATATATAATTATGGTTAGGATTAACCAATTAATTTATGGTTAATCTCAAAAAAAAGACTGCAAAAATGCAGTCTCTTTGCGGCTATAATTAAATTTTTCTGATAAAACCGATTTCAAATCGCCGTTCATGGCTCTAACAGCATCTGCACTTTTAACGAATTATGCTTTTAAAATGTACTAATGTTTAATGATT
>NZ_DIVJ01000031.1 GCF_002428305.1 Flavobacterium sp. UBA6135 | reverse complement strand
CCGCCTTCTTTTTAAAACCCTTCATATATCGATGAGGGGTTTTTTGTTTTTTTTAGGACGCTATAATGACTTGTAGCGGATAGTTCTATCCGAAATTCACGAAGGGGTAAGACAACTTAAAATTTAAGTATTTAACTCTAAGTCTTTAATGTAGTCTTCATATTCATAAAAGAAGTGTTCAAAGGGTTCCATTTTTTCTGTAAAGAATGAGAAAATTATGGGCCAACTTGACTTGTTGTTAATGCTGATATTTTTAATTTCAACCCAAATTCTACTAATAGTTTTTCCGTTTTCTAATTGGTAGTTTTTTTCAAAAATTACATCTTCAAGATATTCTTCGATAAGGATGGTTTTTAATGATTCTATTTTTTCAAAATAGATGTTGCGTAGATCATCATCTTTTGATTCGATGTCTAATGAAACCATTGCTTTTTTGTTATCTACATGAAATTTAAAAGTAAAATCTTTGATTTTAGTATTGTATAACAGCCATTTTCTGGGATATTCTTCTGCGAATTTGATCCAAAATTCACGTTTAATTTTTTGTGCTTCTTCTTTACTGTACATTAGATTATTGAAACTTTTATTAAAATGTTTAACAATGGAAATTCACCTTCATCTGTTTCTTGATTAGCGATGATATCCATCACTTCATGGCCTTTTGTAATTTTACCAAAAACAGTATGTTCGCCATCTAAGTGATAGGAACCGTTTTTGTTTTGAATGAAATAGAATTCAAATGGAGTGCTCATTTTTTCAGGATTATCATCCCAACTTCTTGCTGCAGCTAAAGCTCCATAATGGTGTTTGTGCTTTTTATTGAATTCGGCTGGAATTAGATATCTTCCAATTGCTTTCCGTTCTTTTTTTGTAATACTTTCGTCGGAACTACCGCCTTGAATAATAAATCCTTTTACAACTCTATGAAAAAACGTTGTGTTAAAATATTCTTTTTTTACCAAGTAAATAAAATTAGCTCGATGTAATTTTGTTTCTTCAAACAATTCTACTTCTATATTTCCAAATTTTGTTTCAATAAGAACTTTGTTTTCTGGATTTTTGTTGCCATACCAAGTTAAAAATTCAACTACATTTTCATCTGATAAGACGATGGTTTCCAAATCAAATTTTGGTTTGTTAACTGAAATTGTGTCTTCAATTTTTGTAATAATTTGTTCGTTATTTTTTTCTGACTTATCTTTAGTCTTATTATCGCATGAACTAATTAAAAAAATAATAGCAAAAAGGATTAAAAGGTGGATTTTCATAACTTTTTAAAATTTATACCAAAAATAGCAAAAGAAAATCTTCCTGCTACCATTGCTCATGCAAAAATGGCTCCAATTGGGAGAATGGATATTTTAGAAAAGTTAACTTTGGAAAAGAATGAGCCGAAGAGAGCTGCCGTTATGATGCTGTTTTATCCGAAAGGCAATGAAACACATTTGGTTTTGATTGTTAGAAATTCTTATCCGGGAGTTCATTCTTCTCAAATTGCTTTTCCCGGGGGGAAGGTAGAGGTTTTTGATAAAGACTTGCAAGAGACTGCATTAAGAGAAACTGAAGAAGAAATTGGCGTAAAGAAACATCAAATTGAAGTGGTAAGAGCCTTTACAGAAATTTATATTCCGCCCAGTAATTTTTTAGTTTCTCCATTTTTGGGAATTTCTCAAACTAATTTAGAGTTTGTATTACAAGAAGATGAAGTGGCCGGAATTATTGAATTTCCTTTAAAAGATTTTTTGGATGAGAATATCATTGTCACCCGAAGATTGAAAACTTCTTATGCAATTGCAATTGATGTTCCTGCTTTTTTAGTAAAAGAGCATATTGTTTGGGGTGCAACTGCTATGATGTTGAGTGAGTTGAAGGAAACGATTAAAAAGGTTTTGTAATACGATATTTTACTATCTTTTTAGTTGAAAATTTAATTTTTGTTTTTGTAATTTCGCTAATTGATTTTCAATCTAAATCCTATGGCATTATTCAAAAGAAATCCTTTTGGACATTTACTCTTTTTAAAAAAATGGTTAATCCGCGTTTTTGGTGTTATGACACATCAACGATATAGAGGTTTTAATGAACTTCATATTGAAGGATCTGAAATTATAAAAGAATTACCCGAAACTAATGTTTTATTCATATCAAATCATCAAACGTACTTTGCGGATGTTGTTGCTATGTTTCATGTATTTAATGCAAGTTTAAGCGGAAGACAAGATTCAATTAAGAATGTTGGTTATTTGTGGCAACCAAAGTTAAATATTTATTATGTGGCTGCCAGTGAGACCATGAAAGAAGGTTTATTGCCAAGGATTTTAGCCTATGCAGGAGCTATTACAGTGGAAAGAACCTGGCGAGCAAAAGGAAAAGATGTTCAAAGAGAGGTGAATCCTAACGATACTGAGAATATAAAATTAGCTCTTGAAGATGGATGGGTTATTACATTTCCTCAAGGCACAACACGTTCATTTAAACCTGTTAGAAAAGGAACTGCTCATATTATAAAGCAACACAAGCCGATTGTTGTGCCTATTGTAATTGATGGATTCCGTCGTTCATTTGATAGAAAAGGACTTCGGATTAAAAAGAAAGGAATTCTACAATCTATGGTTATCAAAGAGCCCTTGCAAATTGATTATGATAACGAGAGTGTTGAAGAAATCGTTGAAAAAATAGAATTTGCCATTGAACAACATGCTTCTTTGCTAAAAGTAATTCCTATTGAAGTATTAGAGGAACAAAAAGAATTAAATAAAAAACGAATGTGGGAATATTAAAAATCAATTTTTTTCAATTCTTCATAATTTACATATAACCGTTTTAAAAGCCAACCATAAATTAATTTATAAATAAGCCAAAAAATACATGTAAGTACTGCTGTTACAACAATCAATATAATAATTCCAAAAATTGTAACCTCCATTGGTATTTTAGTTAATTCACCATTTGTAGCAATACCTGTGCTGTAGCCTTTGTAAAAGCCATAAGATCCCGCTGCAATAAAAATAAAAGCAAAAGCACTTAAATTGAAGGCAATATATTGTTTTACTACTTTTCGAGTTTTAAGAATTGTTGACATTAATTTTTTTGTGTTATCATCAACCGCAATCTTTTTAAACATGCTGTAAAATTTATAGATAAAATAGAGTACAACAGCATACAAAATAATTGAAATTGCTACATAATAGGAATAAGCTCCAATTTCCTTTATAAACTCAACGTTGTCTTTGTCATATTTTGTAAAAGACAACATCAAACTAAGCAGTATTCCTAAACTTAGTTCAATTAAACTTATATAAAATATCCACTTCACAATAGAAGTTGATTTTTGTTGAAGCATTCCATAAATATCACCTTCTGTTTTTTGTTGGAAATTAGTCTCGCTTTTTTTCCAATCTTTTTTCAATAAATCCAATTCCTCCATCATAATCTTACGGATTTAATATTTTTTTTAATTTTCCTTTAATTCTGTTCATTTTTACTCGTGCATTCACTTCACTAATTCCTAAAGTTTCCGATATCTCTTCATAATCTTTATCTTCTAAATACATAAAAACCAATGCTTTTTCAATATCATTTAATTGATGAACGGCTTTATATAAAAGTTTGATTTGTTCTTCTTCTTCAAAGTTGTAATCTTCTTGTTTAATAAAGTGTCTTGTGGTTTCAAATTCAATTGTAGCAATTGATCGCGTACTTTTTCTATATAAAGTAATTGCAGTGTTTAGAGCGACCCGATAGGCCCAAGTCGAAAATTTCGAGTCGCCACGAAACTTCGGAAACGCTTTCCATAACTGAATCGTAATTTCTTGGAACAAATCATTGTGAGCATCTTCACCCGATGTGTACAAACGACAAATCTTGTGAATAATGTTCTGATTTTCCTTTAATTGCTTAACAAAAGATTGCTCCAGTGAATTGCTCATGTTGTGTTAGTAGTCGGATGGTAAAATTTGTTACAAGATAAAGCTTTTTTGTTTTGTAACTTTTTGTCCTAACTGAATCAAAATACTATTTATGTGTTTTCTATGTTTTCTACTAGAAGCAAATTCCAAAAAAATCTTGTTTTTTTTAAAATAAATCAATTCTATATCTTCTTATCTTTAATAATAGAAAATCTCAGAGTCACTATTACTCAATAATTTTATTTCTTTTTCTCATCGGTTTTTAAATATAATGGTTGTGTTGATCAATTGGATTTACAATTACATTTGTTTAGACTTTAGGGACTATTGATTATCAGATTTTTTAAAAAGAAAAACGAGACGTTTTTTGTGGTAGATGTAGTTTAAGTTGGAAGTCAATAGTTGGGAGTAGGCAGTAAATTATCTCAATTTCTAGCTAATAATTCATTACTCCATACTTTCTTTCCAACCCAATCATCAATCCCACAAATTTGCTATAGCCTTCCAAACCGTCTTTTTGTTTATTGAGTTTCAAAAAATTGTCGTAAAAGGTTTTGAAAATCGGTTCTAAAAAGGTTTTGTATTCTTCGTGAAATTGTTTGCTTTCTTCAAAGTTTTTGATGATTCCCGAATTGATTAAAGGTAGAAATTTTTCACTGCTGCCTTCTTCAATGCGTTCTAAATTTCGCAGACAATGTTTCACAGCAAAACTATAACCGGAATATTGAAAATAGATATTATCACTTTTTATGGAAGCTAAAAATCCGATGAAATTGGCTTCGCTTTCGCTGGCATACCCAATTTGATGAGCCATTTCGTGCAACGTGGTGGTAGGAAAATTATATTTTGGCAAACAATCATTCACTTGAGCTTCATTCGTAAATGGATTCAGATAGCCGCCAAATCCCATATAGCTCAATGGAATACTAATTAATGATGGTTTGATGCTTGGCTTTTCATACAATAGAAAAGAAAATTCTTTTTCAACCGAAGCATAACTTTTTACACTCAAATCAAAAATTTCTTCAGTAGAGTAGGGAACAACCACTTTAATCGAATCATTTTGTGTAATTTGTATGTGAATGTCATTCGTTTTTTCAATCAATTTTATCGTAAAAGCTTCTAATTCTTCAGTTGAATATTCTTTGTCAATTTCCAGTTTTTCATACATCGGAATGCGATGGTAATTGGTTGCCCACAACAAATGAAACAGAAAATAAAATACTGAAGCAAAACCGAGAATCTTCAATACATTATTTTTCCAAGCAATCTTCCACGTTTTTCGCACTCTCCAAAACCATCTGAAAACCAAAAGCAAAACGATACCGTAAATAATGTCTCCAATGGAAATAGACGTAAATCCGAAAGTAGTTCTCGAAATTTTTGAGATAACAGGATAGATTCCTTTACTGTAATATTCTTCGATAAACTTCGGAAATAAAGAAGCGATTTTTAATACAACAATTTGTATCAAAAGGAATAGTGGAAGTATGTATTTTTTTTGAATCATTGTTGGTTCAAATATATGAAAAGGTGATGGGTAATTGGTAATCGGTAAATGGTTTGGGAGAATTTTAATAAAATTAACTTCTTTATTTAGAATAAATAAGAATAATATTTTACATTTGTAGCATCATTTTTCAATCATGGGAAAAGCAAAAAAAGCTGAAAAAGTAATTTATTTCTGCGACGGCAAAAAATGCTGTAAATACAACAAAGAAATCAAAGATTGTCTGAAAGACTTAGTCAAAGACAATGGCTTGAAAGAAAAGGTTGCCTTTGAAAAAATGAAATGCCAAGGCATGTGCAAACAAGCTCCGGTTTTGTGTATTCACAAAAATGAATGTGTAGGCAAAGTATCGACTAAGGATGCTAAAAAACTCTTTGAAAAGCATATCGCTTAAATTTTATTTTTCCTTATTTTATAAAAACTTTACATTTCCCAATTCTTTTATTGGTTCAATTTCTTTGTAACTTTGTGCCACTAAAAAACCTTAGAGCCTTAGTACCTCAGAAACTTAGAACCTTAAAAAGAAATGAATCAAGAAATCAGAAACCTAGAACCCAAAGCACTTTGGAATAAATTTGCCGACTTAAACGCTGTTCCACGACCTTCCAAAAAAGAAGAACTAGTGATTGCTTTTATGATGGATTTCGGAAAGCAATTAGGCTTAGAAACTAGTAAAGATGCAGTCGGAAACGTCATCATCAAAAAACCGGCAACTGCAGGATTAGAAAATAGAAAAACCATTGTGATGCAATCGCATTTAGATATGGTGCATCAAAAAAATAACGACACTACGTTCGACTTTGATACGCAAGGAATCGAAATGTATGTGGATGGCGATTGGGTTCGTGCCAAAGGAACTACGCTTGGAGCCGACAACGGTTTGGGAGTAGCAACCATTATGGCGGTTTTAGAAAGTAAAGACATTCCGCATCCGGCAATTGAAGCTCTTTTTACCATTGATGAAGAAACCGGAATGACCGGAGCAATGGGTTTGAAAGGCGGTTTGTTAAACGGAGAAATTCTCTTGAATTTAGATACAGAAGAAGACGATGAAATCGACATCGGTTGTGCGGGTGGAGTAGATGTAACTGCTACAAGATCATACGAAGAAGAACCAACTCCCGAAAATTCGTTAGCTTTTATCATTACCGTAAAAGGTTTAAAAGGCGGCCATTCCGGAATGGATATTCACAAAGGATTGGGAAATGCCAACAAAATTATGAACCGTTTGTTATTTGATGGTTTTGAAAATTTTGGTTTACAAATTGCTGAAATTAACGGTGGAAGTTTACGTAACGCCATTCCGAGAGAGAGTGTGGCAAAAGTGATTATTTCGGCTATTTATGAAGGTGCATTTCAATTGGATTTACAGAATTTAATCGATAATATTAAAACAGAATTTAAAACCACTGAACCAAATTTAATCATTGAAATTACAGAAACCGAATTACCGGAAAAAGTAATGGATTTAGGCATTCAAGAAGGATTAATTCGTGCGATTTATGCGGCTCATAACGGCGTTTACCGAATGAGTGCCGACATGGAAGATTTGGTTGAAACTTCAAACAATATTGCCAAAGTAACAGTAAAAGATGGAACAATAACTGTTCAATGTTTAACCCGTTCTTCTGTAGAAACTTCCAAATTTGATTTGGCGAATGCGTTGCGTTCTGCGTTTGAATTAATGGGTTGCGAAGTGACCTTTGGCGGAAGCTATCCGGGTTGGACACCAAATGTGAACTCACCAATTCTTGACGTTTTAGTGAATATTTACGAAAAACAAAATGGTGCAAAACCAAATGTTGTGGCTTGTCACGCCGGCTTAGAATGTGGAATTTTAGGAACGAATTACCCAAATATGGATATGATTTCGTTTGGACCAACCATTCACGGAGCTCACTCTCCTGATGAAAGAGCTTCGATTTCATCTGCACAAAAATATTGGAAATTTGTGTTGGAGATTTTGGAGAATATTCCGGAGAAGAATTAGAATTATAGAAAATAGAATATAAAGGAAATCCCGATGAGAGTTGGGATTTTTTTGTTTTTTTAAATACTAAGTAGTTATAGATATTGTAAACACTTTTGTTTAATTAAAAAGCAAATTATTATTGATGCTGCTGCTTACTGGTTACTTTATTTTTTATGTCTTTTATTCAGTTTTACTCTTAATTATATTTAATATTCTCCTTCCTCATTAATACTTAAAGGAGTATGATGTTTAATCTTTATTAACATTATCATTTCTCTTAAAATAGAATCTAATTGTTGAATAGATAATTTTTCTTTTTTTATATTGATTTCTTTTGAAATTGATCCATAATCTAATCTAAAACCTTTAGATCTGAATTCTAGAACTTCTCCCCACTTTGGATATTTATCCATAAAACAAAAAATTTCAAAAACAGCAATATTTCTACTTTTGGGATAAAACATTAAAGTAAAGCCATCTTTTTCGGCGGTTAAAATAAATTTTTTAATTTCTTTTGTGCTTTTCAAAACTTTTCTCTTATGAAAGCCAATAGTGTCCAACTTATCAAAAGGCACCTGTGATGTGATTAACTCTGTGTTTTTTCTTTCTTTCCAAAATGAAAAAAAATATTCAAAAAAAAATAAAATTGGTAATAAAATATAAGAAAAGATCAACCCAAATAGTGATAATAATAAACTAAATAGTAAACCAAAGTTACTTGACGAAATGTAAAGTAAGATAATGAAGAACCAAAATGAAGAGATAATACAAAAAACAAAATACAAATTTTTAAATTTTTTTTTGTTTAGGTTGTAAAAATCTTTTGTTTCACTGGATACTTTAAACATTACTATTGATTCACTGCAGATTTGTAAATGTGATTAAGTTTTTTTGAAATAAACTTCCAGATAATTTTTTTAGTTATCAAATATAAAAAAATCTTTTACTTTTAAATAGTACACTATTAAATATCTTGATTTCATCGGTATAAAAATATCGGAAATTTGTGTTGGAGATTTTGGAGAATATTCCGGAGAAGAAATAAGAAGATAGAAAGTAGAACAAAGATGAAATCCCGATGAGAGTCGGGATTTTTTTGGTTTTATGATTTAAAAGGGGGAGTAGAAGTAAAGGTCTTTTAAAGGTTCTGGTCTTAAAATCGGCGGTGAAATTATAAAACAAACTAAAAATTTTCGAATATATAATTACCAATCAATAGTTTTGAACCAATGTTGTTTAATGCTTATTATATTCAGTAAGTAATTTAATATATAAATCTTGATTTATTTTTGAATTATTTATTCTATTTTCAAATCCGGAAATAACAAATAATAGTGGTAATTGTTGAATATTATACTCATTGTTTCTTATGGCTCCTTTCCAATCTTTTAATTGAAATTTATCTTTTAAAGTCATTAAAAGTTCTTTTTGGAAATTTTCAGCTTCTTTAGGGCTAAAATATTCTGGTAATGCATTCATTCCAATTGCATTTTGATATAATTTTCGTAATTCGTTTTCATTTTCAGAACTGTTTTTTTCGAAATAATAGAAAAAATAAAATGAAATTATTGCCAAAGTAACACCAATCAATATTGAAATTAGAGATGATAATGGAAAAATGTTACTAAAAAATGCTCCAAAAATAAATATTAGAGCTACTAATAGCGATAACCAAGAAAAATATGTTTTAAACATACTTTTTAAATTAATACCTATGTCAATTTGATTTAATTCGTTAATATAGAATACACTATGTACAGGTATTAATGGAATTCCAATAATAATAAATATTGTTTTTATAAATTGACCATCTAATTCCTTTGTTTTTCCGAATTTTCGCAATCCAATAATCATATGATTTTTTTTAAAATATTTTATAACTTGTTTGAATGTCTGATAAAAATTTGAATTATCTCAATAATAGGAATAAGGCTAATAAAATTCAGTTTTGTCTTCCAAATATAAAAAAATTACTTTCAACTTTCTCAACCCAAACAAAAAACCCACTAATTCAAAGATGAAAAAAATCAGCGAATCAGTGGCTATTTTATCAATTCACTTTCTTAAACGGAAACCCTTGACTCTTCCCATTACCACTAATTTCCGCATACAAACTATCTTTGTTTACTAATTTATACGTGATTTTTTTTGGAAAATCGTGTTCAGGGTTTTCAAAAACCATTTCGTTATTGTTTATAGTTGTAGCAGTAAAAAGAGTCGCTTTTCCATCGTTTTGATTGGAAGCCATCACAGAATAAATCCATTTATCCATTTTAAAGAGAATTACTTCTTCTTGAAACAAAGTGTCACCATTTTTTATAAAGGTACTTTTTGCTTCTAACCGATCGTATTTGAGTCCTTCTTTGGTTTCGTTATTGGTTTTAAACCATGTTTCTGTAAAAGTTCCATCTTCTGTTTTGTTTTCCCAAGTGCCAATTAACCAGTCGACCTCTTTTGTAGAATAGTCTTTTTGACATGAAGTAATTGAGAGAAAAGTAACTAACGATAATAGTAAAAGACAATTTTTCATAATCAAAGATTTTATTAAACAATACTACAACAAAACATTGAAATGAGAAACTTGAAACTTGAAACAAAATGTCGTACTTTTGCACTCCAAAATAGAGTACTACAACTATGTTAGACAGATTACAATATGTAAAACAACGTTTCGACGAGATATCAGATTTGATTATTCAGCCTGATGTGATTGCCGATCAGAAGCGTTATGTGCAATTGAACCAAGAATATAAAACCTTAAAAGGTCTTGTGGATAAGCGTGAAGAATACATCCGTTTGACACAAAGCATTGAAGAAGCCAACGAAATTATTGCCGATGGTTCGGATGCTGAAATGGTTGAAATGGCCAAAATGGAATTGGATGATGCCAAAGAACGTATGCCACAATTGGAAGAAGAAATCAAGTTTATGTTGATTCCAAAAGATCCCGAAGATGCCAAAAATGTGATGGTTGAAATTCGTGCCGGAACGGGTGGGGATGAAGCGTCTATTTTTGCCGGAGATTTATACAGGATGTACACCAAATACTGCGAAGGTCGTGGTTGGAGAACTTCTTTAGTAGACATGAACGAAGGAACTGCCGGAGGTTTTAAAGAGGTTATTTTTGAAGTAACCGGAGAAGATGTTTACGGAACATTAAAGTTTGAGGCAGGCGTTCATCGTGTGCAACGTGTTCCGCAAACGGAAACACAAGGTCGAGTTCACACGTCTGCAGCAACTGTAATGGTTTTACCGGAAGCGGAAGAGTTCGACGTTCAAATTGACATGAATGATGTTCGTATTGATTATTTCTGTTCGTCAGGTCCAGGAGGTCAATCGGTGAATACGACAAAGTCGGCTGTACGGATGACGCACATTCCAACCGGATTGGTGGCTCAATGTCAGGATGAAAAATCGCAACACAAAAATAAAGATAAAGCATTAACGGTTTTGCGTTCGCGTTTGTATGAAATGGAATTGGCTAAAAAGCAAGCGGAAGATGCAACCAAACGTACTTCGCAAGTGAGTAGTGGCGACCGTTCAGCAAAAATCAGAACATACAATTATGCTCAAGGAAGAATTACCGATCACCGAATTGGGTTGAGTATTTTTGACTTAGACGGATTTATGAACGGAAATATTCAGAAGATGATCGAAGAGTTGCAATTAGTGAGCAACACCGAAAAATTAAAAGAATCGGAAGTATTTTAAATAAAAAAGAAGCCGTCTCAATACTACAATTTTGAGACGGTTTTTTATTCTATTAAACTTTCATCAAAAGTTTACTATTT
>NZ_DIVJ01000042.1 GCF_002428305.1 Flavobacterium sp. UBA6135 | reverse complement strand
TGTGAAAATGGAACTGCAACAGTTACCGTTACAGTCAATCCGGAACCCAATGCAGGAACAGGCAATGATATTGATTTATGTGTAACCTCAGATCCGGTTGATTTATTCACCTTACTTGGAAATAATCCTGATGCAGGAGGTACATGGTCACCGGCTTTAGATAGTGGTACTGGCTTATTCAATCCTGCTGTTGATCCTGCAGGAGTTTATATCTATACCGTTACCGGAATCGCACCTTGTCCTGATGCTACAGCTACTATAACCGTGGCGTTAAACCCACAACCTATTGCAGGAACAAACGGTTTAGCGAATTTGTGTACCACAAGTCCTTCAGTAGATTTGTTTACTTATCTTAATGGAAGTCCACAAACAGGCGGAACTTGGTCACCGGCATTAGACAGTGGTACCGGAGTTTTCAATCCTGCCGTTGACCCGGCAGGGGTTTATACCTACACGGTTCTTGGAACACCACCATGTGAAAATGGAACTGCAACAGTTACCGTAACAGTCAATCCGGAACCCAATGCAGGAACAGGCGATGGTATTGATTTATGTGTAACCTCAGATCCGGTTGATTTATTCACCTTACTTGGAAACAATCCTGATGCAGGCGGTACATGGTCACCGGCTTTAGACAGTGGTACTGGCTTATTCAATCCTGCTGTTGACCCCGCCGGAGTTTACACCTATACCGTTACCGGAATCGCACCTTGTCCTGATGCTACAGCTACTATAACCGTGGGGTTAAACCCACAACCTATTGCAGGAACAAACGGTTTAGCGAATTTGTGTACCACAAGTTCTTCAGTAGATTTGTTTACTTTTCTTAATGGAAGTCCACAAACAGGCGGAACTTGGTCACCGGCATTAGACAGTGGTACCGGAGTTTTCAATCCCGCCGTTGACCCGGCAGGGGTTTATACCTATACGGTTATTGGAACTTTCCCATGTGATGATGAAAGTGCAACAGTTACAGTAGTTGTAAACCCAACACCAAATGCAGGAACTGATAATAATATAGAATTGTGCACAACCTCCGCACCAATAGATTTATTTACCTTACTAGGAAATAATCCAGATGCAGGCGGAACCTGGTCACCAGTATTGGATAGTGGTACAGGAGTTTTCAACCCTGCTGTTGATCCTGCTGGAATTTATACGTATACTGTAACAGGAATTGAACCTTGTCCTAATGCAACGGCCAATGTAACAGTGGCTGTAAACCCACCACCGATAGCAGGTACAAATAATACAGCAAATTTATGTACTACAAGTCCGGCAGTAGATTTGTTTACCTATCTAGGAGGAAATCCTCAAACAGGTGGAACGTGGTCACCAGTATTAGACAGTGGCACCGGAGTTTTCAACCCTGCCGTTGACCCCGCAGGTGTTTATACCTATACGGTTCTTGGAACTTTCCAATGTGATGATGAAAGTGCAACAGTTACAGTAGTTGTAAACCCAACACCAAATGCAGGAACTGATAATAATATAGAATTGTGCACAACCTCCGCACCAATAGATTTATTTACCTTACTTGGAAATAATCCTGATACAGGCGGAACATGGTCACCGGCTTTAGCAAGTGGCACAGGCCTATTCAATCCTGCTGTTGATCCTGCAGGAGTTTATACCTATACCGTTACCGGAATCGCACCTTGTCCTGATGCTACAGCTACTATAACCGTTGGGTTAAACCCACAACCTATTGCAGGGACAAACGGTTTAGCGAATTTGTGTACCACAAGTCCTTTGGTAGATTTGTTTACTTATCTTAATGGAAGTCCACAAACAGGTGGCACTTGGTCCCCGGCATTAGACAGTGGTACCGGCGTTTTCAATCCCGCCGTTGACCCGGCAGGGGTTTATACTTATACCGTTATCGGAACCCCACCGTGTGAAAATGGAACTGCAACAGTTACCGTAACAGTCAATCCGGAACCCAATGCAGGAACAGGCGATGGTATTGATTTATGTGTAACCTCAGATCCGGTTGATTTATTCACCTTACTTGGAAACAATCCTGATACAGGCGGAACATGGTCACCGGCTTTAGTAAGTGGCACAGGCCTATTCAATCCTGCTGTTGATCCTGCAGGAGTTTATACCTATACCGTTACCGGAATCGCACCTTGTCCTGATGCAACTGCAACGGTTACTGTTACCTATTTACAAGCACCAAATGCCGGTTTGTTTACAGGTGCACAGGATGTTTGTAGTTCTAACGCCGCTTTTGATTTGTTTACTTTATTAGATGGTACACAACAATCAGGTGGGGTTTGGACCGCAATGGACACATCAGTGGTTTCCAATATTTTTAATGCTACGGTTAATCCGCTCGGCACTTATACTTTTACATACACCGTAACAAATGCTTGCGGTTCTGATGATGAAACTGTTCAATTTACTGTCATTCAAAGTCCACAACTGACAGTAGATGATATTGATTTTACTGCTCCTATTTGTCAAGACCTACCGCTCGTACTTACACTATTTAATTTGTCGAACGGAACCTACCAACTATCCTACATACTATCGGGAGCGAATACGAGTGTGGAAACCTTTGTTGCTTTAACAGTTACTGATGGTGAAGCTACACTTGAAATTCCCGCAACGGCCATTCCAAATGCAGGAATTACACAACTTACAGTAGTGTCCATTCAAAATACAGCCACAACGTGTACTACCCTGTTAAGTGACGTGGTGCTAACGTTCGAAATCTTACCCAAACCGGAAATTGAAAATGCAAATATAGTAGTAGCCGATAGTTGTATCGGTTCAGATGTGGTAGTTCAAATTACGGGTGCAGTCAATTTACCTAATGGTAACTATGAGTTTTTATACAACATCCCCAACGCAATTCCAAACATTGGAACATCGGGAACAGTGACTATAACAGACGGTGCAGGGCAATTTGTGATTCCGGCAGCAAACATTCCAAATCCTGGGGTTTATACTATTTTGATATACAATATAGTGAGTCAAGTGAATTCGTGTACGAATGCAAGTGAAGACGCAACCGTTTCTTTCGAAGTGTTTGCTTTACCGTCCACAGTAGATGCAAATGTAGCCATAGGATATGCTTGTCTTTCCAATGGGGGATTAGTAAACATCACGAATGCTGCCAACTTGAGTGACGGTGAGTATTCGTTGACCTATGCTTTATCAGGTGCAGTGACGCTTTCAAATACCATTACCGTTTCGTTTGTAGCAGGAAACACTAATTTTAACTTGCCAACCAATGAAATATCCACTGCCGGGGATTATGTATTAACCATTACTACTATCAATTCCAATACGGCAACAATATGTGGTTTGTCAGGAAATAGTTTTCCACCTGTTGCATTCACAGTGACTAGCGTGCCAACACCTGAACTAATTGAAGGAGGGAATGCTTTTTGTGAAGACCAAAATCCTACCGTGTTTAGTTTGACTTCAAATGTAATTGGAGTGGAACCTATCGTTTGGTATGATCAGCCGATAAACGGAACAGCTCTGGACAATAGCACACCGTTACTTAACGGGGCAACGTATTATGCAGCAGTGGTTGCTGCTTCCGGTTGTGAAAGCGATAACCGTTTGGAAGTTACCGTGCAAATAACCAATTGCTCCAGTATCATTATTCCGGATGGGTTTTCACCAAATGGGGATGGCATCAACGATTTCTTTGTGATTAAAAACATCAGAACTTTATATCCTAATTTCTCCATTGAGTTTTATAACCGTTACGGAACCGTTTTATACAAAGGGAACAATTCAAAACCGGATTGGGATGGTTTTGCTGAAAGTGGATTACAACTTGCCGGCTCGAAAGTTCCGGTTGGGGTCTACTTCTTTATTTTAAATTTTAATGATGGTTTGCGTAAACCTATTCAAGGACGCCTTTATTTAAGTAGGTAAACGATATGACAAAGAACAAGAAACATATTTTTCTATCCGTTTTGTGCAGCTTCTTCTTTTCGAATGGCTGGGCACAACAAGATCCGCAGTTTACACAATACATGTACAACATGAGTGTAATCAATCCTGCCTATGCAACAGCCGACCCGGATGTAATTAATTTTGGAGGCCTATATCGAGCACAATGGGTGGGTGCTGAAGGTGGACCAACAACAGGTACTTTCTTTACACATATTCCTTTAACTAAAAAAGTGGAAGTGGGGGCATCTTTAGTACACGATCAAATTGGTGATGTGGTGAAAGAAACCAACATCTTTATGGATTTTGCCTACGTTATTGATTTAAATGCTTCCAATAAATTATCCTTTGGTATAAAAGGGGGTGTGACACTTTTTAGTACCGATTTCAACGGATTTGTGTATTCTGACGATTTACCCGATCCTGCTTTTGGGAACAACTTGAGTAAGGTGTTTCCAAACGTAGGTGTTGGGGCTTTTTATTTTGGAGACAACTATTACCTGGGGCTTTCCAGTCCCAATTTATTGTCAACGAAACATTTGGAAAGACAAGAAGGGATTGTGACCACCGGAGTAGAAGCAATCCATTATTTCTTCACCGGAGGGTATGTGTTTAACCTGAATGACAACCTCAAATTTAAACCGGCTTTTATGGCTAAAACGGCTTCGGGGGCACCAACTTCTGTTGATCTTACTACTAATTTCCTGATTAATGAGGTGTTTGAATTGGGTGCAGGATACCGTTTTGACGACTCCGTAAGTGGCTTGGTGAATTTTAGAGTAGCAGAAGGTGTGCGTGTTGGATATGCCTATGATTATACGGTTTCCAACTTGGGAAGGTTCAACTCGGGGTCACATGAAATTATGTTTCTTTTTGATTTGAATAGAAATAAAAACAAAAACAAAAAAGGATATGACAAATCTCCTCGATTTTTCTAACTAGTTATTATGATGAAATTTAAAATACATAGCGTTTTTATCTTCCTGACAAGTTGCTTTGTTTTTGGACAAAAACCTTCATTGAAGAAAGCGGATGAATTATTTGCACAGAAATCCTATGTGGAAGCGGCAGCAATGTATGAAAGTTTGAAACTAGACAAACATACCTTGCAGAACTTGGGCGATTGCTATTTCTTTAATGCAGAAATGACTTCGGCAGTTAAAGCGTATGAGAATTTGTTTTTCAGTCACAAAGACAGTATAGCATCTGAATATCATTTCAGATACATGAATGCTTTAAAAGCTACAGGTGACTATGATAAAGCCGATGCTATCATGTCGAAACATCTGAAGTATACCATTGATTCCAAGAAGTTTAAAGAGAACCTCATCAATATAGTGCCTTATAATTATGAAATCAAACCATTGACACGAAGTGCTTCTCCGGGAGATTTTGGTTTGTCGTTCTATGGGGAGAAAGTGGTTTTTGCATCGTTGCGAAATCAAAAGAATCCAACGTATGCCTGGAACCAAAAACCTTACTTGGACTTGTTTGAAGCAACGGTTTCTAAGGAAGGTGTTTTAGAAAACGTGGTGCCTTTTTCCGATAAGATCAATACGAAGACGCATGAAAGTTCTGCGGTGTTTACCTATGATGGATTGGTGATGTATTTCAGTAGAACGAATGAAAAGCGGGTGGAGGTGAATGGAGAAATGGTGGCTCATGTGAAATTGTACCGAGCTGATTTTATAGAAAACGAATGGACCAACGTTACCGAACTGCCTTTTTCGAGTGATTCATTTTCAACGATGCATCCGGCTTTGAGTGCGGATGAAACGAAGTTGTATTTTTCAAGTGACAGACCCGGTTCCTTGGGGTCGTTTGATATTTATGAAGTGACGATTAATGAAGATGGAACGTACACCGAACCCGTTAATTTAGGTAGCACTATCAATACGATACATCGGGAGCAGTTTCCGTTTGTGGGACAAGATGGTACGCTTTACTTCGCTTCGGATGGGCATCAGGGATTCGGTGGTTTAGATATTTTTATGTCGAAGTCGTATAATGAGGTGTTTGCAAAACCGATTAACTTGGGAGAAACCATCAACAGCGGAATGGATGACTTTTCGTTTGTGTTGAAAGAGGACGAGAATATCGGCTATATGACTTCCAACCGAAAGGGAACGGATAATTTATATGCCTTTGTGCGAACGGAAAACGAACGAAAGTTTACCGTCGAAGGGGAAGTGCGAGATAAAAACTCCAAAGCGTTGTTGCCGGGAACGATTGTGTCGTTGTATGATGAAAACGACCAATTGATTGGGCAATTAGTGGTGGGGGAGAATGCCGATTATACGTTTAACTCCGAACCGAATAAACGATATAGAATAGAAGCAGAACGCGACTTCTATGCTTCCAAAACGGATTATATTGAAACGTTGGACGATGGACGAGTGCGGTTTATGATTGAATTGGAAATCGAATCGTATGATGATGCGGAGGAAATTATCATTACCAAAGACGATGGTTTGGTCTACATTCAGTTGGAAAACATTTACTTTGATTTGAATAAATGGGATATCAAAACACAAGCGGCTTCCACGTTGGATGTGCTGGTGGATATCATGAAAAAATACCCAAGAATGGAAGTGGAGTTAGGAGCTCACACGGATTCGCGGGCTTCGGATGCTTATAATTTGAGGTTGTCGCAGAATAGAGCTACGGCTACGTTGGAGTATTTAGTGGCCAACGGAATCAGTAGAAGCCGTATGCGTTCAAAAGGGTATGGTGAACGTGTGCCTTTGATACCTTGTGGGGATAATTGTAACGAAGAGCAACATGCGATCAACCGACGAGTGGAATTTATTATCTTAAAATAAGAGAACAATAAAATGGCTCTATTTGGTCAAAGAAAGAACCAACAAAATTAATCACCCCCAGTTTGTCATCCTGACAAAGGAAGGATCCCATAATCCACGCCACACAAAGCGAATCACCCTCGTGTGAGCACAGTATCATTAGTGTAAGGGTTTTGTAATTTGAAAATGAAATAAGTTCTGAAAATGAATAGGCTAAGTATAAAATTTTAATCCGTTTTTTTGCGACTTTGCGAGAAAAAAAATAAGATTAACTTAATAACTTTGATAGCTTGGGTCTAGGTTTGATACTTACAATGTTTAAAAATGAAATAAGGGGTTTGTATTAATCCCTTATTTTCGATCAAAATAATAGATAAAATTTATTATATTTGTTTCTATAATAGAAAAAGTAGATAGTTATGGCAAAAGGAGAAAAAACAGGTGGAAGAAGTAAAGGTACACCCAATAGAACCACCGCAGAAATAAGAGAGTTATTCCAGAAGCTAATTGATGAAAATCTGGATACTATTTCAAATGATTTGAAGGAGCTGAAACCAGAACAAAGATTAAAATTCATTATTGAGTTTTCAAAGTTTGTGATACCAACGTTAAAGGCTACAGAAATGACTTATGAAGAAAAAGTAATTATTGACTTTACAGAAGTAGAAGTAAGTATAAATTAATTATTATGAAAAAAGTTAAAATACATAGTGTAGAAGAATTGAAGAAGTTCATTCTGGAAAATGATATTCAAAGTAATGATATTAGAAAATTATTAGCCAGTAGCCTTAAAGTCTGGATTTGTGAATTTAAGACTAAAGAAGAACTACTTCTTCAAATTGATGAATTATTATTGAAGTATCAAGATGTTAAAAACAGACCTTTATTTGTTGATATTCCAAACGATAAAATAAAAGTTAGTGACTTTGTGGAAACAGTATTTTAAATTGTGTTCTTATGTTTGTGTTAAACCTTCCAGAAATGGAGGGTTTTTTTTATGGTATTTTGATAAATTAGTTAAGAAAGTTAAAAAAGTTAAGTTTTTTCCAAGCCTAAAATGAAAACAAAAAAATGTAAATAATACAGTTTTTGAAAGTGATAATACAGAAATCGTACAATTATTAAAATTAAAAATCCTTAAACTACTGATTTACAGTATGTTTAAGGATTTATTTAGTGACCTCGACTGGATTCAAACCAGTAACCTCTTGAGCCGTAATCAAGTGCGCTATTCAGTTGCGCCACGAGGCCTTAATGCGGGTGCAAATATAGTTATTTTTGCTTAACTTGCAAATCAAAATTTAAATTAAAACCACTTTTTATGGCACTTGATAAGTACATTCGAATTGTTCCTGATTTTCCAAAAGAAGGGATTGTTTTTAAGGACATTACGCCTTTGTTGTTGGATACGGAAGGTCGTAAAGAATGCCTGACTATGTTGCTTTCTTCACTACATTCCAAAAAAATTGACAAAGTTATTGGCGTGGAAAGCCGCGGATTCTTCTTCGGAATGTTGTTAGCGGAAGCGTTGCAAGTGGGTTTTATTCCGGTGAGAAAACCTAAAAAGTTGCCTTTTACTACCCTTTCCGCTTCCTATGATTTGGAATATGGAACAGACGCTTTAGAAATTCATACCGATGCCATTCAAAAAGGGGATAGGGTCTTAATTCATGACGATGTGTTGGCCACCGGCGGTACTGCAAAAGCAGTTTGTGAACTAGTGGAACAATTGGGAGGCGAAATTGTACAACTTAATTTTTTAATGGAAATCCCTTTCTTAAAAGGAAGAGATAAAATTAAGAACTATGAAATTTTTGCAGCGATGCAATAACTATTGTTTTTCATCTAAAGCTCTTGTGGTAACATAATAACGCCAACCTATTATGGCCATCTGCCACTTTTTGGCTTATCACAAAACCGTTTGTTATTGGTGGTAACTTGAATATTGAAATTTATTTAATTAATTTTTTTGCTTCACTATACTATAAAAAAAATGCTATCATGCTGTGTATTAGTAGCGAAAGAACTTATATATAACCATATTCTAAAGAAAATCAGTACATTTATAAAAGATTTTTAAATTTGACTTTGAAAACTAACAGCAATATAACTTTAACTAAACCCTAACGTTGTAAAAAAGTGACTTTTAATAAGTACCTATTTTTATTTTTTTATTTGCCGGTAAATTATTTTTGCTTGGCTCAAAATAGTTTATCAAGTGATGAAGCTTTACAATCATGCAGAGCTATATCAGACTTAATGGAAGCCTCTTTTCCGGCAAACGAGTATAGGACTTTCCAAAGGGAATCGTTTTCAGAACAACAACTTCAAAACTATTTATCATTACATTTTAAAAAACTGGACTTATTACCCTTAATTAAAGAGCATCATGTTTTTAAATTGCATCACTATTTGCATGCGGGTAATTGGTTTAAAACAATGGAGTTTTATGGAGAGTCTATAAAATGGTATACTGCTTTTTTTGATTATTATGAGTTGAACGCTGATAAACTGACTGCAAAAGAAAGAGATCAGTTTTTTCAAGAAATTACATACTCCTACAGTTCGCTAGCAGATACTTATGCTAAAGTTGGTAAATTTGAAAGTGCTGAATTAATACATGAAAAAAACATTGCGTTTATAAAAGATAGAAATACTATTTATAATCCTTCGGCCTATAACAACTATGGATTGTTTTTTTATTGGAATAAAAAAGATCTGGATGCTGCTTTGTTTTATTTTAAAAAAGCCTATCAAATTACACTAGAAAAATTTCCAAACCATTCTTTATTAGGAAGTATTCGAGATAATTTGGCTGATGTTTATACAGACATGAATCAACATGAAAAAGCTTTACTGTTTTATGAAGCTAATTTTGAAATGTATAGGCTTGTTAAAAATGAAATTTCTTCTGAATATGATTTATCTCGTTTGATTAGTGCCGGTACACAGCTAATTGAAACTCAAGTGAAATTAAATCTAATCGTGGAAGCAGAACAAACCTTTAAAAGGTTACAAAAAAGTATTGTAAACCCACAATTTAGAAGTAAAGTGAACCCTAGTTCTAAATTAGAAATTTTAAAAGCTCAAGGAGTTCTATATCATGCTCAAAATAACTTTAAAATGGCTACTGATACTGCTTTGAAGCAGATTGCTTTAACAGACAGCATTAATGCTGTATCTAAAATTGCAGATAAGAAATGGCATGAAGAACTTAATGCTGTTTCTTTAGATAGGGTAGCATTGAATTTTAAGATAGATAAAATAGTAAAAGAAAACCAAATAAGTAGTCAACGTTTTAAATTGTGGATTATCTCTATTTTATCAATGTCAATTATTGGGTTTTTATTTGCTCTTTACCTTCGAAGAAAAGGACTCATTCTTTTTGCAAAAAATAAGCAATTAATAGCCGAACAAAATTTGAAACTCACCGATTTTGAAAACAAACAATTACAATCAGAAATAGCATCTAAGAAAAGAGATTTATCAGATTTTGCAATTAGTTTGACCCAAAACCAAGAGTGGGCAAGAGAGTTGGCAGATAAAATAAACCATATTAAATTAGCTAATGCAAAAGAACAAGCAGCACTACTAAATGAAATGGAACAAGATATTCATAATAAAATAACAGTTGATGCTCAAACCCATGAATTTTACGAACGATTAGATAAACTTAGTGATTCTTTTTATAGTGAACTAACTAGAAAATTCGTTAAGTTAAGTAAAAACGAAATCAGACTTTGTTCTTTAATCCGATTAAAGATGGACAGTCGCAGCATTGCTACACTACAAAATATAACTTTGGCTTCTCTTAATACAAGTCGGTACCGCCTTCGTAAAAAATTAGGACTTACTGAAGAGGTCGATTTGGATGACTTCATTCAAAACCTATAAATCCTTTGTTTAGACGCTTATAGTATTGTGTGATTTTTAGACTTGTCTATTAAATATCTATTGGCTGTATATTGATTGTCTATCTATTTTTCAAGGTTTTAGGGGAATTATTAATTTAATTTGTTTTATCAAAATCACAGAAAATCTGTTAGCATTTTGATAGTCTACATTCTAAACTCTATAAATTAATAACAAAAAACTTGAAAATTATGAAAACGTATGTAATGGTTTTTTTATTTGTAGGTCTAACCAACCAAATGATTGCACAACCAAATGAAATTATTGTTCAACCGGATGAAATGATTGCTTATACACCTTCCAATCAAAAGGTATACGCAACTAGTAAAACCGCACTTCATTCTGAATATCTTAAAACAGTTACTAAACAAGATTTAGCTGTTAAAATCCAAACATTTCAGAATGCAATTGCCAACTATGATATTACATCTTCCGATGTGTATCAGCCGAATGCTGAAGCTAGCTATACCGTGAATTTTAATGAAGGGAATAATCATATAACTGCCATATATGATAAAGATGGTCAATTGGTATCCTCTGAGGAAAATTATAAAGGAATTCGATTGCCTTATAAATTGGCGTCAAAATTAACAAAAGAATATCCTAATTGGGGTATTGAAAAAGTGAATTGCCAAATTCTGTTCAGTAGCACTAAACAAGAATCTAGTATTGCCTATAAAGTAGTGTTAAGTAATGGAAAAAAATTGAAAAAGATAACAATTCAAATATAAATTAATAAACAGGGCGAGTTTACATATAAGTTGTATGGTAATGTAATTTTATGCTAAACTTACTCGCCTTGTTTTTCGTCCAAAGCTCTTGCAGTAACATAATAACGCCAACCGATAATTGCCATCTGCCACTTTTTAGCCTTAGACAAATCCAATCGCTGTTTGGTGAAACTGGGAAATAGTAATGTATTGAGTTTGGCTAAAATTGAAAACATAGTTTTTTTTTTCAAAAGTAATAAAAAAAACGGCTGTCAATAGTAACAGCCGTTTCGATTTGTTCGATTATTGTTTTTTCTCTAACTCTTTTCTTCTTTCTTCCATTTTCTTTTTTCTTTCTTCCAATATTTTATTTCTTTCTTCGGTTCTTCTACTTCTCTCTTTCATTCGTTCTTCTTTTTCAGACTCAGTTAATTTAGAATTTTCTTGTGCTTTTAGTTCAAGTTCTTTTTTATTTTCAAAATTTTCATTAAATTTTATTTTTTCATCTAACGAAATAAATTTTGCTATACCTTCAAAAATTAAAACACCATCTTTTCCTTTTTGACCATACTTTTTTATGCCTTCTTCTTTATCTAAATCAGTTATACTGCCTTCTAATGAAATTGTGGTTCCTTTTGGTAATTCACTTTTTAAATATTCTTTTCCGTTGATGATATAAAGTTTATTAATAGAGTCGTTTGTTTTTGAAATTTCCTCTGTTTTTTTATAACTACCAATAAGAACTTTATTTTTATCAGACTTAATAGTAATTGTTTTTACTGTTTCAACTTCATAATAGAATTTATCTTTATCTGCTTTTCTATTATATTTCTTTTCAAACTCACCCGTCGAAATCTCTTTAATGTCGGCGATTTCTTCATTTAAATCGATTTTTAGATTCTCATCTCCTTCTTGCACTTTACCATTTAAAATCAAAACAACTTCTTGACCTTTTTTGTAAAGATTAAGCAAACTCATATATTTTTCTAGCGACTCTTTACTGATATTATTTTTTTCTTTTAGAACAACATTAATTGGAATATGAACAACATCTTCAAAACCATAAGCCAAATCATCATTTTTATCCGAATTGATATAAATTTTAATGCTATTGATTCCTTTATCGGATTTACGCTCCATCACACGATTATAGCTTTTCCCAAAATCAAATTCTAATTTAATGGCTATGATTTCATCATTGTTGTTTCGTTTAACATTGGAAATTTTTAATTTTTGCTTTTCATCTGAAAAAGATTTTTCTAATTCTTTAATTTCTCTGTCAGTTGTATTTTTGGTTAGAATAGAAGAATAACTAGACGAAACAGAATACGTAGTAACTTCTATTGTTTTATTTTCTTTTTCTTGAGCGACTGTTTCAATTTGAAATAAAAGCGAAAAAGCAACTAAAAAAGGAAGTACTAAAGCATATTTCCAAGATTTCTTTTTGTTTGATTGATTTGTGTTTAACATAACGATTCGTTTTTTGATTAATGATTGAAAAAATTGATTGGTGATTGGTGATTGATTGTTGCTGATTACAACTTTTAATAATGTTTTTTGATAAGCATATTTGTTATTGATGGTTAAATAAGTTTGATGGTCTGCGATGAA
>NZ_DIVJ01000049.1 GCF_002428305.1 Flavobacterium sp. UBA6135 | reverse complement strand
CTCTAGTTGTGAGACGGCTTCTTTTCATTCAAAATAGGTGTAGGTTATTGTTTTGCTTCGGCGTTTTCTTCAGCTTTTGCTCCCATTCTATTTAGGGTATACATTGGTGCAAATTTAACTTTTAGACCTGCAATTTTCATATTATCAGATGAAGTTAAACCTTCTTTTTCAACGGTATTTTTTCGAGTACCCAATGCTTCATAAAGCATTTTGATTTCATCCCAATCTTCTCTTGAATACTTATCCTTATTATCTGCAACGGTATTTACAAAAGTATCAAACGTGTTCAAAATGTTATCTTTGTTAACCCAGCTAAAGTCCATATCGTTACCAATTTCTCTACCATTAAAAAGTGAACTTCTCAATTTTGCTTTAGCATTCTGAGCTTCCATAGTTTGTCTTATGGCAAGATAGTTCATTTTGTATTCTTCATATTTTTTTGAAGATTCATCAACTTTATTATCCCATTCCATTCTATCTTCTACATTTTCCAATGCAGTTTCTGCTTGTATTTTTTTATCAATATAAGTGTTTTCAACAGATTCCCAGCTTTCTGACATGTTTTCAGCAGCAACACCGCTAAGCGAGTCAACATAGCTTGTAAAATTGTTTACGGCTTTGTCAGCTTGTGTTTTCTTTTCATCAGTACACGAGCCAAATGTGACAGCAACTATTGCAGCTACAAAAAGGATTTTTAAATTTTTCATTTTTTTAAATTTTTTGTTATTATTCGGTTTGAGTTTTTGTATTTTTCTTTGTTAAATAACTGGTCACGAAAAACTGTAAAACATTTCCAATTATTTTTTTTATTGAACTATCTGATTTTCCAATGACCACTTTTTTTGAGACATAGCCGCCAATAATACTTAGTATTGTGGACATCAGATTTTCTTTATTTACAAAAGTTTGATAGAATCCATTTAAACCTTGTTGTACAATATTTGTTGGAGACATACTGTTTTTAACAGCATGAAACTGTTGTTTTAGTTCAACCAATTCTTGATTGTGTTGCAAGGTTAATTCTGCAATTCTCTGATCTAATAATTCGGTTTGATTTAACTTTTTCATAGTTGTCTATTTTGAATTATTGATTTGAGTTTCTAGATTTTTTTGGTATCGTTTCTTCATCAATTTTCCCACAACTAAATTATCAATCGGAATTTTTATTAATGATTTTCTGAAAATAAAAACTACTATTCCCAAAACAACATAAAAACCCGAAATGATAAAAAAACCTAATGCAATGTCCTCTAGCATATTTCCGATAAGCAGAGCAATTCCGATATTAACAAATAAGGTAAATATAGCCACAATGAAAGCTAAAGAAGCAATAACAGCAAGTGATGAAATTACATCAGATGATTTGTCTATAGCATTCAATTTAATAAGTTCAACACTTGTTCTTGAATACTGTTCTGCTTTATCATAAAGTTTTTCAATATTTGTGGCTATATTTTCCATAGGTGTTCTTATTTGTTTAACTCGCGATTAAATTTTTCCAGATTTGCTTTTCCCTCATCCACAAATTCTCCTGCTTTAGAAGAAATATTGTGGTATTGATCTTCAACTGAACTTAAAAAATCATTAAAACTATCTTTTACATTGTTTTTAAGTTCATTACTTTTTTGGGCAATTTTTTTTCTGGTATTTACACCTTTATCCGGTGCAAACAATACACCTAAAATTGCTCCAGCGGCTAAACCGCCTAAAACTCCTAATACTACATTTCCTGATTTCATAATAATTATATTTAAATGGTTTATATTTTACTTCCTTTTATTAGTCTAAATAAAATTGCAATGACTGCAATGACTAATAATATGTGAATAATTGACCCTATGCTGTAGACAAAAAATCCCAGAGCCCAAAGTATCACTAATATTACTGCGATGGTATATAACAAGTTTGACATAATGACTGTTTTTAAGGTTACTAATTAAAATTTAATTGCTGCATAAATACTTAAGTTACTGTTTTTAGCATCCGGGAATGTGTAAGTTGAGCCCAAAAAATCCCTCTCTTTTCCAACAGTTGCTAAACCATAATTGTATCTGGCTCCAATTCCGAATGAGTCAAAATCAAATCCAATTCCGGCAGATAATCCATAATCAAATTTGTTAAAATCATCATTGTTAAGATTGTCTTCAAAGTCAAAATTTCCGCTAGATGATTCATTACTAATTTTTGCATCAATTAAATAGGCAAAATAAGGTCCGGCATGAATATTTAAATTATTAGTCAAGTTGACTTTCAATAAAACAGGCACTTCAATATAATTTAATCTGAATTTACCGGTACCTTGAGCAAAAGCATTGTTATACACCAACTCAGCTCCTTTTGTTGTGTATAAAAACTCAGGTTGAATGGAAAACATTTCAGTTAAAGGCAGCGATATAAATATACCTGCATTAAAACCTGTTAGTACATTGTTGTCATCAACATCGTCAGTATAGAGATTGGAGAAGTTTACCCCTCCTTTGAAACCAAAACTTGCTCCTGAAGTTGAAGAATCGTTTGTTTGAGCATTTGAAGTTGCAAATGCTGAACTTAATAAAATAATAAAAGCTAATTTTTTCATGGTTTAATTTTTAGTAGGTTTGTTGTAGATTTATTTTTCGAGATTTAATTATTTCATTAATTTCATTTATATTTTTTTTTAATTCGTCAATCTTAAGTTGATAGTAATCATTCATTTGAGAGTTGCGATTTAATTTTCTCGTTACTTCTAATTCTCTTTTTTGATTTTTAATATATTCTAAAAAAAATTCCAATTGATTTTCTGAAATGGTCTTTATTATGTTTTGTTTTTGAAATACAGTATCAGAAAGAATAATTAAATTGTTTTGGGCTACAGATTTTAAAATAGAATCTATTTGATTGTGATTTTTTTGTTGCTTTACTAAAAGTTCCACAATCATACTGTCGTTACTTTTTTCAATTAATTCATTTCTTACTACTGCAACTCTTAGACTTATATTATTTATGTTACTAATGTTTTTTAAGTCTATCTTACTATCACTTTTATTAGTATTTTTCTTTTCGGTACAATCTGTAGTAAAGAATAATGCAAAAATTGCAATAAGCATTGTTTTAAAAATTCGTTTTGTAACGGTTTGGTTCATTTGTTAGTTTAATTTAACATTACAAAGTTGCAAAAAACAAGTATTTACTTCCTTACAAGATATTTTAGATTTGTTATAGAATTACCACTTTCCTTAATTTTAGCATGTTATCATTAATTTTTAGCAAAAAAAAAATCTCATTATTACATGAGATTTTTTAGTTTTTAGATGGTAATTATATTTAATTAAGTTTTTATATTTTCAATAGCGATTTTATCTTCTTTTTTAAGTTCTTTTATTTCATTATCTGCTGATTGAATTGTTTCAGCTTCTGTGGTTACAGCTATATATTGAACAATTTCTGCATATTTAGAAGGTCGGATTGGTTCAGCAAATTTTATGGCATAACATTTAGCAAATGTTGCTCCTAAGTATAAAATAACAGAGGAATAATATACCCAAACCATTAAAACTACAATTGATCCTGCAGCACCGTAAACATCACCAATATTTGAATTTGAGATATAAAATGTAATTAAAAATTTTCCAAACATAAACAAGATTGTAGTAGTAAAAGCGGCTACACGAACTTGTTTCCATGAAATCTCCGCATCAGGGAGAATTGTAAAAATGGCTCCAAAAAGCAACGATGTAACTAGAAAAGTCACTAAAATATTTGAAAAATAAATAAATTCCAGGTTGATTTGAGGGTAAGTTTGAGTAAGTTGAAGGCTAATTCCGTCTAGCACTGTAGAAAAACCAAGGGCTACTAACATTATAAAACCCAAGCTTCCAATCACACCAAATGATAATAATCTAGCTTTGATAAATAGCCAAATTCCCGATCTCTTTTTTGGTCTTAAACTCCAAATTGTATTTATGGAATCTTGAATTTCTGCAAAAACGGATGTTGCAGCAAAAATTAAAGTTCCAATTCCGACAATAGCGGCAATGGTGCTGTTTGGTGATAATGCCAAATTTTGAATCATCGATTGAATTTGTGTTGCTGCTGATGGTCCAAGAAAATCTTTCATTTGAGAATAAATAGCCCCTTCAAGTGCCTCTCTTCCCAAAAAAACATCACAAATGAATAGAATAACCAGCAGGAGTGGTGCTAGTGCAAATACTGTTATATAGGCCAATGAGGCACTCATTTTTAGTATTTTGTACTCAGAGAAGCCATTAATTGTATCTTTAACAACTTCATAAAAAGATTTAGTATAGGTTTTGATTGGAGGCATTTGTACTGGTTTTAGAATTCTGTTGGCAAATAAACGGTGATAAGAGCACCTTCATCAGGTTGTCCATTGGCACAGATAAAACCGTAATGATTTTTGACGATTTTTTTGCAAATTGCTAGACCAACTCCAGTTCCTGGATAACTGTCTTTGGCATGAAGACGATTAAAAAGTTGGAATATTTTTTTAGAATCATCCGGTTGAAAGCCAATTCCGTTATCCAAAAAAGAAATTTTATGATAAATTCTATTGGAGTTGTCGTCAATTTGATCATCTTCTTTAGCTTTTACCTTTTCATAAGTTACTGTTATGACAGGATCTGTATTTAATTTTTTATACTTAATAGAATTGTTAATTAAGTTGATAAACAATTGTCGCAGTTGAAAGGGGATTCCATCAATAGTGGGCATTTCTTCAAAATCAACAGAGGCATTGGTTTCTTCAATCAATTGCGATAATTCTTGAACAGCCGCAGATGCAGTCTCATTTAAGTTAACTTCCTCAAAACTGTTTTCGGTTTTGTTAGTTCTTGAATATTGCAATAAATCGTCAATCAAAACCCGCATTCTTGTTGCAGCAACTACAATTCGATCTAAATATTCTTTACCTAAAGGTGAAAGATTATCTTTTTCCTTTTCATCAATTCTTGAAATAAAGGTTTGAATTTTTCTCAAGGGTTCCTGTAAATCGTGACTTGCTGCATAGTTGAATTCGGTTAATTCTTTATTGCTTCGTTCTAAGTCAGTATTTTTGTGTCTTAGTATTTCCTCTTTTTGAACATCTGAAGTTATGTCTTGTGTTGTTCCAATTATGATTTTTTCATCAAAACGGTTTATGAATAATTTTCCAACTGAACGCAAATGTCTTATTTCATCATCATTTCTTATAATTTTATAATTAATGGTAGGTAAACTTTCTTTGGTTAGAATATCTTCCATTGCTTTAGAAACCATATCAATATCATCAGGATGAACAAATTTTAAGAAACTATCTTGTGTAGCTTCAAATTCTTGCGGTTTTAATCCGTGCATCAGAAATTGGTTATCAGAATATTGCACTTCTTTTTTTTCTAAATTCCAAAACCAACTGCTATAGTTACCCAAGATTTCTGCTTGACGTAAAGATTCTTGCGAAACTCTTAGTCGAGAATTGGAAAGTTGAATTTTATTGAAATCGCTATTTATTTTCAAATAAGCTAAAATTATAAATAGCAGCGTGATGAAAATTACTAATAGAGTATAAATTGGAGTATAAGAAACATTGTCTTGAAAATTAAATTCTCTTTCTTTTAAGATACTGTTTTCCAGAGAAGTCATTTCATCCACTTTACTTCTGATATCATCCATTACTTTTTTGCCATTGGCTTCATAATATTTTTTATAAAGATCTTTATCTTCATAACTTTTATTAAAGTAAGTATATCTCAAAACAATTAGATGGTAAAGTTCCTTGAGTTTTTTTTGTTGTGATTGATTGTCTTCCGTTAATTTTTTTAGGTTAAAAAAAGAATTGTTTACTTTTTCTCTGGAATTTGTGTAAGAATCTAAAAAAGAAGTATCGCCATAAAGCAAATAACCTCTATAGCCAGTTTCTGCATCTTTTATATAGGAAATAATTCGTTCCAATTCAAGTTGCACTTCATAAGAATGAATTACTAATGCTCTTGATTTGTTGAGATTTATAATGTGTTTATATGAAATTGAAGCGGTAAACAATATAACTGCTAACGAAATAACAAAGGCTATTCGTAGTAATAAAGTTGATTTGTGTAAACTGTTTGATGTCATGTGTTATAGTCGCAGCAGAAAATTTTCTTTGTTTAAACCGGAAGTGTGGTATTGCCAATTTAGTGTGACAACTTCACTAATTATTTTTTTTAAAGTAGCAAAATCACTTGGTTTTTTTATGTAAATATTGGCACCATTTACAAAAGTGTTTTCAATATCTTCCTCTGAAGAAGATGTGGAATAAATGGCAATAGCGATAGAATCAAATTTTTTATTTTTTTTAATTTCTAATAAACATTCAAAACCATTTTTTCTGGGCATATTTAAATCCAAAAAAATAATGTTTGGTAATTTTGAATTTTCAGTATTCAAAAAATTCATTAATTCTTCACCATCACAATAGGTATTTACGATGGTATTAATTTTTAATTCATCAAAAGCATCTTTAAAAAAAAGGCGGTCATCTACATCATCATCGGCAAGGGCTATCGATATATATTCTTTTTGCATAAATGGTTTAATTGTTTAATGTTTTATTTTTTCGTTTGGATATAATCCGATGAAAAGCAGATGGGGTAATTCCGGTACAGTTTTTAAATTGAGTACTCAAATGAGCTACACTGGAATAATTGAGTTTGTAGGCAATTTCGGTTAAAGATAATTGGTCATTTATAATTAGTTGTTTGGCAATTTCAATTTTCTGAATAATGATAAAATTTTCAACCGATGTATAGGTAACTTCAGAAAATAAGTTGGATAGATAACCATAACTGTGATTTAATTTTTCAGTCAAATAAACTGAACTTTTTACTGACAGAGGCTCTTCACTTGACACCATCTCAATTATTGTATCTTTTATTTTTTGAACTAATATATTTTTTTGATTTTCAAGAACTTCAATTCCAATTTCATTTAATAATGCTACTATTGCGTCAAATTTTTCAGAAGGAACATCTTCATGAAATTCAATTTCTCCAAATCCTACAACAGAAAAATTCAAACCAAAAGGACTAAGTTTTTCTTCAATTATTTTCTTAGTAAAAACAGGATAGTCAAATTTTAAAATTGCTTTCATTAAAAGGTAATTTATTCAGTAAATGTAACTAATTCTTTTTTAAAAGTGTACTTTAAAGTGCAACTAAACTAGAATTTTATATACCTTTTTATTTGTTTTTCTGCCCTTATTTTTTTCCAAATTTTCAATCGAACTCTGGCATTACTTCTCAAATGTTCATCAAGAGGTTCACCAATCAAAAACCCATAGTGTTTTAATTCTGGAGTAGCATCAAAAATAACTTTTAAACTAGCAATTACCGGTAAGGCAACAATCATTCCAGCTGTTCCCCAAAGCATTGAAAATAAGATGATAGACAAAATAGCTACAAATACATTGATGCTCACTTTTGAACCCGTAATTTTTGGAGTGATAAAATTTCCTTCAATAAATTGAATAAAAGCAAAAATAGCAATAACACCAACCGGATACCACAAAGAGTCTTTTGTAGCTAAAGCAACTAAAGCGGGAAGTAAAGATCCAATAATAATGCCGATGTAGGGAATTAGTAATAATAAAGCAGCCAAAAAACCGAAGAAAATGGCATTGTCAATTCCGAGTAGCAAAAGACCAATAGAATTTAGAATACCAACAATACCCATAACTAAAAATAGCCCTATCAAGTAGTTTTGTTGTACTTCATATAGCTTACTTAAAATTGCTTTTGCTTTTAAAGTATTACCATCTTTTGAAAAAGCTCGATAAATAAAACTCTTAAAAAATTTACGGTATATTAATAAAAAAAACATGTATAGTGGTATCAATACTACATCAGCAAAAAAACTGCCTGATAATGATAAAAAATTTATAACACTAGAAAAATTGTCTTTTAAAGTATCACCAAGATTGATCTTTTTTAAAGACAATTCATTTTTACTAATACCTAGATATTTTTCAAAATTTCCGGCAAGTGTGTTGTAAACCTCACTTAATTTTATGGCATACAGCTGACCTTTTTCCAATATATCAGAAAGTTGAAAACCTATAAAGGTAATTATGGCAAACACCAAAAGCGAAAGAAGAAAAACAGCAGAAGCAGCAGAAATTATTCTGTTGAAATGTAGTTTTCGTTCTAAAAAGTTTACGAAAGGAAATACTGAAACGCTTAAAATTATTGCAATAATTATAGGTACAACAACAGGTTTAAGCACATATAAAACAAAAACCAAACTTATAATGTAAATCAGGTTTATGCAATTGGAATTTTCTTTTTTTGCACCGGTTATCATACAAAAAGTATTGGTTAGGTTAAAAAAAGAGGAATCGAAAAAATTCCTCTTTTAATTTTTTTTAAAGTTTATCGATTAAATCTTTAACTTCTTCTTTTGATTTACCTACTCGTTGTTGAATTCTCCCATAAAGTTCGTCTTCTTTTCCCTCAACATAGAGTAAATCATCATCTGTTAAATCAGCATATTTTTGTTTTAATTTACCTTTTAACTCATTCCATTTTCCTTTTAATTCGCTAGTGTCCATGATAATTTGTTTTTTTTAATTAATACTACTTTTACTTTTACAAAGTTATTACAAGAGCAATTGTAGCACGTTATATAATTTTTTAAGATTGTTATATGATTCTACAAAAAGTGTAGAATCATCTTTGTAAATTTGCCAAACAACAAATAACTATCGTCTTGACAACAACACAACTTATTGAACAGATTCAACAAAAAAAATCATTTTTATGCATTGGTTTGGATGTTGATTTAACTAAAATTCCTTCTCATCTGCTTCAAACTGAAGATCCAATTTTTGAATTCAACAAAGCCATTATTGATGCTACTCATGATTTATGTGTTTCCTATAAACCCAATACCGCTTTTTATGAAGCTTACGGGTTAAAAGGTTGGCAATCGCTTCAAAAAACCATTGATTATATCAATCAAAACTTTCCTGAACTATTTACCATTGCCGACGCCAAACGAGGTGATATTGGCAACACATCCTCCATGTATGCCAAAGCTTTTTTGGAAGATTTGAATTTTGATTCCGTTACCGTTGCTCCTTATATGGGAAAAGATTCAGTAGAACCTTTCTTGGCATTTGAAAACAAACACACCATTTTGCTGGCATTAACTTCCAACGAAGGAGCTTTTGATTTTCAAACGAAGCTTTCCGGTGAAACAGAAATCTATAAACACGTTTTGGAAACTTCAAAAACTTGGAAAAACAGTCAAAATTTAATGTATGTAGTCGGAGCCACCAAAGCAGAATATTTTACGGAAATCAGAAAGATTGTTCCCGATAGTTTTCTTTTAGTTCCCGGAGTTGGAGCACAAGGTGGAAGTTTAAAAGAAGTTTGTAAATGTGGGTTAAATGCAAATATTGGCTTATTAATCAATTCGTCACGAGCCATTATTTATGCTTCTAAGGGAAGTGATTTTGCAGAAAAAGCCAGAGAGGAAGCGTTGAAATTACAAAAGGAGATGGAAGAAATTCTCAAAAATTAGCAGGAAATTAACGAGTTTAATTTTTTAATTTTTACTGAGAAACCTATTTTTGTTTTTCCTACCTAAAAAAACAAAGATTTGAAAAGTAAATTTTTATTCGTACTTCTACTTTTTCCCCTACTACATAATTACTCCCAAGAGAGTAAAGTTGTTTATCCGCACAGTGTATTTTGGCACAAAACCGAAATTAATGAGTTTTTCAACGAAAATTGGGGCGTTGGAGTTGATTATGTATATCGTAGTAAAAATGAATTAAATTCAGGAAGTATGTTCGATAGCCATCTTCGAACAAGCATACGACCTTGGGTGAACTATCAATTTACCAAAAATTCCCGACTTTCTGTTTCACCTATCGGATATATGTATACCAATGAATATATCGGGAAACCGGAAGATTTTGATCGACCTTCCTATCATGAATTAAGAACAACTTTTCAGTTTTTCCACCATTACAAACACGACAACGGAAAATGGATGCATACTTGGCGGTATCGATACGAATTGCGTTGGCAAGAACAAGCCAATGCAGAGGATTATCGTTTCTTCACTCGTTTTCGATTTCGGTATCGAATTAGATACATGATTAATTCCAATGATTTTTATGAAAATAAAACACTTTATGCAGCAGTCTCAAATGAAATTGGATTAAATATGGGCAAAAATGTGGTGCTAAATACTTTTAATCAAAATAGATTATATGTTGGTTTGGGTTATCGATTCTTAGATGTTGCCCGAGTTGAATTAAGATATGTTGATCGATTTCGAACTCGTGGAGCAACCGGATTCGAGTTTGACCACGGAAGAGGATTTATGGTTGGATTGTATATCGATCAGTTAAGTGGTCTTTGGAAATCAGATGAGCAACAAGTAAGATACTCCGATTAAAAGAAAATAGTATGACTAAAAAAGTAAATTATATAGCAATTCTAGGCAGCATCTTTTTAACGGGGATTTGTTTCTATTTTGTGTATAACTCTAAAATGGAGAAACAAACTAGGGAATTAGAAAAGTGGAAAGAAAGTCACACTGAAAAAACAGATTCTTTAGCATTTTTTAAAAAATATTTTCAGGCCACACATTTATATTTGGAAGGATTTGAAGAAGAAGCCAATGCAATGTTTGAAGCAATTCCGTTCTCAGATTCACTCTTTTCGAATACCTTGGATTTGTTGCAAAATAGAATGAACAACGTTTCCTCAAAAATTGTTTTGAGTCAAAAAGAAAGGATAGTACATGATACTATAATTGCCTTTGATGAAGACACGGCCAAGGATTTAGTAAAAACAAAAAGCGACTTAGAAGTGGCTAAATTGAAGTTGAATGAACTTCAAATGGCAAGTGGCATTTTAAATCTAACAAGCTCAAAGGGTAAAAAATTTCAATACATAGGACAAACCAAAAATGGTGTTGCAGAAGGTTTTGGTGTTGGGATTTTTGAAACTGGAAGTATTTATAAAGGATACTGGCAAAACAATCTCCGCCATGGAAATGGAATTTTTACATGGAAAGACAACGAGCAATACGAAGGAGAATTTGTTGCCGATAAAAGAGAAGGTTATGGCATATACCAATGGAAGAACGGTGAAGTATATAAAGGCTATTGGAAAAATGATAAACGAAACGGCGAAGGAAAACTTTATACAAAAAGTAATAAATTGAAGAAAGAAGGAATTTGGGAAAATGATGTACTGAAATAATTAGTTCTCAAAAATCACAACAATAGTGTCAAAAAAATTTACAGACCAACTTGGGAATCAACATACATTTGAAACCACTCCCAAACGAATTGTTTCTCTTGTGCCTTCTCAAACGGAACTTTTATATGATTTAGGTTTAGAAGATGCCATTGTGGGCATCACAAAATTTTGTGTTCATCCACCTCATTTTAAGTCAACCAAGCAAATTGTTGGCGGAACAAAAACAATCAAATATGAAAAAATACTTGCTTTAAAACCCGATATTGTTATTTGTAACAAAGAAGAAAACACCAAAGAAATTGTTGATGAATTGAGCCAAATATGTCCGGTTTGGGTAACCAATATCGTTACTGTTGAAGATAATTTTCAAATGATTTCAGATTTCGGAATGCTATGCAACAAAAGAATTGAAGCCCAAAAATGGATCGATAAAATCAATTTTGCTTACCTCGATTTTCAAAAATATATCAAAGAGAAACCCATTAGAAAAGTAGCTTATTTTATATGGGCAAATCCATACATGGTAGCCGGTAAAGATACTTTTATTAATGAAATGTTACGATTGAATCACTTTCAAAATATATATGAATCAAAAGGGAGATATCCTGAGATTGAATTGGAAAAAATCAGGCAAGAAGGTGATCCTGAATTGGTATTGTTGTCTTCAGAACCATATCCGTTTAAAGACCAACACGCTTTTGAAATTGGGCGATGTACACACCACGCCAAAACCATTTTTGTAGATGGGGAAATGTTCTCTTGGTACGGAAGCCGAATTTTAAAAGCTTTTGATTATTTCAAGAAGATACACGAAAAGTTATAGTTCCACTTCTTCCAGAATAAGCGTTTCTTGGTTTTCTGTTTGAGCTTCTTCCTGCTTTTCAGCAATAGGTTGTTTTTTCTTTTTCAGAAAAGCATTGAATTCTTCTTTTATAAAAATCAAATCTTTGTTTTCTTTAAATACGCCTTTCATTGGGGTGAAATTTTATTTTAGCAAAGGTACATTATTGAAACATTAAATTTTCATTATGAATTGTTAAGATTGCAATTGTTGATAAAAAGACTATTTTTGTTGAAAATCCAAAATTAGTGATTGCTTATACCATTTATAACAATGATTCCAGCACAGAATGGGTCACTTTTGTTCACGGAGCAGGAGGGAGTTCATCCATTTGGTTCAAACAAATTAGAGAATTTCAAAAACATTTCAATGTGTTGCTATTGGATTTGAGGGGGCATGGAGATTCAAAACCGACTTTATCTGCTGGTTTTCAAAAAAAGTATACTTTTCAATCCATTGCACAAGATGTTTTTGAAGTTATTGATCATTTAAAAATTGAGGCATCACATTTTGTGGGAATTTCATTGGGAACAATAGTTATCAGACAATTAGCAGAAATGCATCCCACTAGAGTAAAATCGATGATTATGGGTGGAGCCATTTTAAAAATGAATTTCCGTTCGCAGATTCTTATGAAATTAGGAAACATTTTCAAATACGTTTTACCGTATTTAGTGCTGTATCGATTTTTTGCTTTCGTTATAATGCCAAAGAAAAACCACAAACAATCACGTTTACTTTTCATTAATGAAGCCAAAAAATTATATCAAAAAGAATTTATAAAATGGTTTAAGCTTACTGCCGAAATCAATCCGGTTTTGCGGTGGTTTCGTCAAGTAGAAATTAATATTCCAACCTTATATGTTATGGGAGAAGAAGATTATATGTTTTTACCGTCGGTTCGTCAAGTAGTTGAAAAACATTATAAAACAGCAGAATTATTTGTGATAGAAAACTGCGGACACGTAGTAAATGTAGAGCAACCGCTTCACTTCAATACGGCAGTCATTACATTCGTTCAGTCTAAAGCATAAAAAAAAGTCAGTGGTCTCAAACACTGACTTTCTTTTTACTAACTAACTCTAACCAAACAAACCTTAAATTTATATTGCAAATATCGGCAGAATTTTCAATTCTTTGTGTTAAGCATTTGTTATATATATGTTATTGATAATTAAAATTTTAGCATGAAGTGAAAACCCATTACCCATTACCATCACCCTACTTACCATCCTGCATCGCAAAAACCCTTTTCAACAAATCAGAACTTCTGGCATTCAAATTCGTACGAATCTCTTTTTCCTCCACAGCAATCATTTTAAAAACGCCTTCCATGGCTTTGTTGGTAGTATAATCGGTTAAATCAGGATTAACTTTTGTAACCAAAGGAATAGCATTGTATTTTGTAATAATGTTGGACCAAACTTGATCAGCACCAACTTTTGAAAACGAATTTTTAATCACCGGATTAAATTTAGAATACAACGCATTGGAGGTGGTGTTCTGTAAATAAGAAGTTGCAGCAGTTTGATTACCCATCAAAATATTTTTGGCATCATTAAAAGACATTTGTCTCACAGCATCAACAAAAATTGGTGTAGCTTCTTTTACGGCATCTTCTGCAGCACGATTCAATACTTTTAAACCTTCATCTGCTAAACTTGACAAACCCATTGAACGTAATCTCGAATCGACTACTTTCAATTCGTCCGGCAATAAAATTTTTACCGCTTCATTTTTAAAAAAACCATCCACTTTGGTTAACGTAGAAACTTGTTTGTCAATACCATTGTTTAACGCTTCTTTTAGTCCGTTTGAAATATCAGCATTACCTAACATTCCACCGGTTTGAGGAAATTGATTGGCAATTTGTTGCATCTCGGCACAACTGAAAAAAGAAAAGGCACACAAAAATAAAATAGTTTTTTTCATAATAGTAGAATAAATTTAATGGTTCAAAAGTAAACAAATAGCATGCCTTTTTTGTTTCTGTTGGTTAAAAGTTTAAGGTTTCAAGTTTCAGGTTGAAGCGTCAATTTTCAGTTTCCAAAAGCTTTGTGCCTTTCAATCTTTGTGGCAAAAAAATATTCTTTCAAGTTTAGAGTCCTTATATTTCAAAATCCGTGTTCAAAAATCCAACTTGAAACAAAAAAAACATATTATTTTTTATTAATTCCGTAAATTGCACCCTCAAAAACATCATTTTTTTATCAATGGAACAAGCAACTCCTTATATTCCTAAAAATAAAGTAAGAATTGTAACTGCCGCATCCCTTTTTGACGGACACGATGCAGCCATCAACATCATGCGACGCATCATTCAAGCCACAGGCGTAGAAGTCATTCACCTTGGCCACGACAGAAGCGTTGAAGAAGTCGTTAACACCGCCATTCAAGAAGATGCCAACGCAATTGCGATGACATCCTACCAAGGTGGCCACAACGAATATTTCAAATACATGCACGATTTGCTCAAAGAAAAAGGAGCCGGTCATATCAAAATATTTGGCGGTGGAGGAGGCGTAATCCTTCCCGAAGAAATTAAAGACCTTCACGATTACGGAATCACCAGAATTTATTCACCCGATGACGGTCGTGCCATGGGCTTGCAAGGAATGATTAATGATTTGGTGCAACAATCCGATTACCCAATTGGCGATAATTTGAATGGAGAAGCCAAAGAATTATACAAAAAAAATCCACGTTCAATCGCTCGCGTCATTTCAGCAGCAGAGAATTTTCCGGATATTGCCAAAGAAACGTTAGACACTATTCACAGAGAAAATGAAACCTCCAAAATTCCCGTTCTCGGAATCACCGGAACAGGCGGAGCAGGAAAATCATCGTTAGTAGATGAATTAGTTCGTCGTTTTCTAATTGATTTCCCTGAAAAAACAATTGGATTAATTTCCGTAGATCCATCCAAACGAAAAACAGGCGGAGCTTTGTTGGGTGACAGAATCCGAATGAACGCCATCAATAATCCTAGAGTTTATATGCGTTCGTTGGCTACTCGTCAATCCAATTTAGCGTTATCAAAATATGTTGCCGAAGCTATTCAAGTCCTAAAAGCAGCAAAATACGACATCATTATCCTCGAAACCTCCGGAATTGGTCAAAGTGATACCGAAATCATCGAACATTCCGATGTTTCGTTATATGTAATGACACCTGAATTCGGTGCCGCAACCCAATTGGAAAAAATCGATATGCTTGATTTTGCTGATTTAGTCGCCATCAACAAATTCGATAAAAGAGGTTCGCTTGATGCACTTCGTGATGTGAAAAAACAATACCAACGGAATCATAATCTTTGGGATGCCGATTTAGATTCACTACCGGTTTTTGGAACAATTGCTTCGCAGTTTAATGATCCGGGAATGAACACACTTTACAAAAAAGTGATGGACAAAATCGTCGAAAAAACAGAAGCGGATTTAAAATCTACCTTCGAAATCACACGTGAAATGAGCGAGAAAATTTTCGTCATTCCACCACACAGAACACGTTATCTTTCTGAAATTGCAGAAAATAACCGCAAGTATGACGAAACGGTTTTATCACAAGTAGATGTCGCTCAAAAATTATACGGAATTTACAAAACCATCGAATCAGTTGGTCACATCAACAAATTAGGTTTAACCAAATTCGGAATCAACGAAGAACAACTACAAAACGCAGCATCCACAACCAATAAAGAGTTTTTGAGTTTATTAACCAAAGAATTCGACCGTGTAAAAATGAACCTCGACCCATTCAACTGGGAAATCATTTTAACGTGGGATGAAAAAGTAAATAAATACAAAAATCCGATTTATTCGTTCAAAGTTCGGGACAAAGAAATCAAAATTCAAACGCACACCGAATCACTTTCGCATTCGCAAATACCAAAAGTAGCGTTGCCAAAATACCAAGCGTGGGGTGATATTTTAAAATGGAATTTACAAGAAAACGTTCCCGGAGAATTCCCTTTTGCATCAGGATTGTATCCGTTCAAACGAGAAGGCGAAGATCCATCGCGAATGTTTGCCGGAGAAGGCGGACCGGAGCGAACCAACAAACGTTTTCACTATGTGAGTGCAGGTTTACCCGCCAAACGTTTATCAACGGCGTTTGACTCAGTAACATTATACGGAAACGACCCCGATTTACGTCCGGATATTTACGGAAAAATTGGTAATGCCGGGGTTTCCATTTGCTGTTTAGACGATGCCAAAAAATTATATTCCGGTTTCGATTTAAGTCATCCGTTAACGTCTGTGAGTATGACCATCAACGGTCCGGCTCCGATGTTGCTTGGCTTTTTTATGAATGCCGCCATCGATCAGAATTGTGAAAAATACATCATCGAAAATAATTTACAAGTTGAGGTAGAAGAAAAAATCAACGAAATCTACAAGAAAAACGGTTTCGTTCGTCCAACCTACAACGGCGAACTTCCCAGAGGAAACAACGGTTTAGGGTTGATGTTATTAGGCGTAACCGGAGACCAAGTGCTACCGCAAGACGTGTACCAAGACATCAAAATTAAAACCTTAGCACAAGTTCGCGGAACCGTTCAAGCCGATATTTTAAAAGAAGATCAGGCACAAAACACCTGTATTTTTTCCACCGAATTCGCTCTTCGTTTGATGGGTGACGTGCAGGAATATTTCATTAAAAAGAACGTACGTAATTTCTATTCAGTGTCAATTTCGGGTTATCATATTGCGGAAGCAGGGGCAAACCCCATCACGCAATTGGCGTTCACGCTGGCGAATGGTTTCACTTACGTGGAATATTATTTGAGTCGCGGAATGAACATCAACGATTTCGGACCCAATTTATCCTTCTTTTTCTCCAACGGAATCGATCCGGAATATGCCGTGATTGGTCGTGTGGCAAGAAAAATTTGGGCAAAAGCCTTAAAAAATAAATACGGAGCAAACGAAAGAGCTCAGATGTTGAAATACCATATTCAAACATCCGGACGTTCGTTGCACGCTCAGGAAATTGATTTCAACGACATCCGAACCACGTTGCAAGCCTTGTATGCCATTTACGATAACTGCAACTCGTTGCACACGAATGCGTATGACGAAGCCATTACAACACCAACCGAAGAATCCGTTCGTCGTGCGATGGCTATTCAATTGATTATCAACAAAGAATTAGGTTTAGCCAAAAACGAAAACCCAATTCAAGGTTCGTTCATCATCGAAGAATTAACCGATTTAGTGGAAGATGCCGTTTTACAAGAATTCGACCGAATCACAGAACGTGGCGGTGTTTTAGGTGCAATGGAAACCATGTACCAACGTTCTAAAATTCAAGAAGAATCGTTGTATTATGAAACCTTAAAACACAATGGCGATTTCCCAATCATTGGGGTGAATACGTTTTTAAGTTCAAAAGGTTCTCCAACGGTGATTCCGGCAGAAGTAATTCGTGCCACCGAAGAAGAAAAACAATTTCAAATTAAGACCTTAGAAACCTTACACCAATTGCACGAGCAAAAAGTAAACGAACAATTAAACAGCTTGCAAGAAGCCGCTATCAACAACCAAAATATTTTTGAACGTTTGATGGAAGCCACCAAATATTGTTCGCTTGGTCAAATTACGAGTGCGTTGTTTGAAGTGGGTGGGCAGTATAGGAGGAATATGTAGATACCATAAATAAGAAAGAGAGGCAAATTTTAATTTTTGCCTCTCTTTTTTTACACAAACAAATTCGCATTAGGCTCTTTAATCGAATTCACCATCGTGATAATCGGTTCCGATGACAAAAACTCTAAAAGCTCTGCATTAAATAGTTCCGGTTGCTCCATATTGGATAAATGTCCGGCATTATTAATCACTTTCAAAGTCGAATCTTTAATTTGTTTATTCATAAATTCCGATTGTTCCAACGGAGTCACTTCATCTTCACGACCACAAATAATCAACGTTGGAACAGCAATTTCCACCAAAGAAGAACACGTTTCCGTTCGGGTTGCCAACGCTTTCAAACCGGCTGTTATGACTTCCGGTGTATTGGCCAAAATGTCGGCATTTATTTTTCCTACTAGTTGTTTTTTCGAGGAATAGGTGTCATCAGCAAAAAGCGAATCCAAAAACGTAGCCGAGAATTTCGACGTACCGTTTTTCTCAATTTCTTCGATAACTTCATCCCTTTTTTCTCTTTGCTCTGAAGTGTCGGCAACACAATTGGTATCACACAAAATCAAAGCAGCAAAGCGTTCCGGAAAACGTTTAACAGCATTCAAGGTCACAAACCCACCCATTGAGAGACCGCAAATAATCACTTTTCGCAATCGCAACGCATTCAAAAATCCAATCAAATCATCTGCCAATAAATCCATGCTCAATTCAGAACCATCATTCGACGACTGTCCAAAACTTCTAAAATCTAACGAGATAAATCGATGCGTATCCTTAAAAGTTGCTAATTGATTATCCCACATTGATTTATTGAAAGGAAAACCGTGCAAAAAAACAACCGGTATTTTTCCAATTCCCACATCATTATAGGATAGTTTTATGTTATTGACTTCGATTGTGCTATTGAGAGTTGAATGAGACTTTTCCATTATAAATAAATTTAAAATTATAACTATAAAGGTCTATTAAATTTTAACTTTTGTGTTATAAGATTAAGTGATATCATTACATAATTTACACAATCAGAATGCCTATTTTTGTGTAAACTTTTTTAAATGGATTTAATTAGGAGATAATTCATTTATTGTTGTTTTTATTTTATAGTGTAGCTAACATTACGGCCACTACCTTGCTTTTCTATCATTTCTTTATTGATTAATGCTGTCAAAATACGTTTAACGGTAGGTGAGGGTATCGCTAACTTTTCAGCAATTTCACCAGACTGAATATGAGGTCTGTTTTGAATAATGGTATAAATTAATTTTTCTTTGGGTGAAAGTTGCGTTTCCTTACCGCTTTTATCCAATTTCCTCGTCAATTGCGATTGAATATTAGATAAGCAACTTAAAAAGTAATTTGTCCATTCCGTAATATCTTCATTCGGACGTTGTGCCTGACAACTTCTCAGCACTTGATAATATTCGTTTTTTCGATTTTCTATTTCGTGTTCAAAACTCACATATTGAATCCATCTATACCCGTTTTTGAGTAATAAAAGCGTAGAAATTAACCGACTCAATCTTCCGTTTCCGTCTTGGAAGGGATGAACACTCAAAAAATCATACACAAAAGCGGCTATTTTGATTAAGGGATGTACTTCTTTTTCTACGTTATACCAGTTGAGTAAATGCCTGATTGCGTCTTCTGTTGCGAATCCTGCTTCAGTAGTTTGAAAAATAATTTGTTTTGTTCCATCAGGAAATGAGGCTTCAACAGCATTACTGTGTGATTTAAAATTGCCTTTGTGCCACTGGTCTTTTGCACTATATTTTAGCAAACTATTGTGTAAACTTTTGATATGACTTTCAACAAGATTGATGTTTTCAAATGATTCTGAAATCAAATCCATTACTTCAAAGTAACCAACTACTTCCTGAGCATCTCTATCGGTTAGTTTTGTAATGTCAATTTTTTGAAGTAATACATCTACTTCTTCATCACTCATTTTGTTGCCTTCAATTCGGTTGGAAGCTCCAACACTTCGCACAGTTGCAACATTTTTTAATTCCTTGAGACTTTGTCCTTCTTTTCGTTCAATGGCTGTCCAATTGGCATCAAAACGATCTATTGCACTGATTAATTTAATCAGCTTCCAATCGATATTTAGCTTAAAATTATAGACTCCATTTTTCATAATGATACGTTTTGATACGCAAATATACGCAAATGATTTGAAAGTGCAACTCTAAAATGATACGATTTGATACGATACTATTCAATTATGATACGAAAGTGTCAAAAAAATTTCAAATCCATTTAATTAAAACTTAAAAAAGAGCATCTCATTATCAAACTAGTAAGCGAATAACTATTTTTGCACAAACTTTCCAAATGGATTCACTAAGTCAAATCGTTCTCGGAGCTGCAGTGGGCAATCAAGTACTCGGTAAAAAGATTGGCAACAAAGCCATTCTTTACGGTGCCATTGTTGGAACCATTCCCGATTTGGATGTGCTTTACGGTAAATTTTTGGATCCGTTAACGGCAACAGATATTCACCGGGGGTTCAGCCATTCTGTTTTGTTTTTTCTTGTTCTTTCTCCCATTTTAGGATGGATATTGCAAAAGTTAGAAAGGAAAAATGAAGTAAATTTTAAAGAAGCTACGTTGTTTTCTTACCTTGTTTTGCAAACCCACGCCTTACTCGATTTATTCACCACTTGGGGAACGCAATTGTTTTGGCCACTCGAAAACCGCTATTCATTGCAATCCATTTTTGTGATTGATCCGCTGTATACTTTGCCGTTTTTAGTGTTTCTGATTCTTTCAATGAAGAAAAAGAAAGACAACCCTAAACGACTATTTTGGAATAGAATCGGATTGATTGTGAGCACTTCGTATTTGTTTCTCACGCTTTTAGTACAATCAATCGTAACGAATAAATTTGAAAAACAATTGGAAGAAAAGAATATTTCCTATCAAGAAATTGTGGTCAAACCATCGCCATTCAATATCATTTTATGGACCACCAACGTAAAAGTGGAAAACGGTTATTACATTGGCGACTATTCTTTTTTTGATACAAAACCCATTCAATTTCAATTTATTCCAAAACAAAAGGAATTGATTACTGACTATGAAAACGAAGCAGTAATCAAACAACTTAAAAGAATCTCAGAAGGTTGGTACTGCATCACCCAAAAAGAAAATCAACTCCTTTTCAATGATTTGCGGTTTGGTGTGATGAATACAGATGAAAATGATTTTCAATTTTCATTCAGTTATCAAATTACTGAAGAAAAAGGGGAGGTCAAAGCGATGGAATTACCAAATAAAAATCGAGAACAAGCTAAGAAATTATTGAGGAAGCTTTGGATTAGGTTGCAAGGGAATTAACTACTGTATGAATCGAACCTCACTAATCTTACCATCCGTAATTGTATAAACCGCAATCGCATAGAGTTTGGGTTCAGATTTCATAAAGACAACTTCTTCATGGTCGATGACTTTGTTGTTTAGCACAATTCGGTTTACTAATTTACAATACAAATCGGGTAATTGATTGAACATCGCCGTATATTCTTCTCGCATCTTAGCCTTTCCTTCATACAAAAGTTGATCGGGAAAAGTATATACTTTTACATTTTCACTGTAAGGTTGCAAAAAAGCTTCAATGTCACGTTTGTTGTAGCCATCCAATTGTTCTTGGGCTAGGGCAGTGGCTTCTTTTTCAATGGTAGCCTTGTCTTGGGCAAGACCATAAGAAATATTGAAAAATAAGAAAGTAATCAAAAGTAAATTTTTCATAGCAATGATTTAATTAGTTAGTAGTTTCATTTTCATCACTATTAAACTTCCGAACAATGGCTTTCAGTTTCTCTTTTCTCGCCATTTCCTTTTCTTTCTTTTTGGCTTGCTCTTTGTGTAACTTGTCGTTATGTATTTTTATATTTTTCGGATTATTTCTTCCCATAGTTTTTGTTTTTAAAATTAAAGATAATTAATTAAACAGTTTAAATATTTAATTGTAGGAAATATTGATAAAAAAATGTAAAAAGTTTAAAAAAACAACAAAATAATTTGCATGTGTTAATATTTATGTTAAATTTGCTTTCTATTTTCAAAAACAAATTAATAATTGTTGAACAGTAATCAAATTAAAATTTTGTGTTGATTAGTGTTTTCGTCATTCGTAATTTTGTTTAACTTAAACTTCAAAAGAGAAATTTTTTAACTACTGCCTCTCTCTTAAATTTTCTTACTTAGTAATGATATGGTTTATCTAAACCTTATTATTATGAAACAAAAAAAACATTTTCGTAACGAATTATTCCATGGTGTTCCAATATTTTTTTGGAAATCAGGCAATTCAGGTTTTCAAAAATTAAACAACGTTTTGAAAGCAATTTTCACTACACTTTTTATAGGTGTAATTTTCTTGTCATTTCAAGAATCTAAAGCTCAAATCGTAGCAGGTGCTGCTCTAAAAGCGAACTTTGGTATTGATGCCGATGTTTATGCTAACAGGCTTCAATTTGGAAATTTAGCCGGTCCGATTGGAACAGATGACTGGTTTGCTAACCCTTCATTATGGCCCGGGTCAGGACTCGGAGTAATTGATGTTACTAATGCCGCAGGTATTAAAGCATCTATTTTAGCCAATAACAATTTCTCTTTCGAGAAAAGAATGTCAGTACCTTATAATACAATTTTAGGTACCAACATATGGATTGATGCCGTATATGCTAGAGATAATAATTCAGCTCAAAGCAATAACGATACATCAGTATTTAGTGGAAACTCAAATAAAAATGGGGATAATCCTACTACATGGACACTGGGTAGCGGTGGAACACCTCCAAAAAATGACTTAATTGATGTTTTTGGCTATTTGAGAAGAGACATTTCTCCCGCAGCATTGGCTCAGTCACCTACCGGAATTTTATGGGGTTTTGGCGGAGCAACCACAGTTTCAGCTGATGGTAATTCGCATACCGATTTTGAATTTTTCAGAAGAGAAGTGACTTTCAGTGGGAATGCATTAATTAATGCAGGGCCGGATGCCGGTCATACAGCTTGGGTTTTTGAACCTGATGGGAGTATCGATATTCCGGGTGATATTTTAGTTGCTATAGATTTTGCAAATGGAGGTGCTAATCCACAAGCAAGTGTACGAATTTGGATGTCAAGTGCAGATATTGCAAATTTTAATTCACGACCAAATCGACCATTTAGTCTTACCGGAACTTTTGACCAAGGAAATGGAGCAGGTATTTATGGATATGCAGGAATTACCACAAAAGATCCAACAGCAGAAGCTACAGTATTTGCTGTAGTTAATGTAACAGCACCAACGCTAGGAGCTCCTTGGGGAAGCCAAGAAGGAAATGCAGCCTATTTTGATGACATGAAAGCCTTACAGTTTGCGGAATTTGGAATTAACTTAACTGCTTTAGGTCTTGATAGTAGATCAAACGATGATGGACCTTGTAATAATTTACTAGGTAGTTTATTAGTGAAAACGAGATCTTCTGCTTCTTTTACGGCAGAATTAAAAGACTTTTCCGGCCCCTTTTTATTCGGAAACATTACGGATGTTGACGTTACAGCCAATGCAAGTAATGAATTAACATGTACCAATCCAACGGCCACTTTAACGGCTACAAATATTACTCCGCCGGGAGCTACAATTAAGTGGTATGGGCCTTCACCTGGTCCGGGTCAATTAGGACCAGAATTAGTTGGAAACGCTCCTGTAGTTTCTAATCCCGGAGTTTATACGGTTAGAGCAAATGCAGGTCCTGTTGGCTGTTTTGCAGAAGATACAGTTACGGTTACAGAAAACAAGACGCCTCCAAACGCAAATGCTGGAGCGGATAAAGAATTAACTTGTACAGTAACCTCAATTGTATTGAGCGGTTCTTCAACAACACCGGGAGCAACATTTGCTTGGATTGCCAGCAATGGCGGAAACATTGTTTCAGGAGCTAATACAGCGACACCTACAGTGAATGCAGCAGGAACCTATACTTTAACGGTAACAAATCCTGCTAACGGATGTACGGCTACTGACGTGGCGTTAGTTACTCTAGATAACACACCACCAAACGCAAATGCTGGGGCTGATAAAGAACTTAATTGTACAGTAACATCAATTGCACTAAGCGGTTCTTCAACCACACCGGGAGCAACTTTTGCTTGGGTAGCTAGTAATGGCGGAAATATTGTTTCAGGGGCTAATACAGAGACACCAACAGTGAATGCGGCAGGTACATACACCCTAACGGTAACAAATCCGGATAACGGTTGTACGGCTACTGATGTGGCATTAGTTACCCTAGATAACACACCTCCAAACGCTAATGCAGGAGCGGATAAAGAACTTACTTGTACAATAACATCTATTGCATTAAGCGGTTCTTCAACCACACCCGGAGCAACATTTGCTTGGGTAGCTAGTAATGGCGGAAACATTGTTTCAGGAGCTAACACAGCGACACCAACAGTGAATGCGGCGGGTACATACACCTTAACGGTAACAAATCCGGATAACGGTTGTACAGCTACTGATGTGGCATTAGTTACCCTAGATAACACACCTCCAAACGCAAATGCTGGGGCTGATAAAGAACTTACTTGTACAATAACATCTATTGCATTAAGCGGTTCTTCAACCACTCCGGGGGCAACTTTTGCTTGGGTAGCTAGTAATGGCGGAAATATTGTTTCAGGAGGTAATACAGCGACACCAACAGTAAATGCGGCGGGTACATACACCTTAACGGTAACAAATCCGGATAACGGTTGTACAGCTACTGATGTGGCGTTAGTTACCTTGAACAACACACCTCCAAACGCAAATGCGGGAGCGGATAAAGAACTTACTTGTACAATAACATCTATTGCATTAAGCGGTTCTTCAACCACACCGGGAGCAACATTTGCTTGGGTGGCTGGCAATGGCGGAAATATTGTTTCAGGAGCTAACACAGCTACACCAACCGTGAATGCAGCAGGAACCTATACCTTAACGGTAACAAACCCTGCAAATGGATGTACAGCTACAGATGTAGCTTTGGTTACTATAAATAACACACCGCCAAACGCAAATGCAGGAGCGGATAAGGAATTGAATTGTACTTCAAAATCAGTAAGTTTAAGTGGCTCTTCAACAACACCTGGTGCAACGTTTGCATGGGTAGCAAGTAATGGAGGTAATATCGCTTTTGGAGCTGATACGGCAACGCCTACCGTAGATGCAGCTGGAACGTATACATTAACAGTTACTAATCCTGATAATGGATGTACCGCTACTGATGTTGCATTGGTTACTTTAAATAACACACCACCAAATGCAAATGCGGGAGATGATGCTCAAATTTCGTGTGATACTTCTACAGTACAGTTGTCAGGATCTTCAACTACTTTGAATGTTATTTTCTCTTGGTCTACATTAGATGGAAACATAGTTTCCGGTGCAGATACAGCAACTCCAACTGTGGATATGGAAGGAACATATGTTCTTACAGTTACCGATTTATCAAATGGATGTACTTCACAAGATGAGGTAGTGGTTACAAGACCGGAATGTGAATTCTTTGATGGTTGTACTATTGGCTATTGGAAAAATTTCCCACAAAACTGGTGTGGAACTTATAGTCCAAGTGCTAAATATGGAACGGTATTTACCAGTGCTCCTAATAACATTAAAAACAAAACTTTTATGGAAGTTTTAAATCTAGGTGGTGGAGGTGCAGCCAATCTTGGAAGACAATCGGTTGCAGCATTGCTTAATATTTGTCATGAATTTGTGAATTATGGGGAGCCTTATTTGAATAATGCACAATTATTAATTACCACAGTAAACAATGCATTTGCTTCCAATGGTAATGCAGTTAATAATTTAGCTATAGCTTTGGATGAATTAAATAACGCAGGTTGTTCAATAGATGCACATAACAATCCTATAAATCAAATTCAATCGAGAATTGCAGAGACGACTTTGGGTAAAGAATTATTTGATATTTATCCGGTTCCGTTCCAAGAAGAGATTTCAATTAAATATAATTTTGAGTATGATTCAAAAGTAACCATTGAAATTTTTGATTACAGAGGAATTCTGGTTTATAGAAATGTAGATACAAAAGGGTATTTACACAAAGAAGAAAATATCTATATGAGTTTTGCCAGAAACGAAGGGCAACTATTTATGGTAAGAATTACCACGGATAGAGAATCAAATACCAAAACAATTGTTAAAGCCAGAAAATAAGTAAGGTAATTTTAACGGAGAAGCCGTCAGGATTTATTCTGACGGTTTTTTTATTTTTAAATAACCAATGTGAAGCATATTCTCAACAGAGGAATTAGTGGAATGAATTTGAATTTGAAAGTTCTTTTTTGTTTCAACAGATAATAAATCCTCAATTTCATAAATATCATCTACATCTACACCATATTTGTCATCAATATGTGAAGTGGCTCCTTTAAAACCACAATGCTTATAAAAAGTTGTTTGTTTGGACTTCTTAATTGCCTCAGCTTTATTTTTTGCAACCGTTATAATTTTATAGTGATATTCTTCAAATTCATTTTCTTTGTAACCCCCTAAGTTGATAAAAAATAATTTATTATCTTTTGAATCAGTTGAATCTCTTTCAGTTACTTCCAGAGAAAAACCATCCACAAATGTTACCTCTCGCCAAGCGTCAATATGTATTTTACCTTTTGCTTCCGGCCAAAAAGTTTTCATTTCGGGAATTAAATCGGTTAAAGATTTTCCAATTCCAAAAAAAATATCGTGCTGCTCGGTTATTCTTCCCGGTGGTTTACAACCAAGCATAACCATGTATAGAGTGAGTTTTTCTTTCATATGTCAAATGTAAAAAATAAAATAAGTAGATTTCATGCAAAAAAAGATAACTTTGGCATAAGTATTGAAAAAGTATTTTAATACGAATCATTAAGACAAAAAAATATGAAAAAAATTACATTGATTTTAGCGTTTATCGGGATGATAACGTTACAAAGTTGTGAAGGACCTCAAGGGGTTCCGGGTAGAGATGGTGTTTCGGTTGAAGCAGAAGTTTTTGAATTGAGAAATGTTAATTTTGGTTTTAGTAATCAATTTGGATATTCAATTTATCGAGAACTAATTCCCCCGATTTTAAATTCAGACGTTCTTCTAATTTATAGAATGGATGGTACAATTAACTCCTCAACGCCAATTTGGCAACAAATTCCACGTACGTTGTATTTAAATCAAGGAGAATTAGATTATGATTTTGACTTTAGTAGAGTTGATTTTACAATTTATGCTGGTGGTACATATGATTTGGGAACAACCCCTCAGTTTCTAAACAATCAAACATTTAGAATAGTAATTATCCCCGGATATTTCTCTGCTAAAATGGATTATAGTAACTATGATCAAGTTATGGAAATGTATGGTCTTACTGAAGCCGATGTAAAATTATTCTCTGAAAGAATTAATTTATAACTAATTGATTTTAATTATTTGTAAATTATAATTTTAATCAAAAATTGTTTTTTATTTAAACATAAGACTTGTCTTATAAAGTGTTTTTATTTTTAGTTATCTTTTTTGTCTATAGAGAAATGTCTAGTTAAAGATAAATCTAACTAATTTAACTAAAGGGGTGTCTACAGGCACCCCTTTTTTATTGCTGTAAATCATGCAATTTTTTTATTAAGTAATATGATTTATTTATCATTAACGTTTTATACTTTCGTAAAAAAAATTGACTAATGGATTTTATTTTAATTATAGCTGGTTTAGTTTTATTAGTACTAGGAGGTGATTGGTTGCTGAAGTCGGCTGTTGGGATGTCCTTAAGATTAAACATTTCAAAAATTATTATAGGAATGACAGTGGTTTCTTTTGCCACTTCTGCACCGGAATTAATAGTTAGTATTAAGTCTGCAATGGCAGGTTTTCCCGATATCGCTTTAGGAAATGTAATTGGTTCCAACATTGCTAATATTGGGTTAATTCTCGGAATTGTTATGATTATCAATGCTATGAAAGTTGATGAATCATTTTTTAAAACGGATTGGCCGGCAATGCTAATTTCTTCCGTTTTGTTGTTTGGAATTTTACAGTATGATGGTGAGATAAGTAGAATAGAAGGCATGATTTTATTTTTACTCTTGATTTGTTTTGTAATATACTTAATCAAGTTCCAAAAGAAAGCCCCATCAGAAGTTGAAATTCCCCTTGAAAAAGCAATGCCTATGTATCAAGTTGTATTCTTCTTAGGAGTAGGTGGTTTAGGATTATGGGGAGGTTCTGAGCTATTAATAAAAGGGGCTGTTAATCTAGCAGAGTCTTATGGTGTTTCCGATCGAGTTATTGCAGTTACTGTTGTTGCAATTGGTACAAGTATACCGGAACTTGCCGCTTCAATTATTGCTGCTGTGAAAAAAGAAAGCTCCATCTCAATTGGGAATATAATAGGTTCTAATATCTTTAATATTCTGTCAGTTTTAGGATTAACAGCTATTATTCATCCTGTAAAGCTGGTTGACAATAGATTAATGTCCTTTGACATCATTTGGATGCTGGCATTTTCTTTTATTTTAATTCCATTAGTCATGCTTCCTAAAAAAGGATATTTGGATAGAAAAGCAGGTTTTGTTTTAGTGATAGCTTATGGTACTTTTATTTATTTGACTTTTATGTAAAATGTGTTGACCCTATTTTTTGTAGGTATTTTGAATTATAATATTATTTTTTTTAATTAACCCCCTAAAAAAATAGGGGGTTAATTGTTTTATATCTAAAAAGTATTAAATTTGCAACGTAAAAATAGTAATCCTTCAAATTATCATCTATGTCAACAATTCGTTTTCAAGCATTAAAAGAAACTTTAGGTAGAAAACCTGTAAAAGTGGAAGAAATTGGAAAAAAATCCGAAATTTTTGGAGCTAATGTCTTTAATGACAAAGCAATGCGAAAATTTTTAACCCCCGATGCTTACAAGGCAGTTCAAAGTGCTGTACAACATGGGACTAAAATTGATAGAAAATTAGCAGATTATATTGCGATGGGAATGAAAGAATGGGCCTTAACAAAAGGAGTAACCCATTATACGCATTGGTTTCAACCCTTAACAGGTGCAACTGCTGAAAAACACGATGCTTTTTTTGAAACGTCTTTTGATGGAAGTGATCCGGTTGAAAAATTTGGTGGAGATCAATTAGCTCAACAAGAGCCGGATGCCTCTAGTTTTCCAAATGGAGGAATCAGAAATACTTTTGAAGCAAGGGGTTACACCGCTTGGGACCCAACTTCACCGGCTTTTATTTACGGAACCACACTTTGTATTCCAACGGTATTTGTATCTTACACAGGAGAAGCGTTGGATTATAAGACACCATTATTAAGAGCTCTTCATGCCATTGATGAAGCGGCAACTGATGTTTGTAAATATTTTGATAAAAATGTAAAAAAGGTTACTCCAACTCTTGGTTGGGAACAAGAATATTTTCTTATTGATACCGCTTTAGCGAATTCAAGACCTGATATTTTAGCAACCGGAAGAACGTTGTTAGGACATACGTCAGCAAAAGGACAACAATTGGAAGATCATTATTTTGGATCAATTCCAACTCGTGTATTAAATTATATGAGAGATCTAGAAAATGAATGTATGCTTTTGGGAATTCCTGTTAAAACAAGACATAATGAAGTAGCACCAAATCAATTTGAATTAGCTCCAATTTTTGAAGAAACCAATTTGGCAGTAGACCATAATTCTTTGTTGATGGATGTAATGCAAAAAGTAGCAGAGCGTCATGAGTTCAGAGTTTTGTTCCATGAAAAACCTTTTAAAGGGGTGAATGGATCTGGTAAGCACAACAACTGGTCGTTAGCTACAGACACTGGTATCAACTTGTTAAGTCCGGGCAAAACACCAATGAGTAACTTACAATTCTTAACATTCTTTATTAATACCATAAAAGCAGTTAATGTTTATGAAGAATTACTTCGTGCTGCAATTGCTTCTGCAAGTAACGATCATAGATTAGGTGCTAACGAAGCCCCTCCTGCAATTATTTCTGTGTTTATTGGTCAACAGTTGACAAAAGTTTTAGAAGAATTAGAGGGAGTGTCAACAGGGAAACTTTCCCCGGAAGAAAAAACAGATTTAAAATTGAATGTAGTAGGCAAAATTCCGGATGTACTTTTGGATAACACTGATAGAAACCGAACGTCTCCATTTGCTTTTACAGGAAATAAATTTGAATTTAGAGCAGTGGGTTCATCAGCCAATTGTGCTAATGCAATGACAACTTTAAATAGTATTGTTGCAAAACAATTAAAAGATTTCAAAGCTGAAGTAGACACGTTGATTGAGAAAAATGATTTGAAAAAAGACGAAGCTATTTTCAATGTTTTGAGAGAATACATCAAACAAACAAAAGCTATACTTTTTGAAGGAGATGGATATAGTGATGCTTGGGAAAAAGAAGCTAAAAAGAGAGGTTTGAGTAATCATAAAACTACTCCTGAAGCTTTGAAAGCTAAAGTTTCTAAAAAAGCTATTGCCTTGTTTGAAGAATTGAATGTAATGAATCATGTAGAAGTGGAAGCTCGATATGAAATTGAATTAGAAGAATATACCAAGAAAATTCAAATTGAAGGTAGAGTTTTAGGTGATATTGCCAGAAATCATGTTGTTCCTACAGCTATTCGATATCAAAATGTTTTAATTGAAAATGTTAGAGGTTTGAAAGAAATTTTTGGAAAAGATTTCGAAAAAATCGCAAGAGAACAAATTAGCTTAATCAAAGAAATTTCAGAACACATTGAAGGCATAAATAGTAAAGTTGGCCAAATGACTGAAGAACGTAAGAAAGCAAATAATTTAACTGATGCCGAAAAAATGGCCATTGCTTATTGCAATAAAGTGAAACCATTTTTCGAAGAAATCAGATATCATTCTGATAAATTAGAGTTACTTGTTGATGATGAAATTTGGACATTAACCAAATACAGAGAATTATTGTTTACCAAATAATAAATTTAAACCACTCAAATAGAGTGGTTTTTTTTTATTTCAAATTAATTATGTGATTTAATGTAAAAAAAATGTATAATAAATTGTTTTGTAATTGTAAATTTATTGCTACTTTAGCTCTGTAAAAATTTAAATTTTTGTTATAAATTTTTAAATTTCAAAAAAACATTAACTATATTTCCAAAGAATTTACCACAAAAAAAGGGATGACTCTGGTCATCCCTTTTTGATTTTAATAGTATTCAAAATTATTTTTCATTATATTCGTTATCTATTAAAATTCCATTCTAATGTCACGATTGTTGATTTTTATATTTTTCTTTAATATTTTATCTATAAATAGCCAAGAACAAACTTCTTTTTATTTTGATAGTAATCAATTTGAATTGAAAAAATCAGAATTATCGAAATTGAATGATTGGATAAAACAAAACAGTAAGGTCAAGATAGTGGCAATAAACGGTTATACAGATGAAGATGGCTCGATTGGTTTTAATGATACTTTAGCTCAAAAAAGAGTAAATTTTGTGTTTAATGAAATTGAAAATAAAGTAGCAATTCGTTCGGATTTTAAAACTCGAAGCTACGGGAAGCAGCACCAACAAAGTGAAGACAAATCAAAAAATAGGAGAGTAACAGTTTATTTTATAGAAGAAAAGGATTTACATAGAGAAGACGAAATTTTAGGAATCAAACCAATTGAAAAAACTCCAATTCAAAAACCCAAACGAATTTTTCCTGAAATAATTCAAATTAAAAACCCAAACGGTTCAGTATCAGAATACGAATTGAATCGCGAGTTCATGCAAAAAATTGACGAATCTAAACCTGGTGAAAAATTAAAAATTGACAATTTGAATTTTCATTTAAACACTTTTGCAATTGTAAATGAAAGTCGTGGTAAATTATATGAATTGTTACTAGTAATGCAGCAAAATCCAAATTTGGAAATTAATATTCAAGGACATCTTTGTTGTATGCCAACAGATCGAAATAATTTGTCCACCCAACGAGCAAAGGCTATTCAGCAGTTTTTGATACATAACGGAATTGAAAAATCCCGATTGTCTTATCAAGGTTTTGGAAGCTCTCAACCCATTTTTACATTACCTGAAAAAAATGAAGAAGAGCGAGCCGCAAACCGAAGAGTAGAAATTGAAATTATAAAAAATTGAAACAACTATTTTTCATAGCATTTTCTCTCCTTTTCGGAAATAACATTTCTGCTCAAGAAAAATTTGAAATATTCTTTGACTTCAATGCTTCAATCCCAAATCAGGTTTCGTTAACCTATTTTGAAAAATGGATGCAAAATAACAAAAATGCAGAAATCTTAGAGCTTCACGGTCATTGTGATAGTGTTGACACTCAAAAATACAATTTGATTTTATCTCAAAAAAGAATTAATGAAGTTTTGCAAATTCTAAAAAATAATGCAATTCAAATTAACGAAGGTTTACAAAAAATACCTTATGGTAAAAATTTTAAGCAATCAAAAATTCAAGCTGAAAACAGAAAAGTAGTTGTTTTTTATAGAAATTTAAAGGTTGATTCAGAGGATAAATTGAAAGTAAATGTATGGGAAAATCGAAAACCAATGTTGTTTGACGACCCACTAATTCCGTTAAGAGAGAAAATTTCTAGAGTTAAAAAAGGGGATAGAATTAGATTGGAAGGAATAAATTTTCATTTTAACACGTTTCGGGTAGTTAAAGAATCAGAACCAAGTTTGGATGAATTAGTTGAAGTTTTGAATGACAATCCGAATTTGAAAATTGAAATTCAAGGTCACATGTGTTGCAATGAAAATACAAAAGAGTTGCAGCTTTCTATACAAAGATCTCGCTTTATTTATCGTTATTTAAATCTAAAAGGCATTGATAAAAAGCGAATTTCATACAAAGGTTTCGGAACTTCTAAACCAATCTTTACCATTCCTGAAAAAAATGAAGAAGAACGTGCAAAAAACAGAAGAGTTGAAATAGAAATTATGGAAAACTAATTTTCCTTTTTTCATCACTTTTCACTTTGCGACTTAATTACATTAAATGTATCTTTGCCAAACAACAACACACATTTTTTTATGAGTTCTGATACCAGTAATCGCTATAAACTTCGAGGTGTTTCTGCCGAAAAAGAAGACGTACATAATGCCATTAAAAATATTGACAAAGGCTTGTTTCCAAAAGCGTTTTGCAAAATTGTTCCGGATTATTTGACAAATGATTCGGATTATTGCTTGTTAATGCATGCTGATGGAGCAGGAACAAAATCGTCTTTGGCATATGCGTATTGGAAAGAAACAGGAGATATTTCTGTTTGGAAAGGCATTGCTCAAGATGCTTTAATCATGAATATTGATGATTTACTTTGTGTTGGAGCAACCGATAATATTTTACTTTCTTCAACCATAGGAAGAAATAAAAATAGAATTCCAGCCGAAGTGATTTCTGCCATAATTAACGGAACCGAGGAATTAATTCAAGAGTTAAATTCGTTTGGCGTAACCATTCATTCAACTGGTGGCGAAACAGCAGATGTTGGTGATTTAGTTCGAACAATCATTGTAGATTCAACTGTTACAGCTCGAATGAAACGCAGCGATGTGATTGATAATGCTAACATTAAACCAGGTGACGTAATTGTTGGTTTAGCTTCCTTTGGTCAAGCTACTTATGAAAAAGAATATAATGGAGGTATGGGAAGCAATGGATTGACTTCTGCTCGTCATGATGTTTTTTCAAAATATTTAGCAGATAAATATCCTGAAACTTATAATGCTGAAGTACCAAGTGATTTGGTATATTCAGGTCAAGTGAAGTTGACTGATTCGGTTGAAAATAGTCCAATTGATGCCGGAAAAATAGTCCTTTCTCCAACTAGAACATATGCTCCGATTATCAAAAAGATTTTGGAAAAGTACACATCAAAAGACATTCACGGAATGGTGCATTGTAGCGGTGGAGCTCAAACAAAAATTCTACATTTTGTTGATAATGTTCATATTATAAAAGATAATTTATTTCCGATTCCACCTTTGTTTAAACTGATTCAAGAACAATCAAAAACCAACTGGAAAGAAATGTATCAAGTGTTCAATTGCGGTCACCGAATGGAGCTTTATGTTCCGGCTGAAATTGCTAACGACATTATCGAGATTTCAAAATCTTTCAATGTTGATGCTCAGATTGTAGGTAGAGTAGAGGCATCCGATAATAAAAAATTAACGATTACCAGTGAATTTGGTACATTTGAATACTAATTCATTTATATTTAACCAATTACCAATAACCAATTACCATAAAAAAAATGGACTTACCAAAATTTGTTTTAGCTGACAACACTGATTTCCCTGAAGATATATTTATCATTCATTTAGAATATCCTCGTTTTATAATCAATTTAAAAGATGACGAAGTTGAAATCATCGAAGAGGTTGATGTTGAAGATGAAAAAGAATTGGAAACTGAATTAGAAAAATTAATTGAGTTAGCCGGTGCTTTTTATGATAGAGAAATGGAACGTTACGAAGAATAATTTTTAAAATTTAAGCCGTTTCAAATAAAATTAAAACGGCTTTTTTTGTATATCAATTTATATCAAATTTAATTGCTTATATCTGCTATCAATTAGAGAGTAATATTTTGATTTGTATTCATCACTCACAAAACTCTTTTCTAAAACGGCTTCCATTTCGGGTTTGGCATAGACAAAAAGTTCTAAGGTATTATCTAAAACTTTCTTATTCAAACCACCATTTTCATAAGCGGATAAAAAATCTATATATTTTAGTTTTCTTTTTTTTGCATTCAAAGTCAAAGCCAATTCTTCGGTATCTGCTGGATTTACTAATGCTGTTGGCACTAAATCATAAGCCGGACACAAACTTAAACCTTGCCCTTCTTTTTCCAGTAAGGAAAAATTCTTCAAATGCATATCGGAGTTTCCGGTAAAAAAACTAAATAGCACTTGTTCATAAAAATTACTCACATCCAATAACGGTGTACTTGAAAATTTCAACACCAATTTAGCCACTTGCTCGTGACTTCCTTTGTATTTATCTTCGGTTAATCGTTCGCTTAATTGACACATGTCTTCCATGTGGAGTTTGGTTTTTCTGGTTCTATCCATACGTTTTGTGATGTAACAAAGGGTTTCATCTTGCAACTTTACTAAACTATGAGGCACAACTTTTATTCCACAAACATCTGCCATATGCATGGTAGCACTTTCCAATTCAGGTAATTGTTCATAATGCTCCGAAGGTGGTTTGAGTATATAATCACCATAAAGCCCTACGATAGTTAGTTTTTTGGTTAAGTTTTTTTCTTCTTTTCTGAATAAACTCAACGAAACTTTTGCCTGAACTCCTGTAACCGCCATTTGACTTTGGATGACTTTTGAAGCTAATTCTTGTAAGTTTTCCAAATTATAATTGAGTTGAGGAGTTTTTAATTGTCCAAAAAAGCGTTTGTTGCACGCTTCATGAAAATCTGAATTACTATCAACAAGTGGTTCATAGCAATACAAACATCTTCTACCATAAAAAGTTTCAGGTTCCTGAACTTCTCTGGTAGTTTGTTCTAATCGTGCTAAATATTTTTTTTTATAGTTCTTCATTTCTTTGAACACTTACAGCTCCAATACAATCTTTGCAGCAGGTGAGGAGCAAACCCATTCTGTCTTTGTAATTAATTTTCCAATTTTTCTCTGCGATGTCTAACAACCAACCTTCCGGAATTAATCCATCAAAAAATGCAAAAAGGGTTTTACTTTGAAAGGGTTTTTCAGTTAGTGGCAATGTTAGACTCACTGCTTGAGCATTTTCTTTTTTTAAATATTCTGTATCATATTGAAATAAATAACCATGATCAGTTTCTAAAACTGTTCCGCAGTACTCATTTTTCATATATACTTTTCCGCTTCTATTCATTTGTTATCAATTTATCTCGATCCATTGGAACCGGTCCTAATGTCTCTCCAAATAATCGTAATACATCATTCACTTTATCCATTCTTAAAGTGCTTTTCCCTTGTTCTAAATCTCGAACAAATCGCAAACCAACTCCGGCTTTTAAAGCTAGTTCTGGCTGTGTAAGCTTATTTTGCTTGCGTTTTAGTTTGATGTGCTTACTTAAATCGGTTAAATTTTCTCGCATATTTATACCTTTTAAACTACAAATATACAAAAATATTGAAAAATCACACCATAAAAGGTATATTTTTAAATTTTACCAATATTTTATACCTTTTTGGATATAATAATTGATATTTAATCAAAAATGAATTAGATAGGGTATAAAAAAATTATTTGTAGTAAGTAGAAAGCAATTCTAAAGCTGCTGCAAAAGGTGAAATTTCATTATTTTGAACCGATTTTTTCTTTTTATCCAATAAATGAATAATTTCAGGATGATTGTAAAAATGATTCTTCAATTGTTCATTAATGGTTTCCATCATCCAATATTGATTTTGCTCTTTTCTTTTATCTTGAAAATAAGTATTGGATTGTGTCAATTCTAAATAATTAGATATGGTTTTCCAAACGGCATCAATTCCTTCTTTGGTAATGGCACTACAAGTAGAAACTGTAGGCATCCAACCTGATTTTTTTGCCGGAAATAAGTGTAATGCTCGATTGAATTCTGTTTTGGCTAGTTTTGCTCTTTTGATGTTATCGCCATCAGCTTTATTGATTACGATGGCATCGGCCATTTCCATGATTCCTCGTTTGATTCCTTGCAATTCATCGCCGGCACCTGAAATTTTTAATAACAAAAAGAAATCAACCATACTGTGAACGGCCGTTTCACTTTGACCCACACCAACGGTTTCAATAATGATGGTATCAAATCCGGCGGCTTCACAAAGAATGATAGTTTCACGTGTTTTTCTGGCAACACCACCTAAAGTTTCACCCGATGCAGAAGGTCTGATGTAGGCATTTTTATCTTTAACTAATTCTTCCATTCGGGTTTTATCTCCAAGAATACTACCGTGAGAAATGGTGCTGCTTGGATCAACAGCCAAAACAGCTACTTTTTTGCCTAATGAAGTCAAGTGTTTTCCAAAAGCTTCAATAAATGTACTTTTACCAACTCCCGGAACGCCTGTTATTCCTATTCTAATAGATTCATTTGAATGGGGTAAACAAGCGGCAATAATTTCATTTGCTTTGTTTAAATGATTGGGATTTGTACTTTCTACTAAAGTAATGGCACGACTTAAGTCGGAAATGTTGCCTTTTAAAATTCCATCAATCAATTCATCAGAAGACGGTTGAATTTTTCGAAATTGCTTAATGTTTTTCACAACCAAATCACTGATGAATTCCGGTTGAGGAACACCTTCTTTTTCACTTAAAGCGGATTTATTTGGATTTGTTTTTTTCACAAAATTAATTTCAAGTAGTAAAAGTAAGTAAAATCAACAAGAGATTCAAGTGATTAAAAAAAGTACCAAAAATTGAAAGAACAATTTTATAATGGTATTTTTACATTCCAATTTCAATTATGGAAAATATAATCTTGCTTTTTCTTTGTTTGGCTTTAGGAGTTGGTTTGCGATATATCAAATCTTTTCCAATAAACGGTCACATTGCTTTAAACCATTTCGTAATTTATATTTCTTTGCCTTCATTGGCGTTGTATTACATTCCAAAAATTGAAATTTCTTCAAAATTATTATTTCCGTTAGGAATAGCTTGGCTCGGATTTGCATTGTCTTTTTTGTTTTTTTCAATTTTACAAAAATGGCTAGGATGGTCAAAAAAATTAACGGGTTGTCTTGTCATTACAGGCGGATTATCAAATACTGCTTTTATTGGTTATCCTGTATCGGAAGCATTATATGGTAAAGAAGGATTACAAACTGCCATTTTTGTGGATCAACCGGGGTCATTTGTGGTAACGGCCACTTTGGCTGTAGCGGCTGCTGTTTATTTTTCAAAAGGAGAAACAAATACAAAATCAATAGTTTCAAAAATTCTATTATTTCCACCTTTCATATCCTTTTTAATTGCTTGTTTTTTAAATCTATTTCAAACCGATTTCCCCGAATTAATGCAAACTGTTTTTCTAAAATTAGGAAGTACAGTAACCGCTATTGCTTTAGTTGCAGTTGGATTGCAATTAAAAATTGATAAAAACAGTCAACACTGGAATTTTTTAACTCTAGGATTATTTTTTAAATTGTTCTTAATGCCTGCTTTTTTCTTGCTTTTATATAAAATAATTTTAGGTGCAGATGGCGTTCAAATTGATGTTTCCATCATGCAATCTGCCATGGCACCGATGATAACCGGGTCAATTTTGGCTTCAACATATGGGTTAAAACCCAAATTAAGTAGTATGATGGTTGGCGTTGGTATTCCGTTATCTTTTTTAACGCTAGCTTTTTGGTATTGGGTATTAACAATGATATAATTTTTTTACCTTTATTGAGTTAAATTTACAGCATGCAACTTACACAGGATATTCTCAAAAAATTAGAAATTATTGTCGGTCAATCGTTTGTTTTTACTGATGTAGAAACACGAAATCACTATGGTCATGATGAAACGGAAGATTATGTTTTTCCGCCAAATGTTGTGGTGAAACCTTCAAACGCAACTGAAATTTCTGAGATTTTAAAAATCGCCAATCAATATAAAATTCCTGTAGTTCCCATTGGTGGTAGAACAGGGTTGAGTGGCGGAGCATTATCTGTTCAAGGTGGAATCGGACTATCGATGGAACGATTTAATAAAATTTTATCCATTGATGAACAAAATTTGCAAGTGATTACCGAGCCTGGTGTGATTACACAAGTGTTACGCGAAGCTGTTTCTGAAAAAGGACTTTTCTATCCGGTTGATCCAAGTAGTATGGGAAGTTGTTTCATTGGCGGAAATGTTGCCGAAAATTCCGGTGGAGCGAGAGCTGTAAAATATGGTGTTACCAAAGATTATGTTTTGAATTTAGAAGTGGTTTTGCCAACCGGAGATATTATTTGGACCGGAGCCAATACATTAAAAAATTCAACAGGATACAACCTGACTCAATTGATGGTTGGGAGCGAAGGAACGCTGGGAATTGTCACTAAAATTGTTTTGAAGTTACTTTCCAAAAACACGCATAACGTATTGATGTTAGTTCCGTTTTACAAAGCTAATGAGGCTTGTGAAGCGGTTTCTGCCATTTTTAGAGCAGGAATTGTACCCAGTGCATTAGAGTTTATGGAACGCGATGCCATTGATTGGGCAGTAGAATACATTGATGGATTGAATGTGCAAGTGAAAAATGAAATTCAAGCTCATTTACTCATTGAAGTAGATGGAAATTATCCTGAAATTTTGTTGGCTGAAGCCGAAAAAATAATGACAGTGGTGGAACAATTTCAAATTGATGACATTCTTTTTGCAGATACCGAAGATGAAAAAAATGCCTTGTGGAAAATGCGGCGAAGTATTGCAGAAGCGGTCAAATCCAATTCAATTTATAAGGAAGAGGATACGGTTGTGCCGCGTTATGAATTACCAAAATTATTAGATGGAATTAAATCCATCGGAAAAAAGTATGGTTTTAAATCCGTTTGTTATGGTCATGCTGGCGATGGAAATTTGCATGTGAATATTATAAAAGGAAATATGTCAGATGAAAATTGGCAAACAGAAGTTCCAAAAGGAATTAAAGAAATTTTTGAATTAACGGTTTTATTAAAAGGCACACTTTCAGGAGAACATGGCATTGGATATGTGCAAAAAGATTATATGAGTATTGCTTTTAGCAAAACTCATTTGGAATTAATGGAACGAATAAAATTTGTTTTTGATCCAAATGGGATATTAAATCCGGGCAAGATTTTACCGGGTTAATCCCGTTTATTTTTCTTTTCTCTTTTCTCCTCTTTTTTTTCTTTTGGAGTTTTAAGAGGTTCTTTTTTAACTGTTTTCCGAACGTCTTTACCTTTAGCCATGAGATTTGTTTTTATAATCTATTCAGTAAAGGTATGATGTTTTAATTCAATCCGAGTTCTTTTTTTATGGATTCATTAAAAATCATTTGAAAAATTCTACTTTGATTACTGTCATAGTTGATGAATTTCCATTCGCTATTTGTCAATTCATCTGCAACTGCAATCATGATTTCTTCTCCTTCAACATAAAATCCGTTTCTTGATTTTTCAAAAGTAACTTTCTTATTTTTCATATTTTCATTAAACGAATTAGTCATTTCAGTGATTTGTTCTGCGGATAATGGCTCTTCAAAGATGATTCGCATAGCACTATTGTATCTAATGACACAAAAAGTTCTATCTTCAATTTTTTTTAATTCAGAATATGAAAATTTTGGTTCAGGAAAAACCAACCTGATTCGTAGGACATCATTTTGAAATGCTTGGTCCATGCCTTGTAATAAAACGTCTTTAGAAACAATATCAAATATTTTTGGATAGGTGTAGTCTAAAACTTTTTCAAAATCCATGTTGTATGAAGCATCATACATTTTTTTGCTTTCGCTTTTTAAGGCTTCAACAGATTGAGCAAATGAAAGGGTTGATATTAAAAGAAAAGTAATAATTAATTTCATGGCAAAGTATTTTGTCAAAAATAAGCATCTTTACGAAAAGAAGAGTTAATTTTTATTTAATGCTGCTTTCTTTTTTTCTTCTTCAATTTTTCTTTCTTTTTCCTTTTTTTCTTCCGCAGCTTTTTTAGCTTTTAGAGTGGCTCTTTCTTTTCGTTTAAAAAATCCTCTCAGTAAAAAATTTTCTTTGGCAGCTTCCATGTTTTCATCTAAACCTTTTGAGCTACTTTCTAGGTTTGACATAGTTTGGCTTAAATTTTCTGCAATTTTTGGGTCATTAATCAATCTTCCTAATGTTCCTTCACCACTGTTAATTGCAATCATTATCTCGGCTAATTCGTCTGAAATTATCTCGGCATTTTCGGCAGTAACTTTTAAACTCGCAACTATTTCATCAAGTTCAATTGGCTCATTAGAAACTAGTGCGGCACCATCTTTTGCAAAGTTTGCATTACTGGTTCCTTGAGATATTTGAAGTAGTTTGTCACCAATTAATCCTTCAGAACCTATGCTTACTTCACTATTTGTTTTAATGAATTTTTGAACATCTTTTTTAATAAACATTGTTACACTTACGGTTGAGTCATTAATAATTGTTACCGCATCTACAGTTCCAACATTAATTCCTGAAAAACGGACTTTGTTCCCAACCTGCAACCCACTTACATTATAAAAAGTGGTAGTTAGTGAATAAACCGGATTAAATAAGTTTTTTTGTTTACCAATTAAAAATATGGCTACAACAAAGAGGAAGATGCCAATCGCTATAAAAAGGCCTAATCGTATTTTGAAATTTTGTGAATGCTCTTTCATATTATTTTAATTAAAAAATGATTGGATTAATTGTTCGTTAGATGCTTCAAAATCGTTTAATGTACCTTCTTTAAAAACCAAACCATCGTCTAACATTATGATTCGGTTGGCTGTTTTTTGAGCACATTTAATGTCGTGAGTAATAATTATCGATGCTGTTTTATATTTTTTTTGAACCTCTACAATCAACTCACTAATTTCGTTTGATGTAACAGGATCAAGTCCGGTTGTAGGTTCATCATACAACATAATTTTTGGATCAATAACTAAAGTTCTTGCAAGACTGATTCTTTTTCTCATTCCACCCGAAAGTTCAGAAGGCATTTTGTTGATTGAATCGGCCAGACCAACATTTTCAAGCACTTCTTTTACTTTTTCTTCTATTTGACTTTCGGTTAACTCTTTTTTTATTCTGCGTAATGGAAATTCGATGTTTTCTTTAACTGTCATCGAATCATATAAAGCTCCTCCTTGAAACAGAAAGCCCATTTTTTCTCTAATCAAAGCTAGTTTTTCACCCGAAGCAGAAGTCATATTTTCATCAAACACGGTTATTGAACCACTATCAGTTGGTAATAATCCGACGAGACACTTTATTAAAACGGATTTTCCTGTTCCTGATTTACCGAGAACAACTAAATTTTCACCTTCAAATAATGACAATGAAACGTCTTTCAAAATCAAATCGGCACCAAATGATTTTTTGAGATTTGAGATTTCAACCACTTTTTTTCTATTTGTATTTTCGGTCTTCATATAATCATATCAGTAATTTGAACAGCAATCATATCAATTATGATTACTAATAAAGAGGCTAAAACAACAGCAGAATTTGCTGCTTTTCCAACACTTTCTGTACCTCTTCCTGCATTAAATCCTTTATAACAACCCACCAAACCAATAGCTGCTCCAAAAAAGAAAGTTTTGATTATGGCTGGAAATAAATCGATGAATTCAACATGTCTAAAAGCTTGTGAAAAAAACAAAACAAATGAAACATCACCTTTGATATTTGCACCAAGCCAACTTCCCAAAATTCCTAAAGCATCTGCATATAAAACCAACAACGGAATCATCAATGTTGCTGCTAAAACTCGAGTTACTATAAGAAATCGAACGGGATTGGTAGAAGAAACTTCCATGGCATCAATTTGTTCAGTTACTTTCATGGAGCCTAATTCCGCTCCAATACCTGAACCAATTTTTCCGGCACAAATCAAAGCCGTAATAACGGGACCCATTTCACGAATAATAGAAAGAGCAACCATACTTGGCAACATGGTTTCTGCTCCAAATTTTAATAGAACAGGTCGTGATTGGATAGTAAGTACCAAACCCATAATTGTTCCTGTAATTGAAATAAGTGGGAGCGTTTTATAACCTATTTGATAACATTGTTTTATAAACTCTTTGAATTCAAAATCACGCGAAAAGGTTTCCTTGAAAACTAAAATCAAAAAAAGGGTAACATCGGATATTTTAGAAAAAAAGGAAAAAGCTTCTTCCTTTTTAGCAATAGATTTTTCACTTAAAGCGATAATTCGGCTTTTAGTTTTAGTAATCGATGCATTTGCAATGTCATTCCTCATAGTTGAATTCTTTTTATACTATCTTATTTACAGTTTCGATTTTAAGGATAAATTTTATAAAATTTGGATGATGTAAAGGTGAAAAAATTCGACATTGAAAGTGTTACATAACTTTATTTTATAATTACATGATTATTACAAGATGCACAAAAAAAATCCCCAATTGAAAAACAATTGAGGATTACTTTTTTGAATTACTTTAGTCTAGTGAACCAAAACCCATTCGCCGCCGGCAATCATGCTTTCAGCTTTTTTAAATTTCATGGTTTCAGTTTTTCCACTCATTACATGTTTTATAGTAACAGTATCGTTTCTATTAATCTTTGGAGCATCTCTAACTATAGTCTCAGTTACATGTTGACGTTGTGTTTGTCCTGCTTCACGATTTTGAGCTGCTAATGTGTCACTGTTTGGTATTTCGTCTTTAGATGTTTTATAGTTTTCTTTTTGACGAACTTCCCTAGCTTCACTAATATTTGCGTTTTGATTTGGTAAATCGCCTTTAAATAAGAATGAAATAACTTCTTTATTCACATTATCTAGCATGGCTTTGAATAAATTGAATGCTTCAAACTTATAAATTAGTAATGGATCTTTTTGTTCGTGAACCGCTAATTGAACCGATTGCTTCAATTCATCCATTTTGCGAAGATGCTTTTTCCAAGCTTCGTCAACAATGGCTAAAGTGATGTTTTTTTCAAAATCAGTAACCAATTGACGACCTTCTGATTCATATGCTTTTTTCAAATCGGTAACAACGTTCAAAGTTTTGCTACCATCAGTAAACGGAACAACAATTCTTTCGTATTGGTTGTTTGGATTTTCAAAAACATTTTTAATAATCGGATAAGCTTCTCTGGCATCACGACCGTTTTTCTCTTGATAATAATTTAATGCCGCTTTATAAACTTTTCCGGTTAATTCGATTTCAGTTAATTTATTGAATTCACTTTCTGTAACAGGAGAAGTGATTGAAAAATAGCGTATTAATTCAAATTCAAAATTCTTGAAATCGTTTGATAATTTATTTGCAGTAATAATATTTTCGCAAGTATCATAAAGCATGTTTGCAATATCTACTTTCAAACGTTCCCCGTGAAGAGCGTGTCTTCTTCTTTTGTAGACTACTTCTCTTTGAGCATTCATAACGTCATCATATTCTAATAAACGTTTACGAACACCAAAATTGTTTTCTTCTACTTTTTTCTGAGCTCTTTCAATAGACTTGGTCATCATTGAATGTTGAATTACTTCACCTTCTTTCAAGCCCATTCTATCCATAACTTTTGCAACGCGTTCTGAACCAAACAAACGCATTAAATTATCTTCTAACGAAACATAAAACTGTGAACTTCCCGGATCTCCTTGACGACCGGCACGACCACGTAACTGTCTGTCTACACGTCTGGAATCATGACGTTCTGTTCCGATAATGGCTAAACCGCCTGCAGCTTTTACTTCAGCAGATAATTTAATATCGGTTCCACGACCTGCCATGTTGGTTGCAATAGTTACAACTCCTGGATTTCCTGCCTCGGCTACAATCTCAGCTTCTTTTTTATGCATTTTAGCATTCAAGACATTGTGTGGAATGTTACGCATTTTCAACATTCTACTCAACAATTCTGAAATTTCAACTGAAGTTGTTCCAATTAACACAGGTCTTCCGGCCTGAGATAATTTTGTTACATCTTCAATTACAGCATTGAATTTTTCACGAGTGGTTTTATAAATCAAATCTTCTTGATCTTTTCTTGCCATCGGACGGTTGGTTGGAATTTCTACCACATCCAATTTGTAAATTTGCCAAAGCTCTCCCGCTTCAGTTACAGCAGTACCGGTCATACCGGCAAGTTTGCTATACATACGGAAATAATTTTGAAGCGTAACCGTAGCAAATGTTTGTGTTGCTGCTTCAATTTTTACATTTTCTTTGGCTTCAATTGCTTGATGTAAACCGTCAGAATAACGACGACCGTCCATGATACGTCCGGTTTGTTCATCAACAATCATGATTTTATTATCCATGATTACATATTCCACATCTTTTTCAAAAAGGGTATATGCTTTCAATAATTGTGTTAGTGTGTGAATGCGTTCAGATTTGATTCCAAAGTCTTGAAAAAGTTTTTCTTTTTCTTCAGCTTCAGCATCTTTTTCCAACTTCATTTTTTCGATACGTGCAATTTCAGTACCAATGTCAGGAAGTACAAAGAAACTTTCGTCTGTATCTTTTGATAGGAATTTAATACCGTTATCGGTTAATTCAACTTGGTTGTTTTTTTCTTCAATCACAAAATACAAAGCTTCATCAACTTTTGGCATTTCGCGATTGTTATCTTGCATATAAAAATTTTCAGTTTTTTGAAGTAATTGTTTAATTCCTTCTTCACTTAAAAATTTGATTAGTGCTTTATTTTTTGGAAGTGCACGATAAGCTCTTAATAAACTAAATCCGCCCTCTTTTGTGTTGCCTTCTTTAATGAGTTTTTTGGCTTCAGTTAAAAATCCGGTAGCTAAATTTCGTTGAAGTGTTACTAAGTTGTCAACTTTTGGTTTCAATTCATTAAATTCATGTCTGTCTCCTTGAGGCACCGGACCCGAAATAATTAATGGCGTTCTGGCATCATCAATTAAAACCGAATCGACCTCATCGACAATGGCATAATTGTGCTTGCGTTGTACCAAATCTTCAGGAGAATGAGCCATATTATCCCTTAAATAATCAAAGCCAAACTCGTTGTTGGTTCCATAGGTAATATCAGCTTCATACGCTTTTCTTCGTGCTTCAGTGTTTGGTTGATGATTATCAATACAATCAACTGTTAAGCCATGAAATTCAAAAATAGGAGCTTTCCAAGTGCTATCACGTTTTGCTAAATAATCATTCACAGTAACCAAGTGAACTCCGTTTCCGGTAAGAGCATTCAAATAGAGTGGAAGCGTGGCTACTAAAGTTTTTCCTTCACCTGTTTGCATCTCGGCAATTTTACCTTGATGTAAAACCACACCACCAATCAACTGGACATCATAGTGAATCATGTCCCAAGTAATTTCTTTACCTGCGGCGTTCCATGAATTTAACCAAACAGCGTTGTCACCCTCAATAGAAATATAGGATTTTGTAGCAGAAAGTTCAATGTCTTTTGGTGTTGCTTTTACAACAACTTGTGTGTTGTCTTTAAATCGTTTTGCAGTTTCTTTTACAACAGCAAAAGCTTCAGGTAGAATTTCTAATAAAGTTCTTTCAGAATTCTCATAAGCCTCTTTTTCTAAACTGTCAATCAAGACATAAAGATCTTCTCTTTTGTCAAAATCGGCAGTGGCTTCAACTTCAATCTTTAAAGCTGCAATTTTATCATCCTGAGTGGCTCTGGACGATTTGATTTTTTCTTTAAAGAAATTAGTTTTCGCACGCAATTCGTCGTGCGATAAAGAACTTAGGTTAGATTCAAAAGTTTTAATTTTTGAAAGTAAGGGCTGGATTGCTTTGACATCTTTTTCTGATTTGTCTCCCACAAAAGCCTTAAGTATACTGTTTAAAATACTCATATTTTTTTATTATTGAATGCAAATTTATACAAAAAAAAAGCCTCTAATGAGACTTTTTCGGGTTAGTTTTTTATTTTTTTAATATTCATCCTCATTCCAAAGATAATCTTCGTCAGTTGGATAATCCGGCCAAATTTCTTCCATTGATTCATACACTTCACCTTCGTCTTCAATAGATTGAAGATTTTCAACCACCTCCAATGGAGCACCGGTTCGGATGGCATAATCAATCAATTCATCTTTAGTGGCTGGCCACGGTGCATCACTTAAATACGATGCCAATTCTAATGTCCAATACATCTGCTAGCGGTTTAATTTTATGCAAAAATAAATTTATTACTGAAATAGTCAAGTAAAAAGTGATTTATTTTACCAAAAAGTGTTTTTTTACTTTTTTAAAGGTAAGAACGTGGTTAAAATAGTGTTCAGTATTCAGTTTTTTAGTGTTCAGTTTATACTGATGACTGATGACTGCCAACTACTTTCTCGGAATCCATTTTACTTCATCCGCTTGAAGGTCAAATGACAACTTTCGTGCCAACACAAAAAGGTAGTCAGAAAGTCGGTTTAAGTATTTTAAAACCTGCTCATCTGTCGGTTCTAACTCGTGAAGATGCACCGATAGGCGTTCTGCTCTTCGGCAAACACATCTTGCAATATGACAATATGACACAGTTGTATGTCCGCCGGGAAGCACAAAATGCGTCATTTGAGGTAATGCATCGTTCATCGAATCAATTTCATTTTCTAATAATTGAATGTCTTCTTCAGAAATTCTATTGATGTTTAAACGCGGTTGACCATTTTTTAAAATTTCTTTTTCCGGAGGAGTAGCTAAAATGGCTCCAACGGTAAAAAGTCGGTCTTGCACTTCAATTAGAATGTTTTTATACAATTGATTGATGTTTTGATCCCGAATCAATCCAATGTGTGAATTCAATTCGTCCACCGTTCCGTAGCTTTCAATACGTATGTGGTGTTTGGGAACACGTGTTCCGCCAAAAAGTGCAGTGGTTCCGCTGTCGCCGGTTTTGGTGTATATTTTCATTTTTTGAGGTTCTGAGTATCTGAGTTGCTAAGGTACTAAGTTTTTTTAATTGGGCTGAATTAAATCGTAGTTTTAAGATAGTAAGGAATAACCTCAGAGCCTTAGAACCTTAGTTTCTTAGCACCTTTAAAAAACCTTCTACAAATCGCTCTCTCGCTCCATCAGACAAGTCGAAATACAAATCGGGTTCAATGAGTTCGATTTCCATCAAGTGAAGTTTATTTTCGATAACAATGCCATCAACACGAGCATAAAGTAATTTTTCAGGAATTTTTGATACAACTAATTCGGCTTGAAGTACTAAATCTTGATTGGGTTCAATTAAAGTATATTTTCCGCCATATTGAATTTGAACTCGAAAATCATTTTCGATTGGTTTTTTGTTCACGGCATGTGAAAATTTTCCATCAAAAAAGATAAAGGATGTTTCGCCTAAATCTTTTATTTCCGGACGAAATTCTTGCAAAAGAAAATCTTTGGTTTCAAAATGTTCGTTGAATTCTTCTTGAATCGATTCTAATTCACTTCGATCAATTAATTTGGTCAAATAACTTCCGGCTGAAAACGCTGGTTTAATTACAATTTTCTCCCAATTCTCGGGAATTAAATTTCGTAAATTTTGAGATGAATTTTTTTCTAAAAAAATCGTAGGAAGTATTGAAATTCCTTCTTTTTCTAATTCTTTTAAATAAAATTTATGTTTGTTTTTTTGAATGACGGAGATCGGGTTGAATGTCTTAATTCCTAATGATTTGATTTTATCCAACCATAAATTAAAAGTAATTTCTTTTTGATAATAGTCCCACGTATTTCTGAAAATGAGGAAATCAAATTGAGTCCAATCAATTGACTCATCATCCCAAACAACAGCTTGAGCTTGTATGGAATATTGAGCAAATAAAGGAATTAATTTTTGATCTGATTCTAAAAGTTCAGGTAAACGAGCACAGGTTAAAATGCCTATTTTCATTTTTAGTTTTGTTTCTTTTTGGAGTAATAATTGGTTTTGAAATTTCTATTTCGGCGATTGTTTCTTTGTTTATTCGCCATTCTTGAAACAAGAACTACTGCTGCAAAAAGTACAACTATTGCTATAATTAAGGTTTTCATAATTGGATTGTAACGATGTAAACAAAGTTACAAAAATGGAAGTTTATTATTTTACTTTTTCATCTTTTTCAACTAATCCATCACGCAATCTAATAATTCTGTGGGCATGAGCCGCAATGTCTTCTTCGTGCGTTACAACAATGACAGTGTTTCCGTTAGCATGAATCTCATTAAATAAATTCATGATTTCTTCGGATGTTTTGCTATCCAAATTACCGGTTGGTTCATCAGCAAGAATAATAGAAGGTTTGTTGACTAACGCTCTTGCGACAGCAACACGTTGTCTTTGACCACCTGACAATTCGTTGGGTTTGTGATCCATTCTATCATCAAGACCAACTTGTTTTAAAACTTCTGAGGCTCTAATGTTTCGATCTGTTTTAGAATAACCTGCATAGACCATTGGCAAGGCAACATTGTCTAATGCTGTTGTTCTGGGCATTAAATTAAAAGTTTGAAAAACAAACCCTATTTCTGTATTTCTGATATCTGCCAGTTCATCATCATCCATTTGACTCACATCTTTTCCGTTTAGAATATAGGTCCCGGAGGTTGGCGTATCCAAACAACCTAAAAGATTCATTAACGTTGACTTTCCTGATCCCGATGGACCCATTAACGCCACATATTCCCCTTTATTAATTTCTAAATCAATGCCTTTTAAAACATAAATGATTTCACTTCCCAAAACAAAGTCTCGTTTTAGATTGGTTATTTTAATTAATGGATTTGCCATGTTTTATTGAGAATTTAGAAATTTGAATTCAAAAATTATAATTTTCTTATAAGTAGAAAAAAATCGGACTTTGTTACAAATTAAATCCTAATTCGTTCAAAAATATAAGAACTGATGTTTTTATTTGGGTTGATGATGAAATGCTCTTTCACTTGTTCTTTTCTAAAAAATACAATCCCCCATTGAAAGGTATCAATTGTAACGGTAACTTTTGGATGACGTTTAATTATTTCCCAAGCTTCTTCCATGTCTTTGGACCAGTGAATGTCATCGAAAATCCAAATGGTTTTATTTGTAGTTGTTTCAATTAGAATATCAAAGTATTTTAAAGTTGCTACTTTAGAGTGATTTCCATCAAAATAAACCATATTCCAATCGGTATCCGAAAATGACGATTTATCAAAATCATGGAGAAATATTTCAAATTCAGAATTAATAAAATCTATATTTTCTAACTGTTCTAAATTAAAACATTTTAAAAATTTATTACTTGTGAATTGTGAAGTTTCCCTACATCCTTCGACCGAAATAATTTTTGTGTTTTTTAAAGCAATTGATGCAGCATATGTGGCAATTCCCAGAGATGTTCCAAGTTCTAAAAAAGTTGATGGTTGAAAATAATTAATTAATCTAAATAGTAGTTTTGCCCTGTAAGTTGAAATACCGGCAATTTTAGCAATTTTTGATACTTCTCTTCGATTGGTTTTGAAAATTCGTGAACCTGCCCCAAAATCAGTTACGTTAATTTTAGTTTTGTCTTCTATCAAAGATTTTTTATAATCAATGATGTTTTCATATTCATAGTAATTCGTTTCATCATAAAAGCAATTCGTCACCAAATCAAACACAAATGGGGAGTGAACGCCATGTTCGTTTTTGGAATTTAGTAGAAACTTGAAATAAGATTTTAGGAAGTGTTGCACAGCGTCTCACAATGTTTGTCACAAAGTAACGCAAAGTAACAATAAGAAAAAAACGTAGTGAAACTTTGTGTTTAACTTTGTGATTCTTAGTGCTACTTTATTCCATTTTCGAAGAAAGTTCAAACCACCTTTCTTCTTTATCTTCTAATTTCTTTATAATTATTTGAAGTTCATTCGCTTTTTTCTCAATAGCATCATCCGCTACTTTTCCATCGGCAAATAACTGTTCGATTTGCTTTTTCTCAAATTCCAAATCTTTGATTTCTCTTTCTATTTTTTGAAATTCTTTCTGTTCGTTAAACGATAAATTTCCAGCCGGATTATTTTGCTTCCATGCTTTTTTATCAGCTTTGTTTTCTTCTTTCAAAGCTACATCGGCACTGTCTTCGTAAGCTCTAAAATCGGAATAGTTACCCGGAAAATCTTCAATTTCACCTTCGCCACGAAAGACAAATAAGTGATCTACAATTTTATCCATAAAATAACGATCGTGCGAAACTACTAACAAACATCCGGGAAAATCCAATAAAAAACTTTCCAAAACATTCAAGGTTACAATATCTAAGTCATTTGTAGGCTCATCCAAAATCAAAAAGTTCGGATTCTGAATCAAAACCGTACACAAATACAATCTTTTCAATTCGCCACCACTTAATTTTTCTACAAAATCATATTGTTTTTTTGCATCAAAAAGAAAACGTTCCAACAATTGCGAAGCCGAAATAATTTTCCCTTTCGTAAGCGGAATATATTCGCCGTATTCCTTAATAATATCAATTACTTTCTGACCCGGTTTCGGATTGATGCCGCTTTGCGTATAATAACCAACTTTAATCGTTTCGCCAATCACCACTTTTCCGGCATCGGGCAACATGGTTTTAGTCAAAATATTCAAAAAAGTCGATTTCCCTGTTCCGTTTTTTCCGATAATTCCAATGCGTTCTCCACGTTGAAAATCATACGAAAAATTGTCAAGAATCACTCGGTCTTTGAATTTTTTATACAGTTTATGAAGCTCAATAATCTTGCTTCCCATTCGTTCCATATTGATTTCAAGCTCGACCACATTTTCTTTTCGGCGACTCTCGGCTTTTTCCTTAATCACATAAAAATCATCCTGACGAGATTTTGATTTGGTGGTTCTCGCCTTCGGTTGGCGACGCATCCAAGCCAATTCTTTCACAAAAAGATTTTGAGCTTTGTCAATACTAGCATTTTCAGAAGCAATTCGTTCTTCTTTTTTCTCGAGATAATAGGAGTAATTTCCTTTGTATTGGTATAGTTTTCCGTTGTCTAATTCGATAATTTCATTACAAACACGTTCCAAAAAGAAACGGTCGTGCGTCACCATAAACAACGTGATATTTTCTTTGGCAAAATAACTTTCCAACCATTCAATCATCTCCAAATCCAAGTGGTTGGTTGGCTCATCCAAAATCAATAAATCCGGACGATTAATCAAAATAATCGCCAACGAAAGTCGCTTTTTTTGTCCACCCGAAAGACTTTTGACTTTCAATTTAAAATCTTCCAACTTCAGTTTGAACAAAATCTGTTTGAATTGGGTTTCAAAATCCCATGCATTGTGTTGGTCCATCAAATCAAACGCTTTTTGATAAGCTTCTTCATTTTCCGGATTTTCTAATGCTTTTTCGTATTGTTCAATTACTTTCAGCGTTTCGTTATCACTGGCAAAAATGCTTTCTTCAATCGTCAATTCATCTTGTAAATTAGGTTTTTGCGACAAAAAAGCCATTCTGATATTTTTTCGAACCACCACTTGACCCGTATCCGGTTCATCAAAACCGTTAATAATGTTCATAATGGTTGTTTTTCCCGAACCATTTTTTGCAATAAAAGCAATTTTCTGGTCTTTGTTGATGCCAAACGAAATATTGTCAAACAACACGCGTTCGCCGAAGGATTTGGATATATTTTCTACTGAAAGATAGTTCATTTAATGTATAAATGTGGCAATTTGCCAATTAGTCAATGATTTTAAAAGTGCAAAAGTAATGCTTTATTTTTTCTGAAACGAATTACTAAAACTACATGACTTATACACCTTAAAGGTTTTTGAAACCTATAGGGTGTAATATTTTCAAATTGCCACATTTTCACATTATATTTGTCCTATGCAACTATCCGTCATCATCCTAAATTACAATGTTCGTTATTTTCTCGAACAATGTGTGCTCAGTGTTCAAGCCGCTTTGCAACACATTGACGGTGAAATAATTGTAATCGACAATAATTCATCCGACGATAGTTGTCAAATGATGAAAACCCGTTTTCCTCACATCAAACTCATTGAAAACAACGATAACACCGGTTTCCCAAAAGGAAACAACATTGGAGCTGCTGAAGCAAAAGGCGAATACATCTGCATTCTCAATCCCGACACCGTTGTCGCAGAAGATACTTTCACAAAAATTTTAAACTCCCAACTTCAAACTCCCAACTCCAAACTCGGAATTCTAGGTTGCAAACTCATCGACGGCACCGGAAATTTCCTCCCCGAGAGCAAACGCGGCATTCCAACACCTTGGGTGGCGTTTACAAAAATCTTCGGGTTGTATAAAATTTTTCCGAAAGTTCAGTTATTCAATCAATATTATGCTGAGCATTTAACTGAAAATCAATCCGGAAAAGTAGATATTTTGGTGGGAGCATTTATGCTAATGAAACGTGATTTATACAATGAAGTCGGCGGATTCGACGAAAATTGTTTTATGTATTCCGATGACATTGACTTGAGTTACATGGTTTTGAAAAAAGAAAAATGGAATTATTATTTTGCCGAAACCACCGTCATTCATTATAAAGGAGAAAGCACCGTGAAAGACGGAACGTATATGAAACGTTTTCAAGAGGCAATGGATTATTTTTATGCCAAACATTTCAAAAAATCATCTTTTTTTAGTGTTTTTATGAAAGTTGGAAGTTTCTTTTTTGCTTTTCTAAAGAAAAATAAAGCGAGAGTTTCCAATAGAAAAATTGACAATTATATTTTAATTTCTGAAAATGAGTTATTAAAAGAAGAACTAGAAAAATTGTTAGGAAAAAATGTTAAAAGGCTATCATCCTCTTTTAAAAATGAATTACCTTCGCTATTAAAAGGAATAAATTCGAACATTGAAATCATTTTTGATCAGAACGATTTGACTTTTTCAAGCATCATTTCAGCAATGGAATTGTATAAAAATGAAAAAGTAACTTTTAAAATCATTCCCAATCAAAGTGATTTTATGATTGGAAGCAACAGCAGCAACGATAGAGGAGAAGTCGTGATGATTGAAAAATAATGATTTTGATTATTAATTTTTGAAGTTAACATTGATTTTTGTAATTGACATTGAAATTTTATTGATAATTACAAAAACCAATCCTTTTTTTAGTAATTTCGCAAACTGAAACACAAAATAAACCGTTAGGTTAAAGATATGGCAAAATTTGAATTAAAATTGCCCAAAATGGGTGAAAGTGTTGCCGAAGCAACAATTACCAATTGGCTTAAAAAAGTTGGAGAGAAAATCGATGCCGATGAAGCCGTCTTGGAAATCGCTACTGACAAAGTTGATAGCGAAGTTCCATCTGAGGTTTCTGGTACTTTGGTGGAGATTCTATTTCAGGTGGATGATGTTGTTCAAGTAGGTCAAACGATAGCTATTATTGATACAGAAGGAGGTAATCCTCCGGTAGCATCGCCAGTTGTTGAAGAAGCTCCAATTGTTGAAGTGGTTAAAGAAATTGAGAAAACAATTGAAGTTGCTAAAGAAATTGTACAAACCGTTGAGCCGGCAGCAGTAGATTTTTCTTCATCAGAAAAATTCTTTTCGCCATTAGTAAAAAATATAGCTAAAGAAGAAGGTGTTTCAATTGCAGAATTGGAAACCATTAAAGGTTCAGGAAAAGAAGGCCGTGTAACAAAAGATGATATTTTATCTTATGTAAAAGACCGAGCCAATCAACCTGTTGCGGTTCCAAAGCAAGCAGCTGTTGTTGCAGAAATTCCAAAAGCAGAAGCAAAAGTTGAATCTTCAAAGGTTGAATCTCCAAAAGTAGAATCAACTCCAGAGAAAAAAATTCCGGTTTCCGTAAACGGTCAAGACGAAATCATCGAAATGGATCGTATGCGAAAACTGATTTCAGGTTATATGGTAGCATCCAAACAAACGTCGGCTCACGTGCAGTCGTTCATTGAAGTGGATGTCACTAATATTGTAAATTGGAGAAACAAAGTGAAAGATGCTTTTGAAAAAAGAGAAGGCGAGAAGTTAACGTTTACTCCAATATTCATGGAAGCTGTTGCAAAAGCCATCAAAGACTTCCCGATGATTAATATTTCTGTTGAAGGAGATTACATCATCAAAAAGAAAAACATCAATTTAGGAATGGCTGCGGCATTACCAAACGGAAACTTAATTGTTCCGGTTATTAAAAATGCAGATATGCTTAACCTTGTCGGTTTAACAAAAACAGTAAACGATTTAGCCAATCGTGCTCGAAATAACCAATTAAAACCTGACGAAATTCAAGGCGGAACCTATACAGTTACTAATGTGGGAACTTTCGGCAGCGTTTTCGGAACACCTATTATCAACCAACCACAAGTAGCCATTTTAGCTTTAGGAGCTATCAGAAAAGTTCCGGCTGTAATTGAAACTCCAACCGGAGACTACATCGGAATTCGTCACAAAATGTTCTTGTCACACAGTTATGACCACCGTGTAGTAGATGGTTCATTAGGTGGACAATTCGTAAAACGAGTAGCTGATTATCTAGAAGGTTTCAGTGAAAATAGAGAATTTTAAAACAAAGTAAAACTATTTTTAAAACCCTTTCACGATTAAAAAGTAGAAAGGGTTTTTACTTTTAAAAAACTTAAAAAACTCCTAAAAAAAAGAAACCAATCGTTCAAAGGTAAACTCAAACACTTATATTTGTCCTTCTAAAATTTTAAAATGGAACTTAAATTAAACAGACCAATTTGCTTTTTTGACCTTGAAACAACCGGAGTAGACGTAGCCAAAGACAGAATTGTAGAAATTTCCATTTTTAAAGTTTATCCAAACGGAAACAAAGAAAGTAAAACTTGGTTGGTTAATCCTGAAATGCCAATTCCGTATTTAGCCTCTCAAGTCCATGGTATTACAGATGAAAAAGTAGCAAATGAACCCACTTTTAAAGAGCTTTCCGGACAGATTTATACCATGATTAAAGATTCTGATTTAGCCGGTTTCAATTCGGATAGATTTGACATACCATTATTGGCGGAAGAACTTTTGAGAGCAGAAGTAGATTTTGATATGAAAAACAGAGTGTCTGTTGATGTTCAAACTATTTTTCATAAAATGGAGGAACGTACTTTGAGTGCGGGATATAAATTTTATTGCGGAAAAAGCTTAGAGAATGCTCATTCTGCAGAAGCAGATACTATGGCAACTTACGAAATCCTAAAAGCTCAATTAGAACGTTATCCTGAATTAGAAAACGATATGAAATCGCTTTCTGAATTTACTACTCGAAAAAAATCAGTCGATTTTGCTGGATTTATAACATTTAATGATAAAGGACAGGAAATTTTTTCTTTTGGAAAACACAAAGGTGCTTTGGTTGAAAAGGTATTAGATGAGGAACCGGGATATTTTGGGTGGATACAAAATGCAGATTTTCCATTGTATACCAAAAAAGTACTGACAGCCATAAAACTCAGAAAATTAAACAATAAACTAAGTTAAAAAAAAGTCTCAGTAATTCAGAAAAAATGAAAATCATCTGCATCGGAAGAAATTACACCAAACACATTGAGGAATTACAAAATGAGCGACCTGATGAACCAGTGGTTTTTTTAAAGCCAGATAGTGCTGTTTTATTAAAGCAGCATCCGTTTGTGATCCCTGAATTTAGTGATGATATTCATCATGAAGTTGAAATATTAGTGAGAATTAACAAAGTTGGAAAATACATCGATGCTAAGTTTGCTTCAAATTATTATGATGAAATAGGTTTAGGAATTGATTTCACCGCACGTGATTTACAAGCCAAATTAAAAGAAAAAGGATTGCCTTGGGAAAAAGCCAAAGCTTTTGACGGTTCAGCGGTTATTGGTAGCTTTTTATCGAAAAAAGATTTTAGTTCCACAGAAAACATTAATTTTGAACTGAGAAATAACGGTAATATTGTGCAAAAAGGTAATACCAGCCACATGTTATGGAAAATAGATGAGCTTATTTCTTATGTTTCACAATTTTTTACACTCAAAATTGGTGACATTATTTTTACCGGAACACCTCAAGGTGTTGCAAAAGTAAAAGCAAACGATATCCTAGAAGGATTCATTGAAGAACAAAAATTATTTCGAATACAAGTAAAATAAAAAATGGCATTACATTATAATTTGGCCAAAGTTTACGCACTTTCAGACAATGATCCTGAATTTGTATACCAAATCATCACACTTTTTGTAAATGAAGTCCCTGAGGATTTAAAATTTATCAAAAAAGGGATTGAAGATAAAGACCATAAATTAGCTTATAGCTATGCTCATAAAATAAAACCAACTCTTGATTTATTAGGATTAAACGTGGCCTACGAGGAGAATCTTTTGGTGATGGAATGGACCAAAAGAGAAGGTAAACGCAAAGAAATAAAAGAGGTTTTCAAAAGTATTGAAGATCAAATTGACAAAGCTGTTAAAGAAATTCACAAAGATTTCGATTTATAAGAAACGAATTCCTTTATAAGCAAAAGGCAGTCAGATTCATTGCAATTTCTATAGTAATTGAGATATCTGTTCGGTGTTTTTGTCAAATAAAAATCGATTTTTTTAGTTCCGAGCTTTTTACTTTTTATCTGCCAGCTAATGCATGGTTTAGGTTAGAATAGTTGCTAAATTTAGCAAATAATATCTCAGAAACTTACACAATGAAAGCAACCATTATCACAATTGGGGACGAAATTCTTATTGGACAAATCACTGATACCAATTCCGGATACATTGCAAAATCATTAGATAAAATCGGAATTCAGGTTCACGAAATGGTATCTATTAGTGATGAAAAATCACATATTTTAGAAACTTTTTCTAAAGTACAAGACCAAGTTGATTTTGTCATCATTACCGGAGGTTTGGGGCCAACAAAAGATGATTTGACTAAGCTTACTTTTTGTGATTATTTTGAAGATATATTGATTAAAAACCAACAAGTAGAAAATCACATTGTTGCCTTATTTGAAAAATTAAATTTCAGAGTTTCGCAAGTCAATCTTGATCAAGCATTAGTACCTTCAAAATGTGTGGTTTTACAAAATGATTATGGAACGGCACCGGGAATGTGGATGCAAAAAGGGAAAACAGTTTTTGTGTCATTACCCGGAGTTCCTTATGAAATGAAAGCAATTGTTGCAAGTCACCTAATTCCAAAAATAGTTAAAGAGTTCAAACGTCCTTATGTTTTGCATAAAACGATTTTAACTTACGGACAAGGCGAAAGTATTGTAGCAGAACGCATTGAGTCATTTGAAGACAATTTACCAAGTTTTATAAAATTAGCCTATTTGCCGAGTCCGGGTAGAGTTCGATTACGCTTAACAGCACGTGGATTGGATGAAAATCTTCTTCTAAAAACTACAAATGAGTTAGTGTTACAGCTACAAGAATTAATAGGCGATATTATTGTTGGATTTGAAGAGGAGGAAAGTATAGAAGTGGTTTTAGGAAAAATACTCACTCAAAAAGGATTCACGCTCGCAACTGCAGAAAGCTGTACTGGAGGAAAGATTTCAGAAACCATTACTTCAATTTCGGGTTCGTCAGATTATTTCAGGGGAGGCGTTGTGACCTATGCCACAGATACAAAAGTAGCTTTGCTTGGAGTAAATGAAGCTACAATAGAAGCATTTTCCGTTGTTAGCAAAGAAGTTGCAGAAGAAATGGCACTTGGAGTAAAGAAAGTTTTGAAATCAGATTTTGCTATTGCAACTACCGGTAACGCAGGACCAGCAAAAGGAGAAGCTCCGGCAGATTTGGGAACGGTTTGTATTGCCATAGCTACACCTAATGGTGTTTTTTCGGAAGCATTTAATTTTGGTCAGCCCCGTCAAAAAGTGATAGACAGAGCAGTAAACAAAGGACTTGAATTACTTTTAAAAGAAATTTTAAAAAACTACTAAAATTTGTTTGTGTAATAGATTAGTTTTTTGTTTCTTTGCACCCTGATTTTGAATAACGATAAAAGATAAGCATAATGTCAAGAGTTTGTGACCTTACAGGTAAAAGAGCGATGGTAGGAAACAATGTTTCTCACGCGATGAACAAAACTAAGAGAAAATTTTCTGTAAACTTAGTTAAAAAACGTTTCTATCTTGCTGAAGAAGACAGATGGATTACGCTAAGAGTGGCTGCGTCTACTATAAAAACGATTAACAAAAAAGGGTTAGCTGCTGTATTAAAAGATGCAAAAGCAAACGGATTTATTTCATAATCCCAACCCAATTAAATATACAGAAAAATGGCAAAGAAAGGTAATAGAATCCAAGTAATTTTAGAGTGTACAGAGCACAAAACTTCAGGAGTTCCTGGGACGTCTCGTTATATCACTACTAAAAACAAAAAGAATACTCCGGACAGATTAGAGATTAAAAAATTTAATCCAATCTTGAAAAAAGTAACAGTTCATAAAGAAATTAAATAAGATAAGAAATGGCAAAGAAAACCGTAGCAACGTTACAAACAGCGTCAAAAAGATTAACTAAAGCCATTAAAATGGTAAAATCTCCAAAAACCGGAGCTTATACTTTTGTTGAATCTGTAATGGCTCCTGAACTTGTAGATAATTTCTTGAAAAAGAAATAATTTTAAATAGATAGTATATAGCTAAGCTACTTTCCTTGAAAGTGGCTTTTTTATTTTTATATTTGCTCTCAGAATAAAATACTTAAAAATAAGAATATGAGTTTTTTCAAACGAATATTTTCTTCCGAAAAAAAGGAAACTTTAGATAAAGGATTAGAACAAACTAAAACATCATTTTTTTCTAAATTAACAAAAGCTGTTGCGGGCAAGTCAACCGTTGACGAAGATGTTTTGGATAATTTAGAAGAAGTATTAATTTCTTCAGATGTTGGTGTTAAAACCACCTTAAAAATAATTGATCGTATTGAAGAACGTGTCGCTAGAGATAAGTATTTGGGAACAGATGAGCTCAATAAAATTCTTCGCGAAGAAATCTCAGGTTTGTTGTCAGAAACAAATTCAGGTGAAGCCACCGAATTTGAAGTTCCAGTAAACAAAAAACCTTATGTAATTATGGTTGTTGGTGTAAATGGAGTTGGTAAAACTACAACAATTGGAAAATTAGCATATCAATTCAAAAAAGCAGGTCACAAGGTGGTTTTAGGTGCTGCTGATACTTTCAGAGCTGCTGCTATTGATCAATTGCAAATTTGGGCTGATAGAGTAGGTGTTCCAATCGTCAAACAACAAATGGGAAGTGATCCTGCATCTGTTGCATTTGATACCTTACAAAGTGCGGTTACTCAAAATGCAGATGTAGTTATTATTGATACAGCAGGACGTTTACACAACAAAGTTAACTTAATGAATGAGTTAACTAAAGTTAAACGTGTGATGCAAAAAGTGGTTGGCGATGCTCCACACGATGTTTTATTGGTTTTGGATGGTTCTACTGGTCAAAATGCATTCGAACAAGCTAGGGAGTTTACTGCCGCCACAGAAGTTTCTTGTTTAGCTGTAACCAAATTAGATGGAACGGCAAAAGGTGGTGTTGTCATCGGAATTTCTGATCAATTTAAAATTCCTGTAAAATATATTGGTGTAGGTGAAGGTATAGAAGACCTTCAAGTGTTTAACAAATATGAGTTTGTAGACTCTTTTTTTAATTAATGGAAAATCAAGAACCGGTTGTATTTAATAAGTATTTGGTGTCCTTAACCAAAATTGTTTCCGTCTACAGTTTCTTTTTTGTTTTATTGAAATCTATAGCTATTGTTAGAGGAGCTTGGATGATTCCTAATATTATTTTAGCCATTCCATTCATCATCATGGGGATTTTAACGGCATATACAGTTATTTACAAAAAGTATTCTTGGATAATTACAATTATTACTGTAGCACTCATTATAGCTGTTCGTTATTATGAATATGATTTGGTTTATTTTTTACAAGATAAATACGGGAATTAACTCAAAAAGTATTTAAAAAAAGAATGATTAATACAGTCACTCCGCTTATACAAGTTTATGAATTAAAAGAACTCGGCAATAGTGATAATTTAGTTATTCTTGATGTAAGCAACGGAAAAGATGCTAAATCCAATTACAATAAGAAACATTTAGACGGGGCAATTTTTGTGGACTTGAATTCACAACTTGCGGAAATTAAGGAGGATTTGTCAATTGGAGGAAGACATCCTTTACCTTCCATTGAAAAATTTTCTAAACTACTTTCAAGTTTAGGAATTACTCCTGAAAAGCATATTGTACTTTACGATGATAAAAACGGTTCAAATGCTGCTGCTCGAATGTGGTGGATGTTAAAATCTATCGGACACAAAAAAGTTCAAGTGCTTAATGGTGGTTTGCAAGAAGCTGAACAACATAATTATCCAACAAATTCTAAAGAAGAATTTTCTATTCCAACTAAGGAATACAAAATTGAAAATTGGAAACTACCATTGGCTACCATTGATGAAGTTGAAAAAGCGTCAAACAATCAAGATTATTTGATTATTGACGTTCGTGAAGCTACTCGATATAATGGTAGATTTGAACCTATTGATTTAATTTCCGGTCACATTCCCAATGCAATCAATATTCCGTTTTCAACTAATTTAGATGAGAATGGCCTTTTCTTATCACCTGAGTTACTGAAAGAAAAATATAATAATGTCTTTGAAAAGAAAAATTCAAATAAAATTATAGTACATTGTGGTTCTGGTGTTACAGCATGTCATACACTTTTAGCGATGGATTATGCTGGATTTGAAATTCCAAAATTGTATGTTGGTTCGTGGAGCGAATGGAGTAGGAACAACAAATCAATCGCGACAAATCAATCAATATAAAATTTTAAACAAAGGTTAATTAATCACCGCATTAATTTTTTGCCATAATTGATTATCAAAATCAGACAAAGCAAAATTTTCTTCATCGGCAACTTCTCCTAAACGGATAACTACCATTTTTTTACTTGGAATAACATAAATTTTCTGGTCATTTTTTCCCAAACCACTAACCATGTCAGTCGGAGCACTCGGTATCAAACAACCGGAAAATTGAAATTGCGTTTGTGGTAATCTATAACTTTCTTTTCCATTTAACCACCACATATAACCATAGGCTTTGTTTAAATTTTGAGAAGTTGAAATGGTATTTGTCATATAAGTTTCGGGAATTATTACTTCATTTTCCCATTTCCCTTTGTTCAAAGATAGTAGTCCAAAACGAGCCACACTACGGGTTGTACTCCAATAAACACTCAGTCCACCTAATGGAATCCAAGTGCCGCTCATGCCAATTTTATCTCGCAATTTATTATTGAAATAAGAGTTCCAAGTTTGATTTGAAGCTTCTGCAACAACATCTTGAAGTTTTACATACACATTATGATAAGCCCAACGAGAGCCTGCATCTGCAACATATTGTAGATTTGCTGGTGAAACATCATCTCCCAAAGTTTCATTTAAACCAGATGTCATCGTTAAAAGATGCCGATTCGTAATCAAATTTTCTTTAACCAAAGGTGCCGATGTCCAACCTGTTCCCAAATAATCTGAAACTTTATCATCACTATCGAGTAAGCCTTCTTTTTGAGCTATTCCAACTGTTGCTGTAGTTAATGTTTTTCCGGCACTTGCCCAATACCATGGCGAAGTTGCGGTGTGACCGTTGAAATAATTTTCCATCACAATGCGTCCATTTACTAAAACAATAAAACCTTTAGTGTGTTTTTCTTCTAGAAAAGTCAACAAAGGTTGTACTTGACTTTCATTCCAACCTAGCTCATTCATGGGTTTAGTTTCCCAAATATTTCCTGACAATGGTGGAAAATACATTGTATCAGATGGAATGTCTACTGAAGAATCAGCGTCAGACGAACAATTCAAAAGTAAAAACGATAACAAAATAAGTGGAAAAAAATGCTTCATAACTTTACGATTTTATGTCAACTTAGATTCAATCTTTTTAGAAAGGTTTAATCAAATTTACTTTTTATTCCTTCAAAATAATTGTAATTTTAAACTTTATTTTAAAACGATGAAACAACTTTTTTATTCCCTTCTTTTTTTGATTGTATTGATTTCTTGTCAAGAAAAAGTTGCTCCTGATGCTATTTCAAAAATAAATGGTTATTGGGAAATTCAAAAAGTACAATTACCTGATGGTCAAGAAAAAGAGTATTCAATAAACGAAACTGTTGATTATATCGAATGGAATGACGAAAAAGGTTTCAGAAAAAAAGTAAAACCACAATTTGATGGCAAGTTTTTGACAAATGATGAATTTGAAACCATTCAAATTAAAGATAGTTCCGGTATTTTTCAAATTCATTATAAAACTGATTTTGCCCAATGGAGCGAGGAAATCGTATCGTTATCCGATAGTATTTTAGTACTCAAAAACAAGCAAAATTTATACTATCATTATAAACGATTCAAACCCATTTCTATCCAATAATGGCCAAGCGATTAAGTAACGAAAGTCCGATTTCCGATGTACTCAAAGCGTTTATTGAAAATAATAAACTCCAATACGGTATGGACAAAATCGACGTTGAAAAAGCTTGGAAAGAACTCATGGGAAATGGCGTAAACACGTATACTAAAGAAGTTATCTTGAAAGGAACTACACTTTACGTCACCTTAACTTCGGCTGTTTTGCGTGAAGAACTTAGTTATGGAAAACAAAAAATCATCACGATGCTCAACGACGAATTAAGGAAAGATGTGGTTAAGGAATTGGTTTTGAGGTAGTGTTCAGTGTTCAGTTTTTAGTTGGCAATTTAGCTTCATAAAAAAAACCCACTTCAAAATTGAAATGGGATTTTATCTATTGTACTGACCACTAAAAACTGATCACTGCCAACTAAAACTGCTCTCTTCCTGCAAAATGAAAAGCACTTTCGATTGCTGCATTTTCATCAGAATCTGAACCGTGAACCGCATTTTCGCCCATAGAAGTAGCATATTTTTTACGAATAGTTCCTTCAGCAGCATTCGCCGGATTTGTTGCACCAATTAAAGTTCTGAAGTCTTCAACAGCGTTTTCTTTTTCTAAAATAGCAGCAACGATAGGACCGCGAGTCATAAATTCTACCAATTCGCCATAAAAAGGTCTTTCAGCGTGAACAGCATAAAATGCCTTTGCATCAGCAACAGTTAATTGCGTTAATTTCATTGCTACGATACGAAAACCACCTTCCGTAATCATATTCAAAATCCCACCGATGTGTCCGTTTTCAACGCCATCCGGCTTAATCATTGTAAAAGTTCTATTTGTTGCCATTGTAATTTGCTTGTTTTAATTCGGGTGCAAAGTTAGGGTTTTTGTTTGAAGTTTCAAGTTTCAGGTTTCAAGTTTTTTTTCTACAAAACCACCACCTTAAATTCCTTTTCCAAAGGTTTTAATTCTTTCAATAATTTTTCAATTAATTCTACCCCAAACTCCACATAAAACTCAGAAAAATTTACTTTTCTTTCTTGTAAACTTTGATTTGGAAATAATTCATTTTGCAACGAAATGATGCGGTTTAATTGTTCTTGATGAACTCTTTTTTCGGCTTTCAACAAGCGTTTTTCTAAATTTTCTAATCCTTTAATTTGTTTAGATTCTTGAGCTTTTACAGCTCCTAAAAAGGATTTGTCAGTTGCCTCCGCCATTTTATGAAGCTCTTCAAACTGCTTTTTCAATGCTTCTTTTTGAGCAGAAAAATCAATTGTAAAATCAGACAGTAATTTCGTTTTCTGATTTAATAATTCTTGTTGATTCAAAAATAAATCCCGCCAAGTCAATTGCAATTTATCTGCTTTTGAAGCTTGTTTTTCGGTGGCTAACAAAACCGAATTACGAAGTAATAAAATTGGAAAAGTGACTTCTTGACTTTCAAAAAACGATTTCAATTCCAACCAATACGCCAATTCGCCTCCGCCGCCAATGTAACACAAATTCGGCAAAATAACTTCCTGATATAACGGTCGCAATAACACATTCGGACTAAATTTTTCCGGATGATTTTCAACTTCTTTCAAAATCTCCTGTTCCGAAAATGTCAGTTTTGTGTTGAGTACGCTATATTTTCCGTTTTCAAAAACAATTCGTTCCCGCAAATTATCTTCAATATAGAACAAATTAATTTCTCTCGGATTCACTTGAACCGAATACGATTCTAGCAAGGGAGTCGTTTCATTTACTTTTGCAAATGCGGTTTGCTGCAACAATTCGTTTTTAATAAAAGGAATAAACGATTTTTTCAAATCAGTATCATCGGCATCTATAACAACTAAACCTTGGTTCTTAAATAATTCGTTGGCCAAATATCTGGTGGCATCGGCTAAAGTAGCATGTTCTATATATGCTTTTTTGAAAAGTTCTTTCAAGAATTTTGCATTGTCACCATGACCGATTTCTAACTCAAAAACATCAAAAACGTTTTCTAAACCTTCTGTAGACAAACGACCAACAGGACCTGAACTATTTTTATTCCAACTTATTTTTTTTCCATGCAAGGAGAAATAATTGATTTCTTCAAAATCGTGATCTTCCGTTGCCATCCAATAAATTGGAACAAAATCGTGTTCAGGAAATTCATTTTTTAATTTCTTACACAAATTTATTGTCGAAACAATTTTATACAAAAAATACAACGGACCCGTGAACAAATTCAACTGATGTCCTGTTGTAACCGTAAACGTGTTTGAATTGTTTAAAAGTTTTATGTTGTTTGATGTTGTTTCAGAAGTGACTATCGAATCATATTGTTTTTCCAAAACAGAAACCAAGATTTCTCTCTTGAAATTGTCATTGCCATTGAAATTTCTTCCTTTCTCTTCTAACTGTAACTTAAAATTTTCCAGGTTCGGAAAACGATGATATAAGGCTTTCAACTCCGGTTTTTCATTCAGATAATCGTTGATTAACGATGAAAAATATCCGGATTCTTGATAGCTGATACAGTCGGTTGGCATAGTTTTAAAGTTTTCGTAAAAATAACGAAAATAAAAGTAGTCAAAAGTTGTTTAACAAATGGTTAGGAAATGATAAATTAAAATTTTCAACTTACTTTTGTAAAAACATTTTTTTTGAAAAACCTCCTACTCATCACGCCACCTTTCACCCAACTGAATACGCCGTATCCGGCCACAGCTTATTTGAAAGGTTTTTTAAATACCAAAAACATTTCCTCGTTTCAGATGGATTTGGGTATCGAAGTGATTTTAGAACTATTTTCAAAAAGAGGATTAGAAAAAGTGTTTCAAGTTTCAAGTTTCAAGTTTCAAGTTGATGAGAATTGTGAAAGGATTTATGCTTTACAAAACGATTACATTCAAACAATTGATGCTGTCATTGCTTTTCTTCAAGGGAAAAATCCAACTCTAGCTCGTCAAATTTGCTCCGGAAATTTTCTACCTGAAGCCTCTCGTTTTGATCAGTTGGATGATATGGAATATGCCTTCGGAACAATGGGAATGCAAGACAAAGCCAAACATTTAGCTACGTTATACCTCGAAGATTTATCCGATTATATCGTGGCGTGTGTTGATGAAAATTTCGGCTTCAGTCGATATGCCGAACGGTTAGGACGAAGTGCCAATTCTTTCGATGAATTATACCATCAATTGAATCAAAAACCAACGTATATTGATGAAATTACGCTTTCTATTTTAAATAAAAAAGTTACTGAGATTCAACCTAAATTAGTATGTTTTTCGGTTCCGTTTCCGGGGAATTTATACAGTGCTTTTCGATGTGCTCAATTTATAAAAACTAATTTTCCACACATAAAAACGGCAATGGGAGGTGGATTTCCCAATACCGAATTAAGAGATTTAAAAGATAAACGCGTCTTCGAATTTTTCGATTTTATTACATTGGATGATGGGGAATTGCCGATAGAGCTTTTGGCTTCCAGCCTCCATCTTCCATCTTCCAACCAATACAAGAGAACTTTCCTTCTCGAAAACAATGAAGTCGTTTACAAAAACAATTCCACCCAAAACGACTACAAACAATCGGAAGTCGGCACACCCGATTATTCCGATTTGCAATTGGATAACTATATTTCCGTCATCGAAATTGCAAATCCAATGCACAGTTTATGGAGCGATGGCCGTTGGAATAAACTCACAATGGCTCACGGTTGCTATTGGGGAAAATGTACGTTCTGCGATATTTCACTTGATTATATCAAATTATATGAACCCATCGCTGCCAAAACTTTGGTAGACAGAATGGAAGAACTCATTGCTCAAACCGGCGAAAATGGATTTCATTTTGTGGATGAAGCGGCTCCACCGGCTTTGATGCGTGAAGTGGCATTGGAAATATTGCGACGAAAATTAACGGTAAGTTGGTGGACAAATATCCGCTTTGAAAAAAGTTTTTCAGCTGATTTATGTAAGCTATTAAAAGCTTCCGGTTGTATAGCTGTTTCCGGCGGATTGGAAGTGGCATCCGATAGATTATTAGAACTCATCAAAAAAGGTGTTACTGTGGAACAAGTGGCTCAAGTAACAAGAAATTTTACCGAATCCGGTATTATGGTACATGCTTATTTGATGTATGGCTATCCTACGCAAACCATTCAAGAAACGGTTGATAGCCTCGAAATGGTGCGGCAATTATTTGAATTAGGCATTTTACAATCCGGTTTTTGGCATCAATTTGCGATGACGGCTCACAGTCCCGTTGGAATGTTTCCCGAAGAATTTGGCGTAATTCCGCAACAAAATGACATTACTTTTGCCAATAACGATATTCAGTTTACAGACAAAACCGGAATCAATCATGACAAATTCAGTTTTGGTTTAAAGAAATCACTCTTTAATTACATGCACGGCATTTGTTTTGAGTATGAGTTGCAAGATTGGTTTGATTTTAAAATTCCAAAAACAAAAATTGCTCCGGATTATATCATTTCTTGTTTGGAAAAAGAAGAACTTTTCACTACCAAACCAACAGCAAAAATCGTTTGGATAGGAGGTAAGCCATCGACTGAATTTTATACCAAATCTAAAAAAGGGCAGTCATGGGAAATGATGAAATTGACTTTTCATTCCAAAATAGAAACAGTTGAAATTTCATTGGAAAAAGAAAAAGCTATTTGGTTTGTGGAATTGCTTCAAAAATTATCCGTTTTTAATTTACAATCCATAACATTTTCTCAGATTAAATCTGATTATGAGACACATTTTGATGATTTTGAACTTTTTTGGTATTCAAAATCTTTGCGAAATTTACATTCAAAGTTACTTTTAAAACTATAAAAAAACAGTTGAAAGTAGCAACTTCCAACTGTTTTTCATTTAATTTTTTGTTAGATAAGAATAGATTTCGTCTTTAAGAAAAACGCGATCTTTTCTCTTGTGAGTAAGCACATCATCGGTGGCAGGAATTTCACCTTTTTCAATTTCAAATATTTCTTCATCTAAACTGGTATAAGAAGATAAGAGAACCTGAAATTCTTCATTGTGATGATATAAATCTTTAATTTTTTCTAAATGTTCCGGAAATTCTTGGAGGATTGGATGTTTACTAATCATGTCTTAAAATATTTAATTAGTTAAGAATTATTTTCAAGTACTAATTTACCAAAGTTTTTTGTGTTTTCAGATGATATTTGTCATAAAACAAAGTCATAATTTTTTAAAAACTGAACTATATTAAATTACCAAATTTATAGCGGGATTACTTTACGAAAACGTTTTCTTTTTCATAATTTTACACTTATCAAATTTCTCCTATGAATACTAAGTACAAGGTAAAGGTCAATTCAAATTTAGAATTCGAATTAACTCATGATGCTATCAAAAATTTAGATAGCGTTTCAACTTTCAATTCATTTCATTTGTTGAAGAATCACAAATCATTTCATGCTAGTGTTGTCAAAACTGATTTTTTGAAAAAAAGATATACCATTTTAGTCAATGAAAATGAATATGAAATTGTTATTGAAAATGAACTAGATCAGTTAATTGCTGCCATGGGATTTGCATCACAAACCACCAAACTTGTTAATGAAATTAAAGCTCCAATGCCAGGTTTGATTTTAGAAATCAATGTTTCAGTTGGTCAAGAAGTGAAAGAAAATGACAATTTATTGATTTTAGAAGCAATGAAAATGGAAAATAGTTTTTCTTCCCCAAGAGACGGAATCATTAAATCGATAGCTGTCAAAAAAGGAGATACTGTTGATAAAGGACAATTGTTGGTTGAGTTTGAGTAAAAGTAATAAGATAATAGTATTAAGTAGTAAGACAAGATTTAGGGTTGAAATACTAGATAAATTCTGATTAAATGAAAAAAATAACAAAAATAGTAGTTGCTAATAGGGGCGAAATTGCCATTAGAGTAATGAAAACGGCAAAAAAAATGGGTATTAAAACCGTTGCCGTTTTTTCTACAATTGACCGAGATGCACCTCATGTAAAATTTGCTGATGAAGCAGTTTGGATTGGTGAATCTCCTTCGAATCAATCCTATTTATTAGGAAACAAAATCATTGAAGTTGCAAAATCGTTGGGTGCGGATGCTATTCATCCGGGTTACGGATTTTTAAGTGAGAATGCTGCTTTTGCGGAAGAAGCAGAGAAAAATAACATCATTTTTATCGGGCCAAAATCAAAAGCTATTCACATCATGGGAAGCAAGTTAGCGGCCAAAGAAGCAGTGAAAGCTTATGATATTCCTATGGTTCCCGGATATGACCAAGCTATAACTGATGTGGCAAAAGCAAAAGAGATTGCCAGTCAAATTGGTTTTCCAATCTTAATCAAAGCTTCTGCCGGTGGTGGCGGAAAAGGAATGCGGGTAGTTGAAAATGAAACCGAGTTTGAATCACAGATGAATCGAGCAATTAGTGAAGCAACTTCAGCTTTTGGTGACGGTTCTGTTTTTATAGAAAAATATGTTGCTTCACCGAGACATATTGAAATTCAAGTGATGGCAGATGCTCACGGAACTATTTTATATTTATTTGAAAGAGAATGTAGTATTCAACGTCGTCATCAAAAAGTGGTAGAAGAAGCACCTTCATCAGTTCTAACACCGGAATTGCGAAAAAAAATGGGCGAGGCTGCCGTTTTAGTGGCCAAATCATGTGACTATCTTGGAGCTGGAACGGTTGAATTTTTATTAGATGAAAACCATAATTTCTATTTTCTTGAAATGAATACACGTTTGCAAGTGGAACACCCGGTAACGGAATTAATAACTGGTTTGGATTTGGTGGAAATGCAAATTTTAGTTGCTCAAGGTGAAAAATTAGGGGTTAAACAAGAAGAATTACAAAATAGCGGACATGCATTAGAACTCCGAGTTTATGCCGAAGATCCGTTGAATGATTTTCTTCCAAGTGTTGGTACTCTGGAAATTTACCAATTGCCCGAAGGAGAAGGGATTCGTGTAGATAACGGTTTTGAACAAGGTATGGATGTACCAATTTATTATGATCCGATGTTGGCCAAGTTAATTACCTATGGCAAAAATAGGAGTGAGGCTATTCAACTCATGATTCATGCAATTAAAAATTATAAAGTCAAAGGAGTGCAAACCACCTTGCCGTTTGGAAGGTTTGTTTGTGAACACGAAGCTTTTCAATCGGGAAATTTTGATACGCATTTTGTGAAAAAATATTTTAACGCAGAAATAATCAAATCCAATGAAAGTGAAGAAGCCGAGATAGCAGCTATGGTTGCATTAAAGCAATACCTTGAAGATCAAAAAATTGTTCGATTACCAATTCAATAAGCATGGAAAATAAGATAAAAGCAGTACAAGATAAATTAGCAGAAGCAAAATTAGGTGGTGGAAAAAAACGTATTGAAACGCAACACGCCAAGAAAAAATTAACTGCAAGAGAAAGAGTCAATTATTTAATGGATGAAGGTTCATTTGAAGAAATCGATGCTTTGGTCACCCATAGAACTACTGATTTTGGGATGGAAAAAGAACAGTACTATGGCGATGGTGTAATTACAGGATACGGAACGGTTAATGGCAGGTTGGTTTTTGTATTTGCACAAGATTTTACTGTTTTTGGTGGAGCTTTATCTGAAACACATGCTGAAAAAATTTGTAAAGTGATGGACATGGCTCTCAAAACCGGAGCACCAATGATTGGATTGAATGACTCTGGCGGTGCGAGAATTCAGGAAGGAGTTCGTTCGCTTGGCGGTTATGCTGATATTTTTTATCGAAATGTAAAATCCAGTGGAATCATTCCGCAGATTTCTGCCATCATGGGACCTTGTGCCGGTGGTGCGGTTTATTCGCCTGCTATGACAGATTTTACGATGATGGTAGAAAACACAAGTTATATGTTTGTCACAGGACCCAATGTAGTGAAAACAGTAACTAATGAAACCGTTACTTCTGAAGAATTAGGAGGAGCAAGTACGCATTCCAGTAAATCCGGAGTGGCTCACACAACGTCGGAAAATGATGTGGCATGTTTGGAAGATGTCAAAAAACTACTGAGTTATTTGCCTCAAAGTAATAAGGAAAAAGCTCCTAAAATTCCTTATGTTTTAAATGATGAAATTCGAGAGCAACTCATGACCGTTATTCCGGATAATCCAAACAAACCGTATGATATGCATGAAGTGATTCAAGGAATTATTGATGAGGACTCTTTTTTTGAAATACATAAAAATTATGCAGAAAATATTTTAGTAGGATTTGCCCGTTTAGGAGGAAGAAGTATCGGAATTGTAGCCAATCAACCGCTTTATTTAGCAGGTGTTTTGGATGTTAAGAGTTCAATAAAAGCCGCTCGATTTACACGTTTTTGCGATTGTTTTAATATTCCTTTGCTCGTTTTGGTTGATGTTCCAGGTTTTTTACCCGGAACAGACCAAGAGTGGAACGGAATCATAGTTCACGGTGCTAAATTGTTATATGCTTTAAGCGAAGCAACGGTGCCAAGAGTAACTGTTATTACCAGAAAAGCCTATGGTGGTGCTTATGATGTAATGAATTCAAAACACATTGGTGCCGATATGAATTTTGCTTGGCCAACTGCAGAAATTGCTGTTATGGGAGCCAAAGGAGCCAGCGAGATTATATTCAAAAAAGAAATAGCTGAAGCACAAGACCCAGTGGCAAAATTGATTGAAAAAGAAACTGAGTATGCCGAAAAATTTGCAACACCGTTTTTAGCAGCTCAAAGAGGTTTTATTGATGAGGTAATCCTTCCAAATGAAACGAGAAGAAAATTGATAAAAGCTTTTAGTATGTTAGAAAATAAAGAAATAGAATTACCTAAACGTAAACATGGAAATATTCCACTATAAAATCCAAAAATATAAAACCCAAATTATTTTTATATTTTTTATACAGACCAGAAATTATTTTAATTTTTATTGGTCTTAAAAATAGTTAAAAATATGCACTTTTGTTTATTTTGCGTTCAGTTTACAAATTGTTACATATGTTTGATGAATTTTCAAAGAACAAATGGTCATTCAGTTTCACGTCTCACGATTCATATAGTATGTGTTACTAAGTATCGTTATGCTGTTTTGTAAGGTGATATAAAAATTTAGGTGCAGGACTTTCTAATACAGATTTGTGAAGCGGAAGATATTCAAATTTTGAAAGGAGTTGTTTCAAAATACAATATTCATATGCATATCGAGTATCAAACTTCACAAGATATTAGTTCAATAGTAATGTTGATGAAAGAACTTTCGTCAAGGAAAATACAAATTAAAATTTTAAAATTGAAAAAAAGATATTTGGGTCGTCATTTTTGGGAGATTGGTTTAGGATGTTGGAGCAAAGGAAATATTACAGATGAAATAGGGAATGAACATTTAAAGTACCATAGAAATCTAAATGACAATAATTATTATGGAAACTTCATCATTAAAAAGTAATCAGCTTTTAGTCTGCCAATCAAATCTATGGAGTTAAAGCCTATAGTAGTTTAGTTATTTTTTTTCTTCTTTTTCATTTTCGCTTTTTCATTTTTCTTACTGTATTGAGATATTATATTATATATTTCAATTTGATCGGGGTTTAAAATGCTTTTGGTGTTTAAATCAAACTTATTTTTGAGTTCTTCAAACTTCAACTTTTTTTCTTCCTGATTTAATGAAGTAGCAATCACTTTTTCACTTTCCAAAATATTTTCTAAAAGATAGCTTTTAATGGCAGCTTCTTGAAAATTATCAAGGGAAAGTTCTTCTTTTAAGTATTTCATTGTTTCTACTACTGGATCTTTTTTTTCATTTTGAGTATCTCTTTTACTATATCTGGACATATCATTTAAGCCCCCACTACCGTTTGTTCCTCTATTCATCTGAGCAATAACAGGAAAAATATAACCAATTAGAAATAGTGTTAAAATAAGTTGTTTCATATTAATTTATTATTAGGTTCACCATATAAATCAAACTCAGTAGCATCAATTATTTTTACTGTTGTAAAATCACCCACTTTTACATAAAATTTTGAAGCGTCAATCAGCACTTCATTATCAACATCAGGGCTGTCAAATTCTGTTCTACCAACAAAGTGTATGCCTTCTTTTCTGTCAATGATGCATTTGAATGTTTTTCCAATTTTTTCTTGATTTAAATCCCAAGAAATTTGTGATTGAATTTCCATTATCTCAGCGGCACGTTGTTGTTTTACTTCTGCCGGTACATTATCTTCCAACAAATAGGCATGCGTGTTTTCTTCGTGTGAATAAGCAAAACAGCCTAAACGTTCAAATCGCATTTCTTGCACCCAATCTTTCAAAATTTGGAAATCTTCTTCAGTTTCTCCGGGATAACCAACTATTAACGTGGTTCTGATTGTAATTCCCGGCACCGCTTTTCTGAATTCCTTTAAAAGCGAAGTTGTTTTTTCTTGTGTTGTCCCTCTTCGCATAGATTTTAAAATCGAATCAGAAATATGTTGTAATGGGATATCAATGTAGTTACAAATTTTTGGTTCGCGTTTCATCAACTCCAAAACATCCATAGGAAAACCTGTAGGGAAGGCATAATGTAAACGAATCCATTCAATACCTTCAACTTTTGCTAAATTTTCAAGAAGCTCTGCAAGGTTTCTTTTTTTGTATAAATCCAAACCATAGTAGGTTAAATCTTGTGCAATTAGAATTAATTCCTTAACACCATTTTTAGCTAATTTCTCAGCTTCATTAACTAATTTTTCAATAGGTTGCGAAACGTGTTTCCCTCTCATCAAAGGGATCGCACAAAAACTACACGGACGATCACAGCCCTCTGCTATTTTTAAATAAGCATAGTTTTTGGGAGTTGTAGTTAATCGTTCGCCTAATAATTCATGTTTATAATCAGCACCTAAAGCCTTTAATAAAAGTGGTAAATCAGAAGTTCCAAAATAAGAATCTACATTCGGAATTTCTTTCTCTAAATCCGGTTTGTATCTTTCGGATAAACATCCGGTAACGAAAACTTTATCAACAATTCCTTGTTCTTTTTTATCAACATACTCTAAAATGGTATTGACAGATTCTTCTTTGGCATTATCAATAAAACCACAAGTGTTGATAACAATGATATTTCCCTCTTGTTCATGAACAACATCTTTTCCACTTGCTTTAAGTTGTCCCATCAAAACTTCACTGTCGTAAACATTTTTTGAACATCCTAAAGTGATGACATTTATTTTATTTTTCTTAGTAGATTTTGTTCTCATTTTATAAATACCCTTGTTAATTGCGGGTGCAAAATTACTTATTTAAATTCATTTATTTTTACAATAAGTAAAAAACCACCGCTTGAGGGTGGTTTTAGATTTTTTTTAATGATTTTATTACAATTCAAATAATAACGACAATGTAATTGTATTGTTAACAGAATTAATAGCTGCAGCATCAGTTAATCCTTGACTAAAAAAACCTTGCATTCTATTTTGTTTTGTATTTGCGTAAGCTAAATCAGCTTTTATGGTTCCGAAGTTATAACCAAGTCCTGTTGAAAAGCTACTGAGATTACCTAATGTTTCAGAATTTTTAAAAGGACTTTCTTCAAAACGATATCCTCCTCTTAAACTCAATTGCTTGATTTTATATTCTGCACCAACTCTAAATTCATTACTCATAGTTAAAATTGAAGCCATTTCTCGGTTTAAATCGCTAAAATATAAATCATCAGTAGGTCTAAATTTCATATTGCTGTAATCTTTTAGGCTATAATCAAAACTAATGATTCCTCTTTTTAAGAAAACATAAGCCAAACTACCTGTAATTTTTCCGGGAGTTTGTAATCGATAAGCCGGAAATATATTAATTATTTGAGGGTCAACAACATCAGTAAAACTTTGACCGTCTGTTCTATTTTCAGCTACAAGAAACTGCGAAGTTTCGTCGTTCAGATAAAACCAAGTTGGTGATTCAAAAGTAAAACCTGCTCTAAGTTCATCAGTAACTTTCACAATTGTACCTAATTGGAATGAGAATCCATTACCATAGGTATACAAACTATTTTCAAACCGAAGACGTTGCACACCATTTTGACTATCATTTGTGTTGGATTCAAAGAATCGTGAATTCTGAGTATAATCAATAAAATGAGCGTTTAAATTAAGACCAACATAAACATTGTCTTTGTATTGAGCAGCAGCATTAAAGCTCAGTTTTCCATTAATACCTCTTGATGTAACAAAATTTTCTTGATAATAGTTGCCACCTGCTGGAACGTTTGAAACATATTGATTATTTGAAGGATCATTAGTTAATGGGTCAAAAATATAACCTTCAAATCCCATGTAGGCTTGTTGTTCAGCAAAATTTAAAAAACTGTACGGATTATTGGTTATCGCATTTAATGGAATGCCATTGGCATAACTTAAAAAGTATTGATCAACAGAATTAGTTGGATTTACACCTGCTGAAAACAGGGCATTATTGAAACTATTGGTGTTGTCATAATTTAAACCGACGCTAATTTTTTTCCAGTTTTGATTTGAGTTGAAGTCCTCGAAAACAAAAACGGCACCTAATTGGTTAATATCAAACGTGTTTTCTCGCTCTGTTGCAGATGATCCAAAATAGTTTGATTTATTTTTTATATTAAAATTACTTAAAGTAACACCAATTTGATTATAAGTAAAAACAGCAGAACTGGCAGGGTTTATTGTTATGGCTGACAAATCACCCCCTAATGCACCAAAAGCTCCTCCCATTGCTCTAAAACGAGCCGTCCCGGTTAAATTTTGTTGCGAATACCTAATTGCATCCTGGATTTCTTGTGCATTAACGGAAAGACTTACAATTCCAAAAAATGCTAAGTAAAATATCTTTTTCATTTATTTTTTTTCTAAGTTATTAACCTCTTCCACCTCTTCCGCCACCACCGCCAGATCTACCGCCGCCGCCAGATCCACCACCAAATGACCCGCCGCGACCTCCTGAGCTTGCAGGGCTTGGGCTATATCTTGGTTGACTTGTATTGTTTGTTCTTGGTTGAGTAGTAGTTCTGGGAGTATTCATATCAGTTCTATTTCTAGATGGAGTATAGGAACCTCTATCATTTCTGTTTTGATTAACTCGATTAGAGAATGTACTACTTCTAGGAACTGTTGTTGAGCGGTCACTAGCTCCAACTGTTCTTCTTCCGTAGGTACTCGCATTTCTATTGGCTGAAACACCTCTATTGTTGCCACTATAATAGGCACTTGAGCCTCTTCTACTTCGATTGTAAGCATAGTTATTGCCATAATAGCCAACATAACCTGGGTGACCCCATGAGTTCCAGCCCCATCCTGGACCATACCATGAATTCCATCCCCAACCGAGACCCCATCCCCAACCTGCATTCCATCCCCATCCTGGGCCATACCATGAGTTCCATCCCCATCCAAGACCCATTCCCCATCCTGCATTCCAGCCCCATCCCCAACCTGGACCATACCATGAATTCCAACCCCATCCGGTGTCGTAATAATTTATGGTTACAGTTGATGGATTTGAACCCCAAGCCGCATTATTCGAATAACTCTCAACAGTTACTGTTGAATCACCAACAGTTGTATAAGAATCTACGTCTACAAATACCTCATCTTGTAATTGTAATTGCTTTGATTTGAAATAATCACTGTAGATGCTTCCATTAGTTGAATTTCGATTAACAGTTCTATTGTCATTTCTACTAGAACTATATATACCATCATTTTCATAGTAGGAACTGTTTTGATAGGAACCACATGAACTTAGTAGTAAACTTAAGATTCCCAATGAAGAAAACCCTACAAGAAATCTGGGGTGTAACATAATACTTTTCATAGCACGAAATTTTTATTGTTGTTCAAAACAAAATTAGTTAGTTTTGCTGAATATTTATGTTAAAATATTCAACAATAGTTATGCCAAATCACACAAAATGAGCAAAAATCTTACCCAGAGAAACGAGGATTATTCAAAATGGTACAATGAACTAGTAGTTAAAGCTGATTTAGCAGAGAACTCAGGAGTTAGAGGATGTATGGTTATTAAGCCGTATGGTTATGCAATATGGGAAAAAATGCAAGCTGAATTAGATAGGATGTTCAAAGAAACCGGACATTCAAATGCCTACTTTCCTTTGTTTGTTCCAAAAAGTATGTTTGAAGCTGAGGAGAAGAATGCAGAAGGATTCGCAAAAGAATGTGCAATTGTGACTCATTACAGATTAAAAAATGATCCGGATAATAAAGGAAAATTAATGGTTGATCCCAATGCTAAACTTGAAGAAGAATTAATCGTAAGGCCAACCAGTGAAGCCATTATATGGAGTACTTATAAAAATTGGATTCAATCCTACAGAGATTTACCATTACTAATCAACCAATGGGCAAACGTTGTTCGATGGGAAATGAGAACCCGATTGTTTTTAAGAACAGCAGAGTTTTTATGGCAAGAAGGGCATACTGCACATGCAACAAAAGCAGAAGCCATTGAAGAATCAGTAAAAATGATGAATGTTTATGCTGAATTTGCGGAAAACTTTATGGCAATGCCTGTTGTTAAGGGAGTTAAAACAGAATCAGAACGTTTCGCAGGTGCTGTTGAAACTTACTGTATTGAGGCACTAATGCAAGATGGAAAAGCATTACAAGCCGGAACTTCACACTTTTTAGGTCAGAATTTCGCAAAAGCATTTGATGTTAAATTTGCAAGTTCTGAAGGTACTTTAGATTATGTTTGGGGAACATCTTGGGGCGTTTCAACACGATTAATGGGAGCCTTAGTAATGACTCATTCCGATGATAATGGATTAGTATTGCCGCCAAATTTGGCTCCAATTCAAGTGGTTGTAGTGCCTATTTATAAATCTGATGAACAGTTGGAAGCAATTACAGTTGAGGTAGAAAAATTGGTTGCAGCATTACGAAAATTAAAAATTTCAGTAAAATTTGATAACAGAACAACACACAAGCCCGGATATAAGTTCAATGAATACGAATTAAAAGGAGTACCAATCCGAATTGCTGTTGGACCAAAAGATTTAGAAAATGGAACTTTTGAGGTAGCACGAAGAGATACATTGACAAAAGAAGTAGTTTCAAGTGATGGTATTGAAAAATATATAGAAAATTTATTAGAAACAATTCAAAAGAGTTTGTTTGATAGGGCTTTCGAATATAGAAACAGTCACATCACTGAAGTAAATAGTTTTGAGGAGTTTAAGTCTTTGCTAGACACTAAGGGAGGCTTTTTTTCCGCTCATTGGGATGGCACATCAGAAACGGAAGAAAAAATCAAAGAACTAACAAAAGCAACAATTCGTTGTATTCCTTTGGACAGAAAGGAAGAGGCGGGAAGCTGTATGTTTAGTGGAAGACCTTCAGTTGGAAGAGTGTTATTTGCTAAAGCATATTAAAAAAAAGTAAAAAAATATTTTGTAACTATTGCGAGTATAAAAAATAGTTGTATTTTTGCACTCGCAATTAGCAGTTGGCCCGTTCGTCTATCGGTTAGGACGCCAGGTTTTCATCCTGGTAAGGGGGGTTCGATTCCCCCACGGGCTACAAGTTCAAAGTACAGATTGAAAAGCTTAAACTAGAGGAATCAAGGGTCCGTTCGTCTAGGGGTTAGGACGCCAGGTTTTCATCCTGGTAACAGGGGTTCGATTCCCCTACGGACTACAAATTAGTTGTAAATTAGTTTTATAAAATAAAAATTGGTGTCTCGATTTTTATTTTATTAGTTAAAACCAAAGTGATTGTTAAAGCAGTTGTGGGAGGTTTTTCTTTTTTAACTAGTATTTATAAATTATTACATCTAAAATTAAAAAAATGGCAAATCATAAGTCAGCTTTAAAAAGAATAAGAAGCAACGAAAAGAAAAGAGTATTAAACAGATACCAACACAAAACAACTCGTAACGCAATCAAAGCTTTGAGAATGTCTAGTGATAAATCTGAGGCAACTGCAAAATTAACAGCTGTTATCTCCATGATTGATAAATTGGCTAAGAAAAATATCATTCACGATAATAAAGCTTCAAACTTAAAATCAAAATTAACAAAGCACGTAGCTAAGTTATAGTAGGTATAGATTTTTAAAATAAAAAAAGCTTCGCATTTGCGAAGCTTTTTTTTATGAATATGTTTCTTTTAATTTTTCAAGCATTTCTACTGTAATTGGTTTTGATAGAAAGTGAGAAACAATGTTATATTGTTTAGCACGATTAAAATCGGCCGGGTCTATAGTTGATGATAAAATTATAATCTTAGTATTTTTGAAAGCTGAATTAGAATCAAGAGAAAATTTTTCAATAAAATCCCAACCATTCATTACAGGCATGTTGAGGTCCAAAAAAACCAATTGTGGCACTTGAGTAGTACCCTTTAGATTATCCTCTTTTAATTTTTCAAATAAATCTAAAGCTTCTTGACCATTTTGAGCAAAAATTATCTCTTTGCCAAAATTAGCTTTTACAATAACCTTTTTACATAGCATCAGTGTTATTGGGTCATCATCTACACATAAAACTGTTTCTAGCATGGTTTTAGATTTTAAAAAATTATATTAAATGTAGTTCCTTCATTAACTGCACTATTCACAGAGATAGTTCCTCCCATAGCTTCTACTTGAGATTTTACTAAATATAATCCAAGTCCTTTGCTGTCCGGATAATTATGAAATCGTTGGTAAAGTCCAAATATCTTATCTTCATTTTTGACAAGATCAATTCCAATTCCGTTATCGGCGATTTCTAAATGGACTTTGGAGTCTATTTCAAAAACTCTCACTGAAATTTTTAATTTTCGTTCTGTCGAACGATATTTAATAGCATTAGACACTAAATTGAGAATGATACTTTCCAAATAAGCTTTGTTAATTTGTAAAACGACACTTTTATCAATTTCAATTTTTAAAGTAGGTTTATGAAGATTGATTTGATTGTTTAATTGAAAAAAAACATTTTCAAAAACCTCATTTACTATTACCTCTTCTTTTTGAATTGAAGGATTATCTTTAATGATTACAACTTTTACTAAATCTTCTATGGTGTCGTTTAAAAGTTTTGTTGATTTATTGAATCCGTTTAAAATTTCTTTTAATTCTTCGTTCTCAATTGGGATATCTTCCAATAAATTCAATAATCCGGTTAAATTAGAAAGTGGTGCTCTGAAATTATGTGATGTAATATAAGAGAATTGTTTTAAATCTTTATTGTTTTGAGTTAATTCTCTAATTAATTGTTCTTTTTCTTTTTCTTGTTTTTTTTCTTCAGTTATGTCTCTTTGAATTGAAATCCAATGAGTGTGTTCTCCATCTTTGTTATAAATTGGAATCATAGAAAAGTTAATCCAATATTCTTCCTTGCTTTTTTTGTAACTTATTGTTTCAACAAAACATTCATTTACAGATTTTAACGATTGTAATAACCTATCTAATTCTTTTAAATCTGATTTTGGTCCAATAAACATGGAAGGTGATTTTCCAATAACTTCTTTAGATTTATAACCAGTCATTTTGGTAAATGCCGGGTTCACGAAAATGATTTTTGGCAATTCATTATCAGTGATATCCGTGTCAGTAATTACAACAGCATCTTTGGTTTGTGTAATTACTGTTTCAAGGAGCTTCAAGCGTTGTTCTTCTTCTTTTTGTTTAGTGATATCCTGAATGGCTCCAATCATTCTAATAGCTTTGCCTGTTTCATCTTTTACTAAAAATCCCCTGTCAAAAACATATCTATAAGTTCCATCCGCACATCTAAATCGGTATTCATCTTGCCATCGTTCTGTTTTTTGTTCTAAAAAAGAATAAAGTTTAACAGACATTTTCAAACTGTCTTCCGGGTGAATTCGGTCAAACCACCAATTTGAAGTTGTTCCAACTTCTTCACTTTTGTACCCGTAAACACCTTGAATACCTTTATTCCATACAAATTCATCTTCTTGTATTTTCCAATCCCAAATGGTGTCACTTGTTGCTTTGGCTACAATATTATAGCGTTCAATAGAATCACTTATCTCTTGATTATTTTTTTGAAGCTGCTTCATGATTTTTTCGTTTTTAACGTCATTACTCACAATGACAAAACGAAGTAAAAAACCAGTAAAAAAGATAAATAGTATGTCTTTTAGAAAATGATAAATAACAAACTCTTTATTTACATCTGGTGTATTATATAATAATGCCTTATGCCATAAAATAGCTAAGAAAAGGGATATAAGTATAAATAAAAAAGTTATTATATTAGGCTTTCTTCTCATCACTCAAATATAAAAAAAATTCCTGCATAAGTTTGTTTTCAGTAAGTTTTATTAAAACTTAAAGCTAATTAGATAATAAATACGATTTCAATTGTTTGTAACTTTCAATTTTGATACTCTTTTTTTCTTTAGCAAGTATTTTTTTGATGGCTTCAGGAATTTCTAAACTACAATTTAATGTTGGTTTAACCGTTTCCAAAAACTTAATGGGATGGGCAGTTTCTAAAAAAACACCAATGGAATTGTCATTTTGTTTTAATTTATTTTGAATGCCTAAATATCCTATTGCACCATGTGGTTCTGTAATGTAATTATGTTGTTTATAGATGAATTTCATTGCTTCTTTTGTTTCGGTATCAGAAAAACTTATCGCTTGTAAATCGGATTGTAATTCAGAAAAATTATTTTGATAAATCTTTATAATTCTAACAAAATTACTTGGATTCCCAACATCCATTGCGTTAGATATTGTAGCGATTGAAGCCTTAGGATTATAATTTGCGTCAATCATATATCTCGGAACTGTGTCGTTGCTATTTGTAGCGGCAATAAATCCGTCAATAGGTAGCCCCATTTTTTTGGCAAGCATACCCGAACAAATATTTCCGAAGTTGCCACTCGGGACAGAAAAGTATAATTTCTCGCTTTTATTTTTTAAAGCTTTGTAGGCAAAAAAATAATAAAACATTTGAGGTAGCCATCGTGCAATATTAATTGAGTTTGCCGAAGTTAGGTTGAGATGTTTAAAATCGTCATCTAAAAATGCTTTTTTAACCATATCTTGACAATCGTCAAAAACGCCATCAACCTCTAATGCGGTAATATTTTTTCCTAAAGTGGTGAGTTGTTTTTCCTGAACCTTACTTACTTTTCCCGTAGGATAAAGAATAACCACATCAACACCTGAAACATCAAGAAAACCACTTGCCACAGCTCCGCCAGTATCTCCGGAAGTTGCAACCAAAATAGTGTTTTTTGAATTACTTTCTATTTTATTAAAATAAGCCAAACATCGAGCCATAAAACGAGCACCAACATCTTTGAATGCCATGGTTGGACCATGAAATAATTCAAGCGAATAACAGTTTTTTCCAACTTCAACTAAAGGAAAATCAAAGCAAAGCGTATCGGTAACAATTTTTTTTAATTCATCATCAGGAATTTCGTTATTGATATAAGGTTTGATTACAGTAAAAGCAATTTCAGTATTTGAAAAATTTTCAATCGAATTAAAGAAATCTGTTGGTAAAGTTGGAATTTCTTCAGGAAAATACAATCCCTTGTCAGGAGCTAATCCTAAGGTTACCGCTTTTTGAAAAGTAACTTTGGAGGATTGGCTATTTAAACTTATATAAAGCATTTGTAAGGCATTTAAAATCAAAAAAAATATTTAATCGTAAATGTAAAATAAAGTTTTAATCTTAAAAGCAATTTCAAAATAGATTTTAAGTAATCCTAATTAAATTTGTATTTTTGAATTAAATTTTACCTGATGAACTTACATACAAAAGCTTTTTTTTACCAATTATTGGCCTTCATAGTTTTTTTTATTCCTTTTAGAATTTTAATTGGATATATAACAGGAATGGAAACTATTTGGGTTTCTATCGGAGCTTTTATGCTAACATTACTTTTAGCACCTAAATTTCAAGCCATTAAAACAAATGAAGGAGTGAAATTGTATATGAAGTGGTTGTTTATAAAAGGAGTAAAAGAATTAAAGTAATTATTTAGATTCTTTTTCAGCTACCTTTTTTACTTTATAAATAGGAATGAAATAAGAAATTGTGTAGTTAAAGCCTACACCAAAATTACCATCATAGGTTCTATTGAATCCCGGAATGTATAAATTATCAAAACCCGAGGGTTTGGTATTGTTAAACAATCGATTAAATCGAACACTAAAACCGGCATATAGATTTGAAAATAATTCTGCTTTAATTCCCATTACAAATTCACCCCATTGAGCATTTAAACCTTTAAATTCCTCACCTGATTGAACTGTTGGCGATTCGCCAAAATAGGGATGTGGCGTGTAAACTGTATACGAATTTAAAGTTTGACTGAAAGTACTAACACCCACACGAAAACCGATATAAATCAAATTTTCCATGTCTAGCCAGTTTTCATAAACGTTATAATCAGCACCGGCTTTTAAATAGCTGCCTTTTGTGGTAAAATTTAAACGATCATCTTGTTTGGTGTAATTTTCATTTCCGAGCTCGGCAGCTAAATATATTTTTTTTGAAAATCTGAAATCACCAACCAGTTCCAGTCCTTTATAATTATCATCATAAAAAGCTCTCGTTAGTCGATATACATCAGCACCAACACGAAGACCGTATCGATCACTTTTCACCGGAAGGGAATCAATTTTTGTCTCTTGAGCAAAAAGGGTTACCGATATAAAAAGTAAAAGTATACTAAAAAAATAATTTGATATGAACTTCATTTTCGGAATCGATATTGGTTTTTAGTATGTTTTTGTTCTTAATCCAAAGATTGGTGTCTGATACATCTTCAATTTTAAATCCTATTAGCGGATTTAATTCAAAATGGGTTTTAAAACCACAGGCTCGCGAAACATAAATGGCTTGTCTTGTATAATTAATTTCAACTAAGTCAGTATTGTTGCTAACATCTGTTGCATTTGCATTTAAAGTAAATTCTAAAATCGTTACATCTTCAAATGTTTTTAACGGAATCTCAATTTTACTGGTATTCGTAAAACTCATAAAATTATCTTGACTCGGATTTTTAACTCGCAAATCTGTTACATTTCTCAAAATAGCCGGATTTTCATTGTTGTAAAATTCAATGATTAATCGAGGAGTAGTAGGAGTTCCCGGGGCACAAATATCATCTTTTTCACAAGCTGAAAAAAGCGTTGTAAGACCTACAATTAAAAACAGTTTAAAAGAATAATTCATTTATTTTTTTTCTAAAAGTACAACATTTTCAACATGATGCGTTTGTGGAAACATATCAACCGGACGAACACGTGTCACTTTATATAAAGAATCCATCAAGGCTAAATCTCGGGCTTGTGTGGCAGAATTACAACTTACATAAACTATCTTTTCAGGAGCAATTTTCATAATTTGTTCAACAACAGCAGCGTGCATTCCATCTCGTGGCGGATCGGTGATGATTACATCGGGTTTGCCATGAGTGGCAATAAATTCAGCATTAAAAACTTCTTTCATATCACCAACAAAAAACTCGCAATTGGTAATATTGTTGCGTTTTGCATTTTCTTTGGCATCGATAATTGCTTCAGGAACGGCTTCAACACCAATTACTTTTTTTGCTTTTTTAGAGACAAACTGGGCAATTGTTCCGGTTCCGGTATATAAATCATACACCAGTTCACTTCCGGTTAATCCGGCAAAATCTCTCGTGATTTTATATAATTTGTAAGCTTGTTCTGAATTGGTCTGATAAAATGATTTTGCATTAATCGAAAACTGCAAGCCTTCCATTGATTCCAATATATAGTCGCGGCCTTTGAACAACTTGATATTTTGATCATATAAAGTGTCATTAGCTTTGCCATTAATTACATACAATAAAGAAGTAATTTGCGGAAAACGTTCAGCTATAAAATTCAAAAGCAACTCTCGTTTTGTTTTATCTTCCTTATAAAATTGAAGTAAAACCATCAACTCTCCTGTTGAAGCCGTTCGAATCATCAACGTTCGCAACAAACCATCATGATTTCTTGCATTGAAAAACGGAATTTCATGCTTGGTAGCAAACTCCTTAATTTCATTTCTAATCGAATTGGATGGATCTTCTTGGAGATGACATTTTGTGATGTCTAAAATTTTATCCCACATTTTAGGAATATGAAAGCCCAATGCGTTTCGATTGGAGATAGCATCGTCATTTTGAATTTCTGATTCGGTTAACCAACGACTGTCAGAAAACGAAAATTCCATTTTATTTCTATAGAAAAATTGTTTATCAGAACCTAAAATGGATTCAAAATCAGGAAGTTCAATTTTGCCAATACGTTTAAGATTGTTAAAAACTTCATTGTTTTTATAAAACAATTGCTGGCTGTATTTCATGTTTTGCCATTTGCAACCGCCACAAACTCCAAAATGTTCGCAAACAGGTTCCACCCGATGCGAGGAAAGGTTATGAAAACGAATGGCTTTTCCTTCATAATATGCTTTTCGCTTTTTAAAAGTTTGCACATCTACTACATCACCGGGAACGACATTCGGAATGAAAATTATTTTTCCATCATCTGCTTTTGCAACAGAAACACCTTTAGCTCCGGCATCTAAAACGGTAACGTTTTCAAAAATAATCTTGTCAGTTTTTTTTCTTGCCATGTGGCAAAAATAAAGTATTGCTCAAGATTATTATAGTTTTATACCATTAATTTTATCTTAAAAACAATAAAAAGCATTCTCAGATAAATTTGTAGTATTAAAAGAATGTTGTGGTTAAAAGTGTCCATAGAATAATTACTATCGGGCCGGCGATGCCTATGAGAATACCGCCAATTCTGAATTCTTTTTGTTCAATCATTCCGGTGCTGTAAGCAATAGCGTTTGGTGGAGTAGAAACCGGTAAAAGCAATGCACAAGACGCACTCAAACCAATAACAAAAGGAAGTACAATAGGATTAAACCCTTCTGTAATACTCATCAAAGAGATGGCAACCGGGATCAAAATTGTAGTTGCAGCCGTATTACTCATAAAATTTGACAAGATAACCGTTGTCAAAGCAAAGAGCAATAATAAGATATAAAAATTCAATTCAACGGAACTAATTTTTGAAATGAAAAAGTCGGCCAAACCTTGTTCTTGAATGGCTAAACCAAGAGCCAAACCTCCTGCAACCAGCATTAAAGTGTCCCAAGGTAATGATCGCACATCATCAGCATCGATAATTCCTAACATAGTTAAGGCTACAATAGGAATACCTGAAACTGCCGCAACCGGAATTTTTGTCCATTGTGATGTCAACCATAATACTAATGTTGTTGCTAAAACTACTAAAACAATTCGCTTTCTGATTTTATCTTCTTCTTCAAATTCTTTATTTGGTTCTTCTGTATTTATTTGCAAAAAATCCAGAGATAACGTTTCATTTCCAATTTCATATTTTGAAATTAAAACTCTCCAAAACATAAAAACCAAGAGAAACGCAACAGGAATTCCAACGATCATCCATTCAATAAAAGTTATTTTGATTCCAATCCCTTCTAAAGCACCCACTGCTATTGCGTTTGGAGCGGATCCGATAATGGTTCCCATACCTCCAATTGCTGCTGCAGATGGAATTCCGAGAAGCAAAACCTTAGTTATTTTTGAAGTTTTCCCAAACTCTAAAAATAGGGGAGTCACAGTTGCAATCATCATGGCTGTTGTGGCAGTGTTACTCATCAACATTGAAATGGTAGCCGTTGTTAGCATTAAACCTAAAACAATAAATTTTGCTTTAGAACCAAATTTTGGAGCGGCTATTTTTAAAAGTAAGGTGTCTAATTTTGTCTTCTTCATTCCCTCAGCCAGAAAAAATCCGCCGAGAAAAAGCCAAATCACACCGTCTGACCATGTTTGAACATAGCGTTTAGCATCCATGGTGCTTTCTTGCCCCATGGTAAAAACAAGAAAACCAACAATCAAGATTCCAACTGCAAACGGAGGAATGGCTTCAGTAATCCATAATCCGATAGCAAAAAACAATAAAAACAAAACATAGTCTTGCGTTTTAGTAAAATCACCATCGCGTAATGTGAATGTTAAAATAATGGCAACCAATGCAGAAAGAAGGAAAAGTATGGTTCTGCTTTGACGGGCAACTTTTAATTGAATTTTAGAGAGTTGTTTGATGGAGTAATTTCTGGAATCGGACATACCTTCAAATTTTTATCAAATTTAAGTTGTTTTATTGCGTTTTGAACTGATGTTTGTCATTTTTATTTTAACTTCATACGCAAACGTTTTCAAAGATATTTCGTTATTTTTGCACAATAAAAGGATGATTTCTCTCCAAAAAGAAGGAATTGATAAAATTTGTATTCAAAATTCTATAGTATGTCAGTAGTAGAAAAAATCAGTTCAAACGAGTTAATTTCACTTGAAAACCAATATGGTGCTCACAATTATCATCCGTTACCCGTTGTTTTAAATAGAGGCGAAGGTGTTTTTGTTTGGGATGTTGAAGGGAAAAAGTATTATGACTTTCTGTCGGCATATTCTGCCGTAAATCAGGGGCATTGTCATCCAAAAATTATAAATGCATTGGTAAATCAAGCCCAAACCTTAACACTTACTTCGAGAGCATTTTATAATGATAAGTTAGGAAAATATGAGCAATTTATAACCGAATTATTCGGATTCGATAAAGTGTTACCCATGAACACAGGAGCTGAAGCTGTAGAAACAGCCATCAAAATCTGTAGAAAATGGGCTTATGAAAAGAAAGGAATTCCGGAACATGAAGCCATTATTGTGGTTTGTGAAAATAATTTTCACGGTAGAACAACCACAATTATTTCATTTTCAAATGATGAAAATGCCCGAAAGAATTTTGGACCTTACACAGCAGGATTTGTTAAAATCGCTTACGATGACGTAGCAGCTTTTAAAACTCTTTTAGAATCTTCTAAAAATATCGCCGGAATATTGGTAGAACCAATTCAAGGTGAAGCCGGTGTTTATGTTCCTTCAAACGATTATTTGATGCAAATAAAAGAGTTGTGTAACCAACACAATGTATTGTTTATCGCCGATGAAATTCAAACCGGAATAGCGAGAACAGGTTCCTTATTGGCGGTTTGTGGTGATTGTAGTTGCGAAGCTCAATGTGAAAGACAAGACACATATGCTACTCCAGATATTCTAATTTTAGGAAAAGCAGTTTCTGGTGGTGTATATCCCGTTTCGGCTGTTTTAGCCAATGATGCAATTATGAATGTCATAAAACCAGGACAACATGGGTCCACTTTTGGTGGAAATCCACTTGCGGCGGCTGTTGCAACGGCAGCTTTAGAAGTGGTTGCTGATGAAAAATTAGCTCAAAATGCCAGAAGGTTGGGTAAACTTTTTAGAGCGAAATTAAATGACTACATACAATCAAGTTCAATTGTTTCTTTGGTAAGAGGAAAAGGTTTATTAAATGCGATTGTTATCAATGATTCTGAAGACAGTTCAACCGCTTGGGATATTTGTATGAAATTAGCAGAAAATGGCTTGTTGGCCAAACCAACACATGGCAATATAATTCGTTTTGCACCGCCTTTAGTCATGACCGAAGAACAATTATTAGATTGTGTCTCCATCATCATTCAAACGTTGAAAGATTTTGAAAAGTAAGAATAGAAAATCCACGCTTAATGAACATGCCCCAAAAAGTGTCTAACTTTTTGGGGCATGTTCATTTCTCAGTAGTTTTTATTTATAAAAGTTCTTTATTTAATTCGGATAAACTTTCAATGCTTCTTTTAAAATGCGTACCGATTTAATTAAATCTTCTTTCTTTAGTACGTAAGCAATTCTCACTTCATCCAAACCTACATCGGGTGTGGAATAGAATCCGGCGGCAGGGGCAACCATTACTGTTTCGCCATTAAAATCATAGCTTTCTAATAACCATTGTGCAAAATCATCGGCGTTTTTTACGGGTAATTTAGCGATGCAATAAAAGGCTCCTTTTGGCTTGGCTACCATCACGCCATCAATTTGGTTTAATTCTGTGATTAGGGTGTCTCTACGCTCTTTGTATTCTGAAATTACTTCGTCAAAATAACTTTGTGGGGTATCTAATGCGGCTTCGCTAGCAATTTGAGCAAAGGTTGGCGGGCTCAATCGGGCTTGAGCAAACTTCATGGCTGTGCTCATCAGCTCTTTGTTTTTGGAAACAATGCAACCAATACGTGCTCCACACATGCTGTATCGTTTTGAAACGGAATCAATCATAACGGCATGTTGCTCTAAACCGGGAATGTTCATAACTGAATAATGTTCATCACCATCATAGGTAAACTCTCTGTATACTTCGTCAGCAATTAAAAACAAATCGTGTTTTTTAACCAATTCGGCCAATTGCATGATTTCTTCTTTGGTATATAAATAACCCGTTGGATTACCCGGATTACAAATTAGGATTGCTTTAGTTTTTGGTGTAATTAATTTTTCGAAGTCAGCAATAGGAGGTAAGGCAAAACCTTCTTCAATGGTTGAAATTACCGGCACCACTTTTACACCCGAAGCAGTTGAAAAACCATTGTAGTTGGCATAAAAAGGTTCGGGGATAATAATTTCATCACCGGCATCCATCGTGCTTCCCATAGCAAACAACAAGGCTTCAGAACCACCGGTAGTGATGATGATGTCTTCGGTTGCAATAGGCAAACTGTGGTTGGTATAATAAGCCGATAACTTTTTTCTGTAGCTTTCAAATCCTGCAGAATGGCTGTACTCCAATACTTTAAAATCCAGATTTTTGATAGCATTCATGGCTACTTCCGGTGTTTTAATGTCGGGTTGACCAATGTTTAAATGGTAGACTTTTACACCTTTCTTTTTTGCTATTTCAGAATAAGGAACCAATTTTCGGATTGGTGATTCCGGCATTGCTTTTCCTTTTGATGATATTGATGGCATGATTTTTATTTTAAGTATGCAAAGTTGCAATTTTTTTGATAAACACCCAATGCATTCTTTTATATTTTGAATATTTAGTATATTTAACCCGTTGCATGTAATTCAATTTTCTAGTTTTTTAAACCACATAGATATAGTTTAGTTAGATTCTCGCCTATTGTGTAGATCATAGCTATGAATGGCTAAGAATTGGTTTATTTCTATGTATTTATAGATGTCCAAGTGGTTATCTTGACCCTGTTTAAAAAAAAATCATATTTGTATTAATTACACCCAACGGGTTATATTTAATAAATTATAAGTTATGCTAAAAAAAATATTTTTGTTTATCTCGATTTTATCGTCATTTTTAATTGTCGGGCAAAATGAATTCCGTTTAAAATCTAATACTAATAAATTAAAGATTCCTTTTAAGCAAGTCAATAATCTATTATTTATTGAAGTAGTAGTAAATGATAAACCTTTGACTTTTTTGTTGGATACAGGTGTGACACAAACCATTTTGTTTAGTTTAGAAGAAACAGATCAGGTTAAATTTTTTAATGTTGAAAAAACAATGTTAAAAGGTTTAGGAAAGGAGAATGCTATTACTGCATTACGTTCTAAAGGAAATACATTAAAAATTTCTGATAAATTTATTGATACAAATCATGAAGTTTTGATTGTACTCGAAGAAGATGTTAACTTTTCTTCTATGGTTGGAATTCCGGTTAATGGTGTTTTAGGATATCATTTTTTTAAAGATTTTTTAATAGAAATTGATTATGATAGAAATGTGCTTTATGTTCATAAAAATAATGAGAAATTTAAAAAGATTATTGATAAGAACTACAAAGCTTTTCCCATTTCGATCGAAGAACGAAAGCCTTATTTGCAAGCATCTCTAGTTTTGTCTGATTCAACCCTCTCAGCAAAATTGTTGGTGGATGTTGGTAATAGTGATGCATTGTGGTTGTTTGAGAATTATGCGATTCGTTTACAAGAACCCAATTTTGAAGATTTTTTGGGTAGGGGTTTTAGTGGTGATATCTTTGGTAAAAGGACAAGAATATCGAAATTGGCTCTTGCTGATTTTGTTTTAGAAAATCCAATTGTTGCTTTTCCTGATTCTATTTCAATTAAGAATGTAAAGTTAGTTCCTGAAAGGGTTGGGTCGATTGGGGCTGAAATATGGAGGAGGTTTAATTTGGTTTTTGATTATGGCTCTTCTATGCTGTACTTAAAAAAGAATAGCAATTATGGAGATGTATTTAGTTTTAATATGAGTGGTCTTGAGATTCATCATGTAGGAAAGCAATGGATTCAAAAGCCAGTTGAAAATAACTCTTCAAAAATATCCTTTCATTCGAGTGATACATCTACTCCAAGAGCAGCTTCTATGGCTTTGGAATTTAAGCTTATATCGGTTTATAGAATTGCGAATGTGCGTGTAAATTCTCCTGCTGCTTTAGCGGGTTTGCAAAAAGATGATATATTGGTGTCGATTAATAAAAAGCCTGCTTATATGTTTTCTTTGCAGAATATCAATGCTTTATTGAAATCAAGGGAAGGGAAGTTACTGAAATTTGAAGTGGAACGTAAAGGGCAGATTATAAAAACAGAATTTGTAATGAAGAAAATTTTATAAAAAAATCCACATTAGCATTTGAGGTGCTGCTGTGGATTAATTTTATTTTGAATTTTTAAAATCTAAATTCTACTGCATCGGTCCCGTTTTTTTCTGCTCTAAGACATTAACTTGTTTCTTCTCCAGAACATCGCCTTTGATTTTCAAATGAATCTTTCCACCATCGTAGTTTACTGCATTGCTTTCCACCGTAATGCTTTTACGGATAGGACCTACAGCCATGTTGTATTTTACTTCAATTTGGCCTGTTTTTCCGGGTAAAATAGGTTCTTTTGGTCTTGACGGAACGGTACAACCACAAGTAGATTGCACGTTATTGATTATCAACGGAGCATCGCCAGTGTTGGTGAATTCAAAAACACGAATTCCGGAATCCACTCCTTTGTAAACTTTGCCATAGTCAATGGTATTGTTTTCCGCTTTAAACTCAATTTTGGGTCCGGTTTGGCTTATTGCTGTTAAACTTATAAAAACCAGACATAATAGTAGTACTTTTTTCATAATTTCGATTTTTGGGTAGTGTAAAATTACTTTATTTTTTTATTAAAAATTCAAATAGCATTTCTTTTTTGAAACTCTACCGAAATCCTTACTTTTGCAACTTATGCAAAAACCAATCCAAACTTAGTTTTGATGTTTTTTGTTTTTTTTTAAACCAAGTAAAATCAATGTTTCTTTAGTAAAGAAACTATAATATAAAATTTGATTATGTCTATTCCTGCTCAATTTAAAGCCAAAGAAGCCGAAGAAAAATGGTATGCTTACTGGATGCAAAATAATTATTTTCATTCGGAGCCTGATCATCGTGAACCGTACACTATTGTAATCCCACCGCCAAACGTAACAGGGATGCTTCACATGGGCCATATGTTGAACAATACGATACAGGATGTGTTGATTCGAAAAGCCCGTTTGAAAGGCTTAAATGCCTGTTGGGTACCGGGAACTGACCATGCTTCTATTGCTACAGAAGCAAAAGTGGTAGCCAAATTAAAAGCAGAAGGCATCAATAAAGAAGATTTGACCCGAGAGGATTTTTTGAAACACGCTTGGGAATGGACGGATAAACATGGCGGCATCATCTTGGAACAACTTAAAAAGTTAGGGGCTTCCTGTGACTGGGAACGCACCAAATTTACGATGGACGATGATATGTCGGCTTCTGTAATTCATTCGTTTGTTGACTTGTATAACAAAGGTTTGATTTATCGCGGGTATCGCATGGTGAATTGGGATCCGGAAGCAAAGACGACCTTGTCTGACGAAGAAGTAATTTTTGAAGAGCGTCAAGGGAAATTGTATTATATCCGCTATGGGATAGAAAACAGTACCGAATCGGTGGTGATTGCTACAACACGGCCCGAAACTATTTTGGGCGATACGGCAATTTGTATCAACCCGAATGACGAACGATTTACGCATTTGAAAGGTAAGAAAGCCCTAGTTCCGATATGTAATCGTGTGATCCCTATCATTTTTGATGAGTATGTGGATATGGAATTTGGAACCGGTTGTTTGAAAGTAACTCCGGCTCATGATGTGAATGATAAGGAATTGGGTAACAAACACCAATTGGAAATCATCGATATTTTTAATGAGAATGCCACTTTGAACAGTTTTGGTTTGCATTATGAAGGCAAAGACCGTTTTGTGGTTCGTGAGGAAATTGTAGTCGAACTGGAGCAATTGCAACACCTTGTAAAAATTGAAAACCACATCAATAAAGTAGGAACTTCAGAACGCACAAAAGCGGTTATTGAGCCTAGATTGTCTGACCAGTGGTTCTTAAAAATGGAAGATTTGGTGAAACCTGCTATAAAAGCCGTGTTGGAAACCGAAGATGTGAAATTGTATCCGAACCGATTTAATAATACCTATCGTCATTGGTTGGAGAACATACGCGATTGGAATATTTCCCGTCAGTTGTGGTGGGGACAACAAATTCCGGCTTATTATTATGGCGATGGAAAAGAAGATTTTGTGGTTGCAACTACCAAAGAAGAAGCATTAGCCTTAGCAAAAGTGAAAGCGAACAAACCTGATTTGACTTTGACCGATTTAAAACAAGATGCTGATGCATTGGATACTTGGTTTTCGTCGTGGTTATGGCCAATGGCTGTTTTTGGAGGTATTTTAGAGCCTGAGAACAAAGATTTTAAGTATTATTATCCTACCAATGATTTGGTTACCGGACCGGATATTTTATTTTTCTGGGTGGCTCGAATGATTATTGCCGGTTATGAATATACGGGCGAAAAACCGTTTACGAATGTTTATTTGACCGGATTGGTTCGCGATAAGCAACGCAGAAAAATGTCGAAACAATTGGGTAACTCCCCGGATCCTTTGGATTTAATTGAGAAGTTTGGTGCCGATGGAGTTCGTGTAGGTTTGCTTTTGAGTGCTTCTGCCGGAAACGACATTATGTTTGATGAAGAATTGTGTAGCAACGGAAAAGCGTTTGCTAATAAAATATGGAATGCCTTTCGTTTGATTAAAGGATGGGAAGTAGCTGATTTACCACAGCCTGATAGCTCCAAAGTGGCGATTGCATGGTATGAGGCAAAGTTTCAAAAAGTGTTGTTGGAGATTGAAGACAATTTTGAAAAATACCGATTGTCGGATGCTTTAATGGCAATTTACAAATTGGTTTGGGACGATTTTTGTTCGTGGTTATTGGAAATCATTAAGCCTGGTTACCAACAGCCGATTGACAAAGCTACGTTTGATAAGGCCATTGAAATGTTGGAAAACAACATGAAATTATTACATCCGTTTATGCCGTTTTTAACGGAAGAGATTTGGCAATATATCACACCTAGAACAAAAGAAGAAGCTCTTATTGTTTCGCAGTGGCCTGCACAAAAGCCGTTTAACGATACGTTGATTACGGATTTTGATTTTGCCATGGAGGTTATTGCCGGAATACGAACTATTCGAAAAGATAAAAACATTCCTTTTAAGGATGCGATTGAATTGAAGGTGATCAATAATGAAAAAGCAACGGCTGCTTTGGATAGTATTGTGGCAAAGTTGGTGAACAGCACTTCGATTACTTATGTTAACGAAACGGTGGAAGGAGCGTTGACATTCCGCGTAAAATCGAATGAATATTTTATTCCGATTACGGGAGCTTTTAATGTGGAAGAGGAAATTGCTAAATTGAGTGACGAATTGAAGTACACGCAAGGCTTTTTGAAGTCGGTTCAAGGAAAGTTGTTAAATGAGAAATTCATGAGTTCGGCTCCCGAGAAAGTGGTGGCCAATGAACGTCAAAAAGAAGCGGATGCTTTGGCTAAAATAGCGATGATTGAACAAAGTTTGGCGAATTTGAAGTAGGTGTTTAGCTTGTTTTAAGTTGCCAATTTGTTTGGTAGTTTATAAAATGAAACCCTAGTATTTCTTAGTACAATTTTTTATATTGACTGAGATTATTAGGGTTCTTTTATTTTTGAGGTTTGGTTTGATATTAATTAATGTACTTTGTTTGGAATAGGGTATAATTCACCAATTTTTTCAGCTTGTAGTTAACTACTGTTTATCTTCTTTTGTTTATCATTCTTTTAATTTCTTCACTATCTAAACCACAATAGACACAAAATTCTACAATAGTGACGTATTGATGTTCTGATTTGTTTGAAAATTTTTTGATTTTTTGGATTAAGTCTCTTCCATAGCGTTCGCTTCGACCAAGAATTATACTTATGTCTTTTGGAAAAATGGTTGTTCTTTCCATTGGTTCAGGATATTTAAAGTTAATTATTTGGGGATTGTAACTTTTTTGTCATTTTTTATTTATTTCATCAGTTATTTGTTTTTATTCCTTCAATACTATTCTCATACTTTATCTATACTTGGCTGATACTTTGTTGATACTTTGCTAGTACTTGGCTGATACATTAGTGCTACTCAATAACCGCTAATTGCAAAGGTGATCAAACAATCAAATTGAAGCTTTTTTTGGTTTATATAGCCAAAATAACTACCTTAAAATTGGCTGTTTTAAGATAAAAGAGAATAGAAAAAAAGGGGGATTGTTTTTGGAAAGCACACCCTTTGTGTAAGAAAGGGAGTGCTAAATTAAAAATAATATTGGAAAAAACAAATTTTTTTGGCAAAATCGGCAAATATGGTATTTAATGGCAAGGTGTATTTTTTGTATTGTATTGACTATCATAGCTTTGTTCCATTATTAATCAATAAATTTTTTTAATTATGGCTAAGCAAAAAGGCTTATTTAAGGTTGAAGGAACGTTAGATGACGTTACTTTTTACAAAAGAGGAGAATCTTATTTTATCAGAAACAAAGGAGGCGTTTCGAGACAGCGAGTTTTGAATGACCCCTCATTTGCAAGAACCCGGGAGAATGGTTCAGAGTTTGCAAATGTTGCTGCATCGGGAAAAATGCTACGCAATGCTAATTCTGTTTTGATAAAAAAGGCAAAAGACGGTTCGCTAACACGACGCTTGATGCATGTGTTGGCTAAGGTTAAAAATTCGGACACTGTTTCTGCCAGAGGTCAGCGAAATGTTAACGATGGTTTGTCAACAATAGAAGGCAAAGCTTTCTTGAAGAATTTTGATTTTAATAGTTTTACTCCATTGAAAGCTATTATGCAGGCACCTTATGAATTGGATACTGTGACGGGAACTGTTACTATTACTGATTTGGTTCCGATGGATATGTTGACTTTTCCAAACTATGCTTCTAGGGTTACGTTTAAGGTGGGATTTATGAATTTGGATTTGTTGAACGGGGATTATACAATCACATATAGCCCTGAAGTGACGCTTCCGATTGATATGACCACCAGTAGCCCTGTTATAACACCGACTGGTGTTCCGACAGGAAGTGGCTATGACTTTTATTTCTTGTTGGTTGAGTTTTCGCAGGAAATAAATGGTGTGTTTTATGCTTTAAATGACGAAACGTTTAACTCGTTGACGTTGCTTGAAGTGGTTTAATCTTTTGTTTGCGTTTTTTTAAAACTCCTCATTTATGGGGAGTTTTTTTTGTAGGGACAGGTCGCGACCTGTCCTTACGTGACCTGTCCGTAGGCACAAAAAAAAAGTCCCACCGAAGCAGGACTAAAGATTTTCATCTACGGCATATAGCCTTATTGTGATAAGATTAAAGATTAGAATAAAATTATCTGATGCAAATATATAAAAAAACTTTTTTAATTGGATTACGGATTTCCGTAAATTACTACTAATTTTTTTTCTTATTTTTAGGGATTGAATAAAAACGACACAGTTATGAGTAAAATTTTAGGATTAGATTTGGGGACAAATAGTATTGGGTGGGCATTGATTGATGATAATCAAAATAGAATTTTAGGCGTCGGAAGTAGAATATTTCCCATGGGTGTTGAAAATTTAGGAGATGGAGATGGAGAAGTTTCTAAAAATGCCAGTAGGACAGGTGCAAGGGGAGTTAGGAGGCAATTTTTTAGAAGAAGATTGAGAAAGAAAGTATTACTAAAAGCTCTTTCAGAACACAATATGTGTCCAATGGTTACTATTGATTTTGAAGATTGGAAAAAATCTAAACAATTTCCATCTGAAAAGTTGTCAAATTGGTTTTCTCTTAATCCTTATGAATTACGACACAAAGCATTAAGTGAAAAATTGACATTAGAAGAAATAGGTAGAATATTGTATCACTTAATTCAACGAAGGGGTTTTTTGAGTAATAGCAGAAAAGGAGGAAGCGATGATGGAGCTATTTTTAAAGGAAACCCAAAAGAGGGTAAAATAGGGATTACAGAAACACAAGAAAGTATACAAGACAAATCTTTGGGTTCTTATTTGTTTGAAATTTATCCTAAAGAGAACCAGCCTTTTGAAGGTGGTTTGGAACGTATCCGAAATAGATATACAATCCGAAAAATGTATGTTGATGAATTTGAATTGATTTGGAATAAACAATCGCAATTTCATAGTTCTCTTAATGATGATTTAAAAACACTATTAGGAGGGAGAAAGTTAGATGGTTATAAGGAAGATGGTATTTTGTTTCATCAACGACCTTTGCGTTCTCAAAAACATTTAGTAGGTAATTGTTCTTTTGAACCAACCAAAACTAAATGTCCAATTAGTGCCATTCCTTTTGAAATGTTTAGAATTTGGCAATGGGTAAACACCCTTGAGTATAACGGAAAAAAAATTACTCAAGAAGAAAAGGAAAAGATTGTTGAATTTATGTGTGCTAACGAAAAGCCAGATTTTAAAAGAATCAGAAAAGTTATTGGAAAGGAAAGTGCTGAATTTAAATTTAATTATAAAGATGATGATAAGATAGTTGGCACACATACAATATCTAATTTATCTAATAAGAAGTTTTTTGGTAAAGCATGGTTTGATTTTTCGGAAAAAGAACAAGAAGATATTTGGCATGTTTTATATTTTTTTGATAGTAAATCTAATTTGAAAGATTATGCAATTAAGCATTGGAATTTTAACGAAGCACAGGCAAGTGATGTTTCAAAGTTTAATGTGAAAGATGGTTATTCCAGTTTGAGCAGAAAAGCAATTTCAAATATTCTACCTTTTTTAAAACTAGGTTTTACTTATGATGTTTCTGTAGTTTTGGGTGGAATTAAAAATGTTTTTGGTTCAGAATGGGAAAAATTATCTGAGGAAAAGAGAAATTATTTGATTGATAATGTTGAGGGAATTGTTCGTTCAAAAATTAAAGGAGGTTTTATTGATGTTATTAAAGGTATTTTAAGAAACGACTATTCTATTTCAGATAACCAACTGCGAAAACTTTATCATCACTCTGCGACTATTGATGCGGTTGAGTTGCTAGATAAACTACCTGTAGGTAAAGAAGCTGATAAAGAAATCCAAGCTATTAGAAATCCAATTGTTATTACTGCTCTGTTTGAATTACGAAAGTTGGTTAACGAATTAATTGATGAACATGGAAAACTTGATGAAATAAAAGTTGAAATGGCAAGAGATTTAAAAATATCTAAATCACAACGTAATAAAATTCGAAGAGAACAAAAAAGATTAGAAAGAGAAAATGACAGAGTAAAAGATCGGTTAGTTGAAAATAACATTCGCATTACTCATGACAATATTTTGCTTTATAAGTTATGGGAAGAATGTAAAAAAACATGTCCTTATACCGGTAAACCAATTTCTGTTACTCAATTGTTTTCTGGGGAAGTTCAAATAGAACACATTCATCCTTGGAGTCGTTCACTAAATGACAGTTTCAGTAATAAAACACTATGTTATGCTGACGAAAATAGAAAAAAAGGGAATCTAACGCCATTTGAATTTTATGGAAGTGATGAAACTAATTGGTCAGCAATTAAAGAAAGAGCTTTAAAGTTGTTTTCTGACACAAAAGAATATCCGAATGCTTATCAAAAATTCAAACGTTTTGTTCAGGTTAAATTTGATGATGATTTTTCGTCTCGACAATTAAACGATACTAGATATATTAGTAAAGAAGCAAAAAATTATTTATCAAGAATTTGTAAAAACGTCATTGTTTCTCCTGGGCAAGCTACTTCTAATTTGAGACAAAAATGGGGAATGAATAATATATTGAGCGATGAAAATGAGAAAACCAGAGATGATCATAGACACCACGCAGTTGACGCTTTAGTTATGGCTTGTACAAAAGTATCCTATGTTCAAGAATTAGCAAAATGGAATCGATATAATAGAAATTCTGAATTGAAAAATTTTCCATTACCATGGGAGACCTTCCGATTTGATGCTGAAAAAGCTGTAGAGAAAATTTTAATTTCTCACAAGAAAGTTTCTAATGACATTACTGTTAGAACCCACATTACAGAGAAAAATGGCATCAAATATAAAAATGTTGGAGTCGCCGCTAGGGGACAATTGCATAAAGAAACCGTATTTGGAAAACGGACGTTTAATGGAGAAGAGGCATATCATGTTAGAAAATCTATAGATAGTTTAGAAACAGCTAAACAAATTGAAAAAGTTGTTGATGAAACTATTAAACAGTTAATTTTAAAACGAGTTAATGAATTGGGTGGTTTTGTAAAAGATAAAGTTCCAGCCAATACTTTTTTCATTGTTGATGAAAAAGGAATTAAGCAACCACAACTATTTTTACCAAATAAAAATGGTCAACCTATTCCCGTTTTAAAAGTAAGAGTAAAAGAAAGTGTTGGAAGAGCAGAACAATTAAAAGCTAATGTAAATCAATGGGTAAATCCTAGAAATAATCATCATGTATTAATATATAAAGATGAACATGGAAACTTAAAAGAAGATGTGGTTACTTTTTGGACAGTTGTAGAACGAAAACGTACAGGACAATCAATTTATCAATTGCCAATTAATGGAAAAGAAATAATTACTTCATTACATACAAATGATATGTTCATAATAGGATTGAATGAGGATGAAATAAACTGGGAATTAATTGATTTTAATTTGATAAATCATCATTTATACAGAGTACAAAAAACTTCAAAAAAAGAAAAATCATTTGAGTTTAATTTTAGATTAGGTATAGCATCATCATTAGATAATAAAAGCCAAGAAATTTCGATTCAAAGTTTTAAAAAATGGATTGAGTTAAATCCAATTAAAGTAAAAATTTCAGTTTCAGGAAAAATTCAAAAAGTTTAACTTAATTAAAGTTCTTTGACATAAGATTTTTATAATCTTAAGCAACCAAACCACAACGGAGTTTCGGCGATAGCTCACACCGTTGTGGTTTGATTAAAGATTAGAAAACACGATATTCAAAGTAGGACAAGAAGTAACAGTTGATGTGTTGTGGTTTGATTAAAGATTAGAAAACACGATATTGAAAAACTAACCGATAGAGAGATGCTTTTGTTGTGGTTTGATTAAAGATTAGAAAACACGATATTAAAAAAGTAGATATTAAAAAATATCAAGAAGTTGTGGTTTGATTAAAGATTAGAAAACACGATATTTCATCGCAAGGAACAAACATCCATAATTCTGTTGTGGTTTGATTAAAGATTAGAAAACACGATATTCAAGAGAGTGGAGTCTTTCTCAACAGACAGTTGTGGTTTGATTAAAGATTAGAAAACACGATATTTTACAACTTCACATGAGTAGCTTTGTTTCGTTGTGGTTTGATTAAAGATTAGAAAACACGATATTGTTTCCCAATGTTTCAATGCCAGAGCAACAGTTGTGGTTTGATTAAAGATTAGAAAACACGATATTTGTACTTGCTAAATCATCTGCAAAATTATAGTTGTGGTTTGATTAAAGATTAGAAAACACGATATTTATGAAATAGTTCCAAAAATGGTTACCTCAGTTGTGGTTTGATTAAAGATTAGAAAACACGATATTTATCAAGTTTGTGAGAAGCACTGCACCTAAGTTGTGGTTTGATTAAAGATTAGAAAACACGATATTCCAAATCAATGACAGAGGTAAGACACGAACGTTGTGGTTTGATTAAAGATTAGAAAACACGATATTTAACCAAAAATGCGTTTAACAGCACTTTTAGTTGTGGTTTGATTAAAGATTAGAAAACACGATATTATGCAGCAGCTTTCAATGCACCGTAAAAAGGTTGTGGTTTGATTAAAGATTAGAAAACACGATATTTACCTCTTTCCCTACTTGAATTGATTGTCCGTTGTGGTTTGATTAAAGATTAGAAAACACGATATTGTTCGCTGAGGCTTTTTAAACCAAAGTTATGTTGTGGTTTGATTAAAGATTAGAAAACACGATATTTTCCAATAAATTAATATTGACAATACAGTGTTGTGGTTTGATTAAAGATTAGAAAACACGATATTGAACCTACTGATTTAATAGATGCTATATTAGTTGTGGTTTGATTAAAGATTAGAAAACACGATATTAATTTTGATTTTAATGTTTGCCAATCAGACGTTGTGGTTTGATTAAAGATTAGAAAACACGATATTAAGTGATGGGCATATCATACGGCTACTTTAGTTGTGGTTTGATTAAAGATTAGAAAACACGATATTTTGTATAAGGAAAAAAACAAACTCCTCTCCGTTGTGGTTTGATTAAAGATTAGAAAACACGATATTAAAGTGATGTTTATTTTTTCATCGCTTGTAGTTGTGGTTTGATTAAAGATTAGAAAACACGATATTTAGTAATTAGTAGCTTTGTAACGTTGTAGTGTTGTGGTTTGATTAAAGATTAGAAAACACGATATTCTATATTGAGATAGAGTACAAAGGCAACGAGTTGTGGTTTGATTAAAGATTAGAAAACACGATATTTAAATCATATGTTTTCATTAGACCAACAATGTTGTGGTTTGATTAAAGATTAGAAAACACGATATTTTAAATGCTCAATCGGTCGTTCAAAATGTTGTTGTGGTTTGATTAAAGATTAGAAAACACGATATTCCATCCATGATTTTTGAGATGTCACGGTTCGTTGTGGTTTGATTAAAGATTAGAAAACACGATATTTTTTCTGAAGGTTTGACTTTGTTGAATGGAGTTGTGGTTTGATTAAAGATTAGAAAACACGATATTGCGATGGAACTTCAGATACAGTGGAATATCGTTGTGGTTTGATTAAAGATTAGAAAACACGATATTCAAGACACTAAAACCCAAACCAGGAGAACCGTTGTGGTTTGATTAAAGATTAGAAAACACGATATTTAAATGAAAGAAGTATTCACCAAAGCCAGGTTGTGGTTTGATTAAAGATTAGAAAACACGATATTTTTGTAGGGTTTTTATCTTCAAACAACGGGTTGTGGTTTGATTAAAGATTAGAAAACACGATATTATTAAATTGATGCGTAAACTGGCTACATCTGTTGTGGTTTGATTAAAGATTAGAAAACACGATATTCAAGGTGGTGCAGCCGCAATGGTAAACGTGTTGTGGTTTGATTAAAGATTAGAAAACACGATATTAAGCAAGACTTCACAATGGCTTTCCTTGCTGTTGTGGTTTGATTAAAGATTAGAAAACACGATATTCCGTGACTAGAGATTCTGAATCGTCAGTGGGTTGTGGTTTGATTAAAGATTAGAAAACACGATATTTATTGCGGATCTTGAAACTACCATTGATTTGTTGTGGTTTGATTAAAGATTAGAAAACACGATATTTTCAGAAACGCAATTCAAAGCGGTTGCTATGTTGTGGTTTGATTAAAGATTAGAAAACACGATATTCAAATTCGTTTTCAAAATACCGCCCGAACGGTTGTGGTTTGATTAAAGATTAGAAAACACGATATTTTGGTTATTGATGCATATAACAAGGACCCAGTTGTGGTTTGATTAAAGATTAGAAAACACGATATTTAATTTGTTGCGGACCATCTTTGCAAGTCCGTTGTGGTTTGATTAAAGATTAGAAAACACGATATTGAATTATACCAAGATTCTAAGACATTACGTGTTGTGGTTTGATTAAAGATTAGAAAACACGATATTAAGCAAGACTTCACAATGGCTTTCCTTGCTGTTGTGGTTTGATTAAAGATTAGAAAACACGATATTTCACTAACCCTTTTTTGTTGCTCCATTCCCGTTGTGGTTTGATTAAAGATTAGAAAACACGATATTAGATTTTTGCGTACTTTTGTCAACACAGAGGTTGTGGTTTGATTAAAGATTAGAAAACACGATATTTGACTTTTTAGAATGTATCGATGTAGATTTGTTGTGGTTTGATTAAAGATTAGAAAACACGATATTTCGTGAAGAAAATGTTGTAACTCGTGATGCGTTGTGGTTTGATTAAAGATTAGAAAACACGATATTCACCCCCATTCTCATTAGCCAAACCACCTGTGTTGTGGTTTGATTAAAGATTAGAAAACACGATGTTTGTTACCGGAGAGGTGTATCTTTTTGATAGTTGTGGTTTGATTAAAGATTAGAAAACACGATATTGAAATTCGTGACAAATATTGTTGCTGAGCAGTTGTGGTTTGATTAAAGATTAGAAAACACGATATTCTTGCTATTTCGGGCCAAACATTGTTATCGGTTGTGGTTTGATTAAAGATTAGAAAACACGATATTGGTTTCCAAATGTTTCAATGCCAGAGCAACGTTGTGGTTTGATTAAAGATTAGAAAACACGTTATTGTAACACCGGTATGGAACGCTCTGAAACAAGTTGTGGTTTGATTAAAGATTAGAAAACACGATATTCAATATGGTTTTGTAAAGTTTCACTCCGTTGTTGTGGTTTGATTAAAGATTAGAAAACACGATATTTTGCCTCTCATTTGTTTGGAGGGTGTTTAGTTGTGGTTTGATTAAAGATTAGAAAACACGATATTATAACACCGGTATGGAACGCTCTGAAACCAGTTGTGGTTTGATTAAAGATTAGAAAACACGATATTATTGGTAATTATAATGCTCGTGGTACGCAGTTGTGGTTTGATTAAAGATTAGAAAACACGATATTTGCAGTCAATTTCATTGCTAACTTATTTCAGTTGTGGTTTGATTAAAGATTAGAAAACACGATATTGGGGTTCGTTATCAGATAGTTGAACTTGAGTTGTGGTTTGATTAAAGATTAGAAAACACGATATTGAGGTGTCGCAAAAGCAAGTTGAAGAAACGTTGTGGTTTGATTAAAGATTAGAAAACACGATATTTCTGAAAATCAAAAAGGAAATGGATATGATGTTGTGGTTTGATTAAAGATTAGAAAACACGATATTAGTACATAAATCAGAGTATGTTATTCCGCAGTTGTGGTTTGATTAAAGATTAGAAAACACGATATTTGGCTCTTGAACTTTCAGGTTATAAAAGTAGTTGTGGTTTGATTAAAGATTAGAAAACACGATATTTCATGTCGTAATCAAAAGCATATCCGGATAGTTGTGGTTTGATTAAAGATTAGAAAACACGATATTTATTGCGGAAAATAAAGCAAAGGCAGTTGAGTTGTGGTTTGATTAAAGATTAGAAAACACGATGTTCCGTGTTCTAATACTTTGATCTGTGTTGACGTTGTGGTTTGATTAAAGATTAGAAAACACGATATTGAAAAGAAACAACTCACAATCAGAATCAAGGTTGTGGTTTGATTAAAGATTAGAAAACACGATATTTTCGCCTCTGTATAAGAAGTGTTGGCTCCGTTGTGGTTTGATTAAAGATTAGAAAACACGATATTTCCAATCATGTATGAAAGCTGGAATCTCCCGTTGTGGTTTGATTAAAGATTAGAAAACACGATATTAGACGTTGTAAATCCTGCCTCTTGTTGGGTGTTGTGGTTTGATTAAAGATTAGAAAACACGATATTCAATTGCATCGCCACTCGCTAAGGCTTGTAGTTGTGGTTTGATTAAAGATTAGAAAACACGATATTTCGGAAAATATTACTAACGTTAAACAGTTTGTTGTGGTTTGATTAAAGATTAGAAAACACGATATTTTTCATAATCAATTCCGAGTTGTTAACGGGTTGTGGTTTGATTAAAGATTAGAAAACACGATATTTCTTGAATTTCATTAAAACTTCTACAACAAGTTGTGGTTTGATTAAAGATTAGAAAACACGATATTTTCGCTAATCCTTCAAAGTTATAAAGAACAGTTGTGGTTTGATTAAAGATTAGAAAACACGATATTTGTTTGAGTTAGGTTGCGACTCCCTGATGCGTTGTGGTTTGATTAAAGATTAGAAAACACGATATTAAATTAATTATTACAAACAGAAAGGAGTTTGTTGTGGTTTGATTAAAGATTAGAAAACACGATATTGAATTGATTAAATTTGAAAGATTAGAAGGGGTTGTGGTTTGATTAAAGATTAGAAAACACGATATTTATATCTTAGTAATTATAATTTAATATGATGTTGTGGTTTGATTAAAGATTAGAAAACACGATATTTAAAGTTGCTTCCATTTGCTCCTTACGTTCGTTGTGGTTTGATTAAAGATTAGAAAACACGATATTTATTGCGGAAAATAAAGCAAAGGCAGTTCAGTTGTGGTTTGATTAAAGATTAGAAAACACGATATTTTGACAGAGTCACAAGCCCAGCAATTTACAGTTGTGGTTTGATTAAAGATTAGAAAACACGATATTCCTATTCAACTTTATTGCTATCGGACAAGTGTTGTGGTTTGATTAAAGATTAGAAAACACGATATTATTTTCAAGGTGGGGACTGGATTACTTTACGTTGTGGTTTGATTAAAGATTAGAAAACACGATATTGTTCGAACGGATTAAGGAATGTCCAAGCTTGTTGTGGTTTGATTAAAGATTAGAAAACACGATATTCACGGTAAGAAGCTGTAAATACAACAGGCGGTTGTGGTTTGATTAAAGATTAGAAAACACGATATTCCTTAATATAAAAATCAATTAGCGTTTGCTGTTGTGGTTTGATTAAAGATTAGAAAACACGATATTAGCATTACCTATTGCGTCGCCTAATGAGCTGTTGTGGTTTGATTAAAGATTAGAAAACACGATATTGGAAATACTTTTATCACTACCTAACGGGTGTTGTGGTTTGATTAAAGATTAGAAAACACGATATTTTTCTACCTTGACAAGTACCCAACTCAACAGTTGTGGTTTGATTAAAGATNNAGATTAGAAAACACGATATTAGTTGGCCTGTTACCTTCTACTACTCAAGAGAATATAGTGTTATATCGTGATAAAAAATGCCTCTTTTACAGAATGATAAGCTGTGATTGAGGCATTTTTTTGTTTGTAGGGGTGGGGACAGGTCGCGACCTGTCCCTCATGGGGTGATGGAATTTGAATAGGACAGGTCGCGACCTGTCCGTACACGACCTGTCCGTACACGACCTGTCCGTACACGACCTGTCCGTACACGACCTATCCGTACACGACCTATCCGTACACGACCTGTCCGTACAAAACTTGTTGTTTGGATTTTTATAAATATTTTGTTTGTTGTGTTATTATCTTTATTTTTGAAATAATATAAGCCAATAAAATAGTACAAGCCATGAAAAATCGCAAAAGAAATCGAATGAAAGGATTCGATTATTCCAGTAATAATTTGTATTTCGTTACAAATTGTGTGAAAGATAATGTGTGTTGTTTGGGGCGTGTTATCATTGTTGGTACAGGACGCGTTGGGACAGTACGCGTAGGGACAGGTCGCGACCTGTCCGTACAGGATTCCCAAAATCAAGATTCCCAAAATCAAGATTTCGAAATTAATCATGTTGTTGAATTAAATCAATTTGGTTTATTGGTAGAAGAAAGAATCAATTGGTTGATGAGTCAGTATGCATATGTTGACATTCATAATTATGTGATTATGCCTAATCATTTTCATCTTATTCTTGAAATAGATAGCCAAAAAGTAAAAGATAAAGAGATCAAAATTAAATCGTTGTCGAGTTTAATGGGGGCTTTGAAAACAACTACTTCTAAATTAATTCATGAAGCAGGCTTTCAGGAATTTGAATGGCATCGCTCTTTTCATGATCATATCATTAGAAATGAATTTTCTTATTTGAATATATTCAATTATATTTCTAACAATCCCGAGAGATGGGATGATGATGTTTTTTTTAAAAAGGTTTAAAACAACTCTAATTGTGTGGGTTGCGGTTCTTTAGGCACTTCACATTTTCCCCAGAAGTTGAGAATATTTCCGAATTGTTTGTCGGTTATTCTTAAAACACTTACTTTACCTAAAGGTGGCAATAGTTTGTTTATTCGTTTTTCATGTACGTCTGCACTTTCGCTACTTGCACAGTGACGCACATATACGGAATATTGCATCATACTGAAACCATCCTTTAAGAGGTTCTTTCTAAAGCCTGACGCATTTCGTCGGTCTTTCTTAGTTTCTGTTGGTAAGTCGAAAAATACAAATAGCCACATAATTCTGTATCCGTTTAGCTCCATAATTTTGGATATTTTATTTTTTTTCTATCTCCTGAATAGCATTGTTGCAACGAACTTGCTGTTTTTTGTAATGCTACCATCAGCGGACTTTTCTCTTCTTTAAAATAGACCGTTCGCGTTAGAATTTGCAGCATTTCAGATTTGAGCTGTGTGTTTAGTTCTTGCTCTTTGTAGTTGTTCATTAACTCATATACCTTTTCATCTACTATAGGACGAAAGGGTTCCATAATGTCATCTGCCAAAGCAAAAGCATTGTATTTGCTTTTGTGATGTATGCCAAGAGTATTGAGTAATCCACTACCAGATAATGCTCTGGCAGTTGCCGCTCTAAGAATGGCATAGCCATAATTTAAAAAGTTGTTAGGGTAGTCTCCAAAACGTTCTCGTTTGAAGTTAATTTGGTTCACTAGTTCGGTGTCGTTTGGGTCAAAAAAAGTTTTCCAATATTGACTGGCTGCAACGCCCTCCATGTTTGTGGTGTCACCACTTTGAACTTTTGAAGCGAGGTAATCAAAGTGGTTCTTTTTTTTGGTAATCTTCTGCAGTAGTATTCCTTGGTTTTTAATTTTTTCATTTATTGTTTGTTGCCAAAGTTGTTTTTTTAATGGCAAGCTTGCTTCTATTTGGTTGCGAAATATTTCTTGTTGGATGTGATGGCTGTTGAGGTTAAGGAACATTCCATTAGGAAGGTGATTGGTGTTGCAGATTATAATGGCTGTATTGTTTTCAATCATCAGATTCATTGCCGGAATGCTAATGTATGTTTCGACATTGTCAATTACTAAAAACCCGATATCTTCAACAGGCACGGTAGTTTCCCTTGTTTCTGTTTTGATTACGAGTTGTAGGTTTTTAGTGGAAAGTGAGGCTTTGTTTTCGATTAATAGTGTTCTTTTTAGCATAAAAATTTTCTTAAAATTAATACAAGATACTAAAAATCAAATAAATAGGGTTTTTTTGGTGTTGATGGGAGTGGACAGGTCGCGACCTGTCCGTACATAATCTGTCTGTACATAATCTTTCAGAATGCTACCAGCATATATGAAATCTGCCAGAGGCTGTTTTTTTTTGCTACTTATCCTTATCTAAATTTTTCAAGGATTTGTTGATTTATGGGCAAAACCAATTGCTATTTCTTCCAAGTTAAAATAGAACAATTGTTAAAAAAAGTAATGGTGTTGAATTTATTCGATTGATTTCTTTATTTTTAACAGACTAATACCACAAATTTACCTCTTTTTGAAACCAAATTATACCGCTACGTTTTGTAAATTCCATCACTGTGTACTGCTACTTTTTATTTTATTAAGTAGTTCTGTTAGAAGTCAATTTATAATTAAACCGGAGAGCACTTTTGAACAAGTGTCGCTGCATCCTTATGCTACACTTGCCCGATTGGGTGCTGAATCGATTTCACTTGATGCTGTATTGCAACTGGATGCCAATTGGTTTGCAACCTTGCCCAACAGCACAACTGATTTAGGATTTACTTCTGACCATTATTGGTTGCGTTTTTCGATACGCAATGAATTAACTACTACTAAAATCTATTTTTTAGAGGCGTGTCGGCCTATTGTTGATGTAGCTGAATTGTATACTATCGATGCAAACGGTGTTATAACCAAACAAGTAAGCGGTGATGCTATTCCTTTTTCGCAACGCGATTTTAAAAACAGGAAAACCATTTTTAAAGTGGCGATTGCACCTAATACAACTAACCAATATTACCTTCATTTGAAGAGTGATGGCGAGGCAATTAATGCCGGATTGGTGTTGCGGTCTTATGAGAACTTGATGGAAACCAGTATGTTTGAGCAATTGGTTTTTGGCGTTTTTTATGGGATTTTAGGTATTGCGGCTATTATTTACTTGTTTTTCTTTTTTGCTCTTGGACAACGCAGTTTTTTATACTACAGTTTGTATGTTGTTTTTATTGGCTTGCTACAATTTTCATTAGATGGATTGTTTTTTCAATTTATAACCCCAAGTTCGGGCTGGCTGTCATTAAATGCGGTAATTCTTTCTGCTTGTATCGCCAATTTCTTTTTAGGGAGGTATGCTCAGGTTTTTTTGAAAGTAAAAGAATATAGTTCCTTTTTGAATAGTGCATTTTATGTGGTTTATGTTTTGGACTTCTTGTTATTGATTTCGTTGTTTGTTCATCCTGGTGCTTTGGCTTATTCTTATCCGCTGGCTAACTTGTTTGGGTTGCTATTGCTGTTGTTAATTATTTCGTCTGTAGTAGTAATTTATGTAAAGACCCGAAAAGTTGATTATTTTTTTGCTATAGGTATTTTCTTTTTAATTGCTGGATTTGTGGTTTTTATATTAAAAAATTTCAGTGTGTTGCCGGTTACTTTTTGGACGGAAAACGGTTCGAAATTGGGCACCGGTTTGGAGGTTGTTTTCTTATCGTTATCCATGGCAAACTTAATAAGAAAATTACGTGATGAACGGGAGGAAATGCAAGGCATAGCCCTTCAAAAAGCAGAAGAAATGAATGATATGAAGACCTATTTTCTTTCCAACATCAGTCATGAATTGCGAACTCCTTTGAATGCTATTTTGAATTTGTCTAAAATTTTGATGAAAGAAACCACAGAACCTATTGTGCAGAAAAATGCCATGATGATCAAAGACTCTTCCTATAATCTTTTGAGCTCAGTAAACGATATTTTGGATTTTTCGAAGATAGAAAAAGGGGAGTTACAGTTGGATAAAGAGCCGTTTTTGTTGCGACCCCTTTTGGAGCATATGATTGGTACTATGCACAATAGAGCAAAAGATCAGGATTTAAAGTTAGAAGCACTTTTAGCTACGGATTTGCCGGCTCAATTGTTGGGTGATAAGTTTCGTTTGACGCAAATTATCTATAATTTATTGAGTAATGCTTTTAAGTTTACGGCTGAAGGATTTATTACGTTGACCGTTTCCTGCAAAGCGGTGAAAGGCAACCAAATTGCTTTGGAGATATCCGTTGCAGATAGTGGAGTTGGGATTGATGCTAAAAAGTTGTTGGCAGTTTATGATTCTTTTTCACAAGAAAATATCACTGACAAGCGAAAATATGGTGGTTTGGGATTGGGGTTGTTTATTGTGAAACATCTAGCTGATTTACACCAAGGTTCTATAGCTATTCAAAGTAAAGTAAATGAGGGCACGGTGAGCAAAGTGATATTGCATTTTGAAGTTATACCACTTGCAGAATCAAAAGATGTTGTACAACAACCGGAAACCTATGATTTGAATGGAAAACGAATTTTGGTTGCTGAGGATAATGCCATGAATCAAATGGTATTAAAAATGATTCTAAAAAAATGGCAAAACACTGAAGTTGTTTTTACCAATAACGGGGAGGAATGTTTGGTGGCGTTGCAGGAAGGTCATTTTGATATCATCTTAATGGATTTACAAATGCCTGTTATGGATGGTTATGAAGCAACAATAGCAATTAGAGCCGGAGCAGCCGGTGAATCTAAAAAAGACATTCCAATAGTTGCAGTAACCGCAGATGTGATGGAAAGCACAAAAGTAAAGGTTTCTGAGATAGGAATGAATAAATACATTTCAAAACCTTTGGATAAAGAGGTCTTATATACGATAATTTCAGATTTATTAAAGAATACCTGAATTTAACCCGTTGGGTGTAATTAAATTTTGGAAATAAATTTGCCACTAATTCACTAATTTTTTATAATAATTATTCGATTTATTTCGAATTTTCATCGAAGATGAACAAATTATTGCGTTTGATTAATTTATAATTCGAGAATTCGTGGTAAAAAAACAAAATAATCTTGAATTAAATAATTACACCCAACGGGTTGAATTTAATTAATTTGCAATAAAATATTCATTTAAATGAATAAAAAACTGCTTTTTTAATAATAATACGTTTAAATGTCACTCGTTAAACTGCTTTTTTTAACGATTAAATGAATCGGCAGTGTTTTTCAACGACTTTTTTTACTAGTTCAACTAATTTGTAAATTTTTTTTGGATTGGTGACTTTACTTTGTTTGCTGAAAGTTATGCAATATGTGCATGCTTTTATTAACCCATCTACTTATAATCGAGTTAGATAATGTTTAACCAAATAACGTAATATGAAAAAAAGTACATCAAAAAAAGAAAGTGATACTTTTTGTTGGCAAAATAATTTTGCCAACGGTATCCAAAGAATTTTAAACAAAAATTTTGACAAAATTGAAAATCTGAAAAGCAAAGCAAATTATTTAATGCTGGCTTTGGTTTTTATGTCAACTTTTTTTGTTTCAGGACAAACAATTACCTTAGATGGTAATCCAAATGATTGGCCTGCAGTTTTAAGTAATCCTGCAAATATAGCAGGAAAAATTAGTGACCCAACAGACAGAACAGATGATATCTGGACTGGTGGTTCAAAGGACATTCAGCAAATCAACCAATGGGTTTGGACCAAAGGTGGTGCCAATGATAAAAACAACATTTCAAATATTGGTTTTTATCTGGACGGTACAGTATTGTATTTTTTTGCGGATCGATTTGCCAATAATGGTACAGCAGCTCTTGGAATCTGGATTCTGCAAAGTCCCGTAAGCAAAAGCGGAATCAACGGAGGAGGATTTAACGGAGTTCATCAAAACGGTGATATTTTATTAATTAGTGAATTTTCAAACGGAGGTTCAGTAGCAACTATAAATGCTTATTTATGGCAGAATGGTGCTTTAAACACTACTCCAACCCCAGTTCCAACCGCAGGTTTAGCTGCTGTTGTAAATAATGCTTCGGTACCTTCACCTGCTTCTTGGAACTATCGTCCTAAAGGAGGATCCATTGGAGATCCGTATCCTGCAAGAACCTTCTTTGAGGGAAAAATTGATTTGGCCTTATTAAACACAGAATTAGATGCTTGTTTAGGTACTTTCTTGGTTGAAACAAGAAATTCAACTTCTTTAACAGCAGCATTAGAAGATATCGCTTTAGGTCCTTTAGGAATAGTGCCAACTTGTGAAATTTTTGGTAGCGATTCTGTTTGTCCGAATACGGAAGTAACTTTTTCAGCACCGGAAAACGGTAGCTATTCTTGGTCAATTTCAGGTGATGCTTCTATTGTAGGAAGTACTTCATCTCAAAATGTAACAGTTACTACAGGTGATTGTGGAGGTTCGTTTGTTTTAAGTTTAACCTTAACTAATCAAACGGGATGTACTTCTTCATGTAGTAGAGAAATTCAAGTAGCAGATACAGAGAACCCTACCATTGGGACATCAGCTTCCAATCAAACTGTTGAATGTGATGGTGATGGAAATCAAGCAGCATTAGCGGCATGGTTAAGTTCTAATGGGGGAGCAACAGCTACTGATAATTGTGGTGTTGTAAATTGGAGTTCTAACTTTGATGGTTTAAGTGATGATTGTGGAGCTACAGGTTCAGCAACAGTTACTTTTAGAG
>NZ_DIVJ01000007.1 GCF_002428305.1 Flavobacterium sp. UBA6135 | reverse complement strand
ACCAGAACATGGACAGCAACAGATGCTTGTGGAAACACAACAACACACGTTCAAACGATAACAGTAGAAGACACTACTGCACCTTTATTCGTTGGAGATTTACCACAAGATATAACGGTAGAATGTGATGCAATTCCTGGAGCTGTAACATTGACTGCAACTGATAATTGTAGTACAGCAACAGTAACTTTTACAAAAACGGAAGATAATTACACTTGTGATGGATCTTATATAATTACAAGATATTGGACGGCAGTCGATTCTTGTGGTAATACTACTATTCATACTCAAGTAATTACTGTTCAAGATACAACAGCACCAACATTTGTTGGAGTTTTACCACAAGATACCAAAGCAGAATGTGGATTTATTCCTGTACCTGAAAATGTAACAGCGATTGATAATTGTGGAGAGGCAATTGTAACTTTGGTAGAGAATAATACAAGTAATTCAAATTGTGCAGGTGCATTTACACTTACAAGAACATGGACCGCAACAGATTCATGTGGTAATTTTGTAACACATACACAAACGATTATTGTTCAAGATACTACTCCGCCATCTTTTGTGGAAGCATTACCGGCAGACCTAACAGTTTCTTGTGAAGCAATTCCTACTGCGGCTGTATTAACTGCAAATGATATATGTAGTGAAGCGACAGTAACTTTTGTAGAATCAATTGCAATTGGAGATTGTGCTAACTCATATGTTATTACAAGAACTTGGTTAGCTGTTGATACTTGTAATAATGAAATTACACATGTTCAAACAATCACAGTCCAAGATATTACAGCACCGACATTTGTTGAATCTTTACCTGCAGACACAACAGTTGAGTGTGATTCAATTCCAGCTGCGGCTATTTTAACAGCAATCGATAATTGTGGAACTGCAACTGTACAGTTCAATGAAGTAATTGTAAACGGTTCTTGTGAAGGTGAATATCAAATCAACAGATCTTGGTTGGCAATTGATATTTGTGGAAATTCAACAATGCATACTCAAGTTATTACAGTTGAAGATAATACAGCACCGGTTCCGGCTACTCAGTTTGAGTCAGTAATAAATGTGAGTTGTGATCAAATTCCTGTTATGCCGGAATTAGAGTTCACAGATACATGTTCAACTGAAGTCGATGTCGTATTTACAGAAGAAACGATCAATCAAACTCAAAACAGTTATTCAATAGTTAGAAGTTGGTTAGTATCTGATTCATGTGGAAATTCTGAGACATATACCCAAACCATAAATGTTACAATAGTGAATACTATTGAAACTTTAGAGAGTGAGTTGTGTATAGAAGATGATGCAATTGATTTATTTTCTTTGCTTGATCCAGGTGTAGAACAAAACGGAACTTGGATAGATTTTGATGGCTCGGGAGGTTTAGAAGGAAGCATTTTCAATCCTGCATCAGTTAGTGAGACAGGAGACTATAGACTGCAATATGTAATTTCAAATAGTGTTTGTCCAAGAATTATTGAGATTACGATGAATGTTAATGATCTTTGTGTAGTTTTACCTTGTGGACCAATTGAAGTTTACAATGCAATGTCTCCAAATGGAGATGGGTTAAATGATGTATTCTATATCGAGAATATTAATAACAATGAGTGTTATACAGATAACACTGTGGAAATTTATAACCGTTGGGGCGTGTTAGTGTTTGAAACTCGTGGCTATGATAATAATACCAGAGTTTTCAGAGGAGTATCTGAAGGAAGAGCAACTTTAAACAAGTCTGCAGAATTACCAACAGGAACCTATTTCTACATCATTCAATATAAAACTGTTGAAGGTTCAACAGTAAGTAAAGAAGGATGGTTATACCTAACTAGATAAATATAATTCCTGAGGGTTGAAAAACACCCTCGGGTTTCTAAAAAATAAATTAAATGAAAACAAAAATTTTATTTTTCGCTTTGATGTTTAGTGGTTTTGTTAGCTTTGCTCAACAAGATGCTCAATACACACAGTACATGTATAATACCATTAATGTCAACCCGGCCTACGCGGGATCTCGTGGAGTAATGAGTGTTTTTGGATTACACAGAACACAATGGGTTGGTTTAGATGGAGCTCCTGTTACAAACGCAGCTTCTTTAAATACTCCAATAGGAAACAGTAAATTAGGTCTTGGATTATCTTTTGTTAATGACCGCATTGGTCCAACAGACGAAAACACAATTTCTGCTGATGTTTCATATACTATCAATACATCAGAAACATTTAAATTGTCTTTCGGATTAAAAGGTACTGCAAATCTTTTTAATTTAGATGTGAATAAACTTAATCCGCAAGATCAAGGAGATCCGCAATTTCAAAATTTAAGAAATAACTTTACACCTAATTTAGGTGCTGGTGTCTATTTACATTCAGATAGATTGTATTTTGGATTGTCAGTTCCTCATATTTTTGAGATGACAAGATATGATGATAATTCAGTAGCTATTAACAAAGAGAGAAAGAACTTCTATTTAATTGGTGGTTACGTTTTTGATTTGTCACCTGATTTAAAATTCAAACCCGCTTTTTTAACAAAAGCTGTTGAAGGAGCACCTGTACAAGTGGATATTTCCGGAAACTTCTTAATAAATGAGAAATTTGTTTTAGGAGCAGCTTATCGATGGGATGCCGCTTTCAGTGGAATGGCTGGTTTTCAAGTGTCTGACCAAATCTTTATAGGATATGCTTATGATAGAGAAACCACAAACTTAAGACGTTTTAATTCCGGTTCTCATGAAGTGTTTTTGAGATTTGAATTATTCAAAAATTACAGTAAAATTGTTTCACCAAGATTCTTTTAATAAAGCATAGTTATGAAATTAAAACTTACCTATATAGTCCTATTGAGTATTTGCTCAATTAATCTATATGCTCAGCAAAAAGGCAAAATAAATAAAGCCGAAAAGAATTACGATAAGTTTGCCTATATCAATGCAATTAATACGTATGAACGTATTGTTGAAAAAGGGTTTACTTCTCCTGATATTCTTAAAAAATTAGGAAATTCCTATTATTTCAATGCTGAATTAGAGCAATCAGAAAAATGGTATGGACAATTGTTTGCCATGACAGAAGAAGTAGAACCTGAATATTTTTTTAGATATGCTCAATCACTAAAAGCGGTTGGTAATTATACCAAGGCTGAAGAGATAATGGTTAAATTTAATAAAGCAAGTGCCGAAGATAAAAGGGGTAATCTAGCAAAAGAACAAAAAAATTATTTAGAGGTTATCAAAAGTAATTCCGGTCGTTACAACATAGATAATGCAGGTATCAATTCTGAATATTCTGATTATGGAGCAGCTTTTTTTAATAATAAAGTAGTCTTCACTTCGGCTAGAGATACCGGAAATTTCGCAAAAAGAAAGCATACTTGGACTGATCAGTATTTTACAAGATTGTATGCTGCTGAATTAGCAGAAGATGGTTCTTTATCTGGTGCTGAAAAGTATGCCAACGAATTAAGAACAAAGTTTCATGAATCTACTCCTGTTTTCACAAAAGATAATAGTACGGTTTATTTTACCAGAAATAATTTTCTAAATGGTAAAAAAGGTTTGGATGGAGATAAAAATACACTTTTAAAAATTTATAGAGCAACTTTTAAAGATGGAAAATGGTCTAATATTGTAGCTTTACCTTTTAATAGTGATTCGTATCAAACAGCACACCCGGCTCTAAGTCCTGACGAAAAAACTTTATATTTTGCTTCAGATATGCCTGGAACTCTCGGGTTGTCAGATATCTTCAAAGTAGCAATTAATGATGATGGTACTTTTGGAGAGCCAATCAATTTAGGACCAAAAATTAATACCGAAGGTAGAGAGACGTTTCCTTTTGTATCTGCAAAAAATGAATTGTATTTTGCTTCTGACGGTCATCCAGGACTTGGAGGTTTAGATATATTTGCAGCTCGTATTGAAGAAGATAATTCAATTAAATATGTATTAAATGTTGGAGAACCGGCAAATACTCCAAAAGATGATTTTGCTTATATCATTAATTCTGAGACAAAAAGAGGTTTTCTATCTTCAAACAGACCCGGTGGAGTAGGAAGTGATGATATTTATAAATTTATTGAAACCAAAGAATTAGTTTTTGTTTGCGAACACATATTGTCAGGTTTAATTACTGATGAAGAATTAGTAGCTCTACCAAATACAAAGGTTACTTTACTTGACAATCAATTTAATGTGATGAAAGAGGTAATGAGTGACAGCACAGGAAAATTTGATTTTGGTATAGTTGAATGTGATAAAAAATATTATGTTAGAACAGAAAGTGAAGATTTTGTAACACAAGAATTACCGGTTATAATTCCAAACGAATCAGGAAAAACACATCTTGATGTTAAGTTGGAAAGAAAAACTTGTATCATGAAGGAAGGTGATGATTTGGCCAATTGTTTCAAAATTAATTTAATCTATTTTGATTTAGATAAATGGAATATTCGCCCGGATGCAGCTGTTGATCTAGCTAAAATATTAGATGTATTAAACGAAAATCCAACAATGAAAATAGATATTCGTTCGCATACAGATAGTCGTGCTTCACATAAATATAATGAGAAACTATCAGACCGTAGAGCAAAATCTACTATTGATTGGTTGGTTAAGAACGGAATTGACAAATCGCGTTTAACCGGAAAAGGTTATGGTGAAACACAATTAGTAAACGAATGTGCAGATGGTGTAAAATGTTCAGAAGAAGATCACCAGATGAACAGAAGAAGTGAATTTATTATTACTGAATTATAAGGAATTAACTTCATTGAAATGAAAATGGCAACCCGAAATGGTTGCCATTTTTATTTGTGTGGGATTGAGACTCTAATTTTATAATAAACTAATTTATCCCGATGGGTGTAATTATTTAATTCAAGATTATTATGGATATTTTAGCATGAATTTTCAAATTTTAAATTTAGCAAATACTATAATTTGTTCATCATTAATGAAAATATCATTTTAAAGTTTAATTGTATATACTAGATTAATCTAATCCCTAAATCGATATCATTAAAAATATTAATTTCTCAATTTAAGAATGAATTAACTTCTGAAGTTTTGAAATAGTTCATAACAGTAAAGCTTTCATATTGACGGTTTATTCTCTTTGAGTGAGGAACGAAACATATTATTTAACTGCAAATTTATCACATATCATTTTATAGCTTATAAAAAAATGTTCATAATAATCTAATACAGGTATAGTATGAATCTGAGCCAAAGTCAATTTAACTATTTATAAAATGTTTTTAAATTCATCATAGGCTAACCCTTATGAAATAAAAAAAAGACCACAATTGTGGTCTTTTAGTAGGTTAGGTAAAATCGGGGTAAATTTACCTTTTCATAAAAATATTAGTGTAGTATTTTCTTCCGTTAACCGGATTAACTTTTATTGAAATTCCAAAGTGAGTATAATCACCTTCAATGTTTTCTTTATGACCATCACTATTTAACCATGCATTAAGAGCTGCATTATTAGTGTTATAGTTATAGGCTAAATTTTCACTTACTCTTACTGCTCCAAGAACTTGCTTTATGTTGTTTGAACGTGATTCAAAATAATAATGACCTACAACATCGTTTGCAATCATGTAATCATTATGCTCTCCAGATTTAAATGAGATATGATCAATTGGTGCCAACTCAGACAATCCAACACTAGCTCTGTGATTGTTAATTCGAGCCATCATATCAAGTTCAATATCATTGTATGCATAGTTTTCAGCTCTCAGGTTATCTGAATTTTCTGCTGAATCTTCAGTTGAACATGACACTAAAGTGAACATAATTGCAATTGGCAATAATGCTCTAAACATTTTTGCTTTCATAGTAGTAGGTTAAGTTTTTAAAGTAGATGTGGGGCAAATACTTTTATTATTGTAATAAGAACGTTTATGCGATTTGGTTGTACAATATTACTACTATGTCGTTAAAGTGCAAAATAAAATCGATGAAATGCACAAAAAAAATATTTACATATAAATTTACTTACAAATTAAGGAGCTAATCGATTAATTTTCCAGTTGAAATCATTTTGAAGTTGATAACGAATTCTGTCATGAAGTCGGTTAGGTCGTCCTTGCCAAAATTCTACTTCTTGAGGACGCACCAAGAAGCCACCCCAATTTTTTGGTCTTTCTATTTCGCTTATGTTAATTGTGGCTTCTAAATCGTTTAATTGTTCTTCTAAAAATTGTCGCGAAGGAATGATTTCACTTTGTGGAGAAACAATAGCCCCCAATTTACTACCAGTTGGACGGCTGTCAAAATAACCGTCAGAAATACTATCGGGTGTTTTTTCAGCAATACCTTTAATTATAACTTGTCTTTCCATAGATGCCCAAAAAAATGACAAACAAATGTTAGGATTGGAAAGTATGGCTTTTCCTTTTTCTGAATTATAATTGGTATAAAAAATAAAACCTTCTTCATTAAATTTTTTCAATAAAACCACACGCGACTTTGGGAAGCCATCTAAACCAATCGTAGCTACAGTCATGGCATTTACTTCTTCTATAGAACCAAACTCTTCGGTTTCATAAAACCACTTGTGAAAAAGGTTTATTGGATCTTCCGGAATCTCGCTTTCAATTAATTGGCTTTTCTCGTAGGATTTTCGATAATTGCTTAAATCTTTCATTTTTTTATTGCATAAAGTTTCAATTGGCTAAGTTACTAAGATTTCATTTAGATTCTAAACCTTACTAAAATTTCGATTTTTTGACCTAATTTAATTGAATCTTAACCTACTGTAAACTATTGTTTCACATTAAAATTTTTTTTGAGAAAATAAAGTGTACCTTTGCACCCTGAAAAAAATACAGATGGAATCAATTAGAAACATTGCAATTATTGCCCACGTTGACCACGGTAAAACCACATTGGTTGACAAAATTATGTATCACTGTCAACTTTTTCGTGAAAACGAAAACACCGGTGATTTAATATTAGATAACAACGACTTGGAACGTGAACGTGGAATTACGATTACTTCTAAGAATGTTTCCGTAGTATATAAAGGTACAAAAATTAATATTATTGATACTCCGGGTCACGCCGATTTTGGTGGCGAAGTTGAACGTGTATTAAATATGGCAGACGGTGTTTGTTTGTTAGTGGATGCTTTTGAAGGTCCAATGCCACAAACGCGTTTTGTTTTGCAAAAAGCAATTGACTTAGGATTAAAACCATGCGTGGTTATTAATAAAGTAGATAAAGAAAACTGTACTCCTGAAGAAGTTCATGAAAAAGTTTTTGACTTAATGTTTGAATTAGGGGCAACCGAAGAACAGTTGGATTTTCCAACCGTTTATGGTTCAGCAAAAAATAATTGGATGAGTGATGATTTCAGAAATCAAACTGAAAACATTGAACCTTTATTGGATATGGTAATTACACACGTACCGGCTCCTAGAATCTCTGAAGGAACTCCTCAAATGTTGATTACCTCTTTAGATTTTTCTTCTTTCACAGGTCGTATTGCGATTGGTCGTTTAGAAAGAGGTGTTTTGAAAGAAGGTATGCCTATTTCTTTGGTAAAAAGAGACGGAAAAGTAATCAAATCAAGAATTAAAGAATTACACACTTTTGAAGGTTTAGGACGTAAAAAAGTAACTGAAGTTATTGCAGGAGATATTTGTGCGATTGTTGGAGTAGAAGGTTTTGAAATTGGTGATACTATTGCTGATTTTGAAAATCCGGAAGCTTTACAAACTATTGCTATTGATGAACCTACAATGAGTATGTTGTTTACCATCAATGATTCACCATTCTTTGGTAAAGAAGGAAAGTTTGTAACTTCAAGACATATAAAAGATAGATTAGCTAAAGAATTAGAGAAAAACCTAGCTCTTAGAGTGGGTGATACTGATTCTGCTGATAAATTTATGGTTTTTGGCCGTGGTGTATTGCACTTATCGGTTTTAATCGAAACCATGAGAAGAGAAGGATATGAATTGCAAATTGGACAACCACAAGTAATTATCAAAGAAGTAGATGGTGTTAAATGTGAACCAATTGAAGAATTGACTATCGATTTACCTGAAAATTTATCAGGTAGAGCAGTAGAGTTTGTTTCAATCCGTAAAGGCGAAATGTTAAGTATGGAAGGAAAAGGTGAACGTATGATTGTGAAATTCAATATTCCATCTCGTGGAATTATAGGATTGCGTAATCAATTATTAACCGCAACTGCCGGAGAAGCTATTATGGCTCACCGTTTTATTGGATATGAACCATTCAAAGGAGAAATTCCGGGAAGAAACAACGGTTCGTTAATTTCTATGGAAAACGGAAAAGCAATTCCTTATTCTATTGATAAATTACAAGATAGAGGTAAATTTTTTGTTGATCCAAACGAAGAAATTTATGAAGGTCAAGTAATTGGGGAAAATACACGAAGTGATGATATGACTGTGAATGTTACAAAAACTAAGAAATTATCAAACGTACGTTCATCGGGTGCTGATGATAAAGCAAGAATTATTCCTGCAATCAAATTCTCTTTGGAAGAAGCATTAGAATACATTCAAAAAGACGAGTATGTAGAAGTAACGCCAAAATCATTGCGTTTGCGTAAAATCTATTTGAACGAAACAGATAGAAAGCGATTTAAAGTATAATCTGAATTTTATTAGATAGTAAAAAGCCCATTCATCATCTGAATGGGCTTTTTTATTTTCGTAATAAAAACGTAAACGGATGAATTAGTCGTTCTCGCCATGCACTTTCAGAATGATCGGCACCTTCAAATTCTAAAGTAATCCAACTTTCTGTAGTGAAGTTATTAGATAACATTATCTCATCTACTTTCTTTTGTAATGGTGGATAAAGAGCATCTAAAGTTGCTGTACCATAATCAAAGTAAATTCTATTTTCATTGGGATCAGGAAGCGAACTTTCTAAGTAAGTAAAAAAAGCTTGAGGAACCGGATTGTTTTCCATTCCAAAAATTCCCGGCCAATGCGTCGAAATACAGGCAGCCGCTCCAAAAACTTCAGGATATTCACAAATAGCATATAGTGAAATTAAACCGCCCATACTCGATCCGGCAATAAAAGTATTGTCTTTGTCTTTTAATGTTTTGTATTTAGAATCAATTATTGGTTTTAATTCTGTGACAATAAATTTTAAATAATTATCAGAAATAGGTTTTAAATCATTTTCAATTCTATTATTTTCTCTTAAATTTTGATTTACAATTTCTAATTCTTCAGGGTTTAAATTTTCAAATGGTTTTTGAGGAAAATATTCAGCGTGTCGGTTCGATGTATTCCATATACCAACAACTATAACATCTTTAATAGAACCTTCATTAATTAAACTTCCAATAGCTTCGTCTACTCCCCATTCTTGTTTGTTCCAAGTTGTTGTATCATCAAAAAGCATTTGGCCGTCATGCATATAAAGAACAGCATAACTATTTTTAGTGGAGTAATTGTCGGGTAACCAAACATCAATATTTCTTTCAGAAACATATTTTGATTTAAAGTTTTTGATTCGTTCTATTTTTCCGGATGCCACTTTTACCTCTTGTCCAAATAGACTCGAAAACGAAACTAAAAGCAATAGTAAAATCTTATTTTTCATAACTAACGTTTTAAACTAAAATGTCCTTTTGCAATTCTGCCATCTTCAAGTTCTATCACGTACCAATAATCTGTTGAAGGTAAAGGCTGTCCATTGTAAATCCCATCCCAACCTGAACTTAATGCGGTTAACTGTTTTACAAGTTTACCGTAACGATCATAAATATATAAAATGGAATTTTTATTAAACTGTTCACTCACTCCTTTAATATTCCATGTGTCATTATAGCCATCACCATTTGGAGTGAAAAATTTGGGTATTCCAAGAACGGAAATATCTTTTGTAACAATCCCACAATTATTTATGTCTTTTATAAAAACGGTATAAATTCCTGGTGCAACATTTGTAAATACATTTGATTCTTGATACGGCCCATTAATTGAAGTTAGACTATAAACATAATCACCTGTTCCAGAAACTAAAACAGTTACTGAGTTATTGTCAACTAAATCTATAATTTGAATTTCTTCAATAATGGCTGGTTCTGATGGTAAGACAATTATGTTTCGCTCTTGGGTACACCCAAAAGGAGAAGTCACAATTATGGTATAAACTCCATTTTGAGTTATGTTTAATGTGGGACGAATTCCGCCAGAAATTCCGGAAGTATTATAAAACCATTGGTAAGTAAAACTTTGTGGATTTCCACTAAGTAAACCGGCACTTATAGTAGTTTGTGAGTCTTTACATAAACGTATGGTTGTATCTGATGCTAATTGTGGTAATGTATAGACAGTAAAAGTAATTTGCGTTGAAGCCGGACAACTTGTATTTGAAGGATTTGTAACAACAGCAGTTATTGTTTGCGTATTGGTGATAAATGGATTTGGCAACGGACTCGGAAGAGGTTGTCCCAAACTATTAAAATAGCTGACTTCCATTCCGGTTTGATTACCCAATAATGTAGTTTGAATATCACTAATATTAAATCCAAAAAATCCATCTTCTGTACCATCAGTATCACATGAAGGCGGAACAGTAACCGGAAAAGCAATTGGCCTTATATCAACTATAAATTGTAATTCTGTTTCATCAAAGCATGGTCCGTCAGGAGCCTCAGTTACTGTATTTGTCATTCGAACGGTTACGATTTGACTTGGCGATATAAATGGATTTGGTAACTCATTCAAATAAGTAGTGCCAAAACTATCAGTAAAACTAAATGCAATTGAAGCTGGATTTTGACCATTCAAAAGGGATGAATTTAAAGTACTTGTGTTGAATGAAAACAAACCATCTTGGTCGTCATCACAAACTTTAAATTCAGGTAGCGTGGGAGCAAGTGGAAGAGCTTCTACTGTTAGTTCGATGTAAGGCCCTAAGCCAAAACACGCATTGTCTAAATTACTTTCCACACGAATCCAAATTTGCTGAAAATTTGGAAATCCAATATTTCTGTAATTAGAAGGATTGATTGCTAAATCATCTCCATTGGCATTTGTTTCTGCCAATGCATCGCCTAGTGTTCTATAATATTTGATGGTAAATGGTGTTGTAGCTGGAAGTAAAGCTGAAATTTCTGCGGTAACACTACTAAAATCAAACTGTGAAACGCCATCTCTATCATCATTTTGAGCATCTATAAAATCATCACATTTTGCAAAAGTTCTCAAAAAAGTAGACGGTATTTGTGTTGCCGAAACAAAAACATTTAATTGACTAACTCTAAAACACCCGTTTTGATTTACTATTCTTACCCAAACGGTAGTATTTCCAGTCACATAGGCAATTGGATTGTTTATTAAAAAGGCATTATCATCGTTTGTTGCAGCAATTTCATTTGTGAAATAAGTAAAAGTTTCATTAGCAAAATTTGATGAGATCTCATTTTCTTTTTGTCTTAAATTTACAGCAGAAATTCCGTCGGTATCATCATCACATTGCACTAAATTGATAGGAGTATTAATGTTTGGTAATGGATATATTGTTAGAATGCCCCCTTCTGAAATTAAACCACAACTGTTTCCATTTCTATTTAAAATGACACGATACAAATTGCCATTCATTTCATTGGTCACATTGTTGATTTGTAGACTAATTGTTGTGACACCTGAATAGTTAGCATTGTTTGTTAAATCAGTCCATGTAGTTGCATCTGTACTGACTTGCCATTGATAGAAATCAGATGGCGTGGCTTCAATTGTAAAAGTTATATTTTGTAATTCACAAACGAAAACACCTTGAGGTTGGGTAGTAATTTCTATAGGAGCTCCAATCAAATAATCAGCATTTGGCGTTGTATAGCCACCAAAATTTAAAACAACACCATTTGCGTTAACAACAATTGGATTCGTTCCTAATAGGCCATTATTGTCTGGGTCGTTGAAACCGGCTTCAATTACATCAAAGCAAAGATCGCCATCACTGTCTAATGACAAATAGTTTAAAACACCATCATTGTTTGTGTCTTGAGGTACATAATTAAGTACACCGCTATCTGCAAAAGTTTCAATAGTATTAAAAAGACCATTCGCTCCAAAAGTTGCTGGTAAACCATCAATTCTCCCATCATTAGTAGTATCTAATAAAGGTAGTCCTGTTTCAACAAGGTCATAAATACCATCATTATCGCTATCTAAATCTAAATAATCAGGTACACCGTCACCATCAGAATCTACAGGTAAATTTGCTGCTTCGAAAGCATCGCTCATTCCGTTTCCGTTTGTATCAATACCATCATATGGTATAAAGCCAATTCCTTGTGATTCGATAACATCAGGAATACCATCATTATCACTATCTAAATCAATTTGATCGGGAATTCCATCGCCATCAGCATCTTTTGGAACACAAGTTGCAATCAATTGTAGTGTTGATTTTGAAGGTTGATCGGTTAAATTTTTATGCGTAATTGAAATAAACTCTGTCAAATAGGTTTGTATTTTAAAAGTAGCACTTCCCGGCGTCAAAAAACTTCCGCTATTCAATCTAAAACGCAATTCAAAGGTTGAAAATCCGGTTACGTTATTTTCAAATATTCCATCATAGTTGGTGTCGATTAATAATTGACCATCCGGATCCAAAACTGTAAGCGTATGATTTGTTGGTACTTGTATAGTGTATTCAACATCACTACTGAAAAAAGCATTGTTTGTAATAGCATTTGGATATTGTACAGCTACAGTTAAAGGTTGAGCAAATGTTACTTTATAGGTAACAGAATTATCCTTTGTTGAAGCTGTTTCGGTAATTATTAACCCATCAGTTGTACCTATAAAAGGAGTAACTGCTGTTTCTGTTCCATTTGTAGTTACAACTCCATTATAAGAATTGAAATAGGAATTCACAACAAGCGTATTAGAAGAACTTGTTAAATTTAAAGTAGCATCTCCAAAAGATTCAACACAGTTAGTAATACCGTCATTATCGTTATCAATATCCACGTTGTCATTTACACCATCATTATCCATATCGTTTGGACATGAACTTACAGGAATTTTATCAGAAATCAATTCTTCCAAACCACAGTTTGAAATTGCTGCTTTTAAATAATAATAGCCGGGTTGTGTCGGAGTGAACGAAGGGTTTGTAGCACCATCTATAATTGCATCATTATAATACCATTGATAACTATCAAAAGGCGATAATGAATTTACAGTTAAATTTATATTAGGAATACAATTCTCGGCAGCAACACTTAATCTGTTAAATGTGATTTCCGGACGAAAAGTAAATCCGGAATAAAAACCACCATAAGTAGCAGCTCCACTAGAACCATAATACGACAAATAAAGTTCATCAGTTGAAAAAACAGAAACATTACCACCCAAACCGTTGATTTTATAAGTAACATATTCCGGATTTCCATCTACAAAAAATGGGCCTTGAGCAAAAATATTTTGTGGTAAATTAGCATACGAATAAGTAAAACCATTAATAATAAACTCCAACGTTGCACCGGTTTTGGTAACTAAATTTACGCCGCTATTTTCTGTAAAAGACAAACCACCTATGTTGTCTAAAAATGGGATATTATTAATTATTTTAGGCGTTTGACAACTCAATGGTGGAACAAAATAGAGCTCTTGATTGGCCTGAGTACTTCCACCAACACCTTGATATGCAAATACATTTTTTGAAGTTTGAACAAATAAATTACCATTTGCATTGAATGAATTCCCATCTAAAATCAAATATTCTCCCGCATTCAAGACATAATCAGGCGTTCCAACATTGTTATTTAAAAAAACTTGAGTATTATTTTCATGAGCCACAAGTAATGGTCGCTCTGTAACTGTTTCACCAAATCCCTTAATAAAAATATATTGATTTCCTGTTCGTTCTGCAGATACAATTTGGTCGAATCCCAAATCAAGATTGTTGTTATTGTTTCCATTAGTACCTGCATAAGAACCACAATTAACAGCAATAGGTTTATCAGAACTTACTAAAGCACCAATCAATCCATCTCGATTTGCCATAGTGGGTCCGTCAACAGCCATTACAAAAGTTTCACCCCGATTTAATACAATTGCGTTGGGATTGTTACCAACAAAAGCATTGTTTATTAATGAAACACCCGGTTTTATGCCACTAAAATTTATGGTGGTATTATTTTCAGTTGCCAAAATGGACACAAAAGTAAAGTGATTTTGTGTTATTCCGGAAATTCCAGTATTTACAAAAGCACCTATTCTAAATTGCGTTCCTAAAGCGGCAAGCCCTTTTGAAACCAAACCACCAGCTTGAAAATTTTGTGGAGTAGCAGTTAAACGAACTGCAACATATACTTGATCTTCTGCTTCAATGACATATCCTTTGTTGTCAAGAATGGTATTAACCAACCCTTTGCTAACATGAAGTTGAGAATCTGTGCCAAAACCAACTGATAATATATACGGATTGTCTCTGGAAACAGTTCCATTAATTGTGTTGCCACCTAATACCGTAATGGTGAAATTTACAGGAGTTAAGTTTGGACATGAAATATATAAATATTGATTCTGAGCAGGTTGGCCATCTGAGCCTGATAATGGCGGGATGTAATGTGTTTTACTAAATTGAGCAAAAACAGAAAATCCCATCAAAATAAAAAGTATAGCAATTTTTTTCATCTTGTTTTTGAAAGGATATCAAAGATACAAAAATTATCTTAAAAGGCTGAAATGACTTTTTACTGAATTTCCATCTTCAAATTGTAAAACAAACCAATAATCAGAAGCGGGAAGCGATTGACCATTAAAAGTACCATCCCAATAAGGAATTCTTTGTGTTAATTCGATTAATAACTTTCCATAACGATCAAAAATATACAATTTAGCGTTTCTTAAATCCAAATTTTGAATTTGCCAAATGTCATTGTAACCATCATTATTGGGAGTGAAAAATTTAGGATAATCTAATATTGTAACTGTTTGGTAATCAATCCCACAACGAAATTGGTCTCTGACAAAAACAACATAAGTTCCCGGATTTAAATTGGAGAAAAAAGGAGAACTTTGATAATTGATGCCATCAATAGAATATTCATCAGTAGTTGTTCCGTTTGAATTTATATAAATGGAGTTGTTTCCACCATTAAATCCATTAACGTTCACGGACATAATTTCAGGTGATTGCGATTCTGTAACATTAAAAGTTTTAATTGTTGAACATCCTATTGTATTGGTTACTGTAACAGAATAGGTTCCCGATTGAGAAATTTGAATGGCATTTCCTGTTGCTCCATTATTCCAGAGATATGTAAAATTACCGTTTGGAGCCACTAGTAATAAACTTCCACCATTACAAATAATCAAATTTTCAGGGTTGAATGATCCTTGAAAGAAAGTTATTGAAACTGAAATCATAACAATATCATAACAACTCGAACCTGAATTGACTCTTGCGTAAAGCGTTTGATTAAAAGGTGACGTATTTGTATAATTTACTGGTAGAGCATTTGTTTCATTGAGAGCATTTGTAATTGAATCATAATAGAGAACACTCAAACCCGAAGGTTGTCCGTTTAAAAGAGTTGGGGTAATTAATACTCCCAGATTGAATGTTGTGATTCCATCAGCTATTCCGTCAGTGTCACATAATGTAAAGGGTTGTGGTGTTGAAATTGAAGTAGAAGGTATTGTCAACGTTACAGGAACAATAGTTTTACAATTATATATGCTTGTGACTTCAGCATAAATTGTTGTTGCACCAGAATTGTAAGCAGTAGGATTTTGAATTGCATTAGTTTCATTTTGTGCATCAATCAATGTTGGAAAATAGAAAACAACAACTTGAGAACTCCCATTTGTAATGATGGTGTTTAATTGACTTAAATTGAAAACTGTACTTCCATCACCATCCGGATCGCACTGATTTAAAGTTGCCGGATTAGCATCAGGTAGGTTTATATATTCCACAATCACTTCTCCTCTGGCAATACAACTAGTGCTTTGTAGTATAACTTCAACAGAATAAATTCCTTCTTCTGTTACCATATATGAGGGTTGGATTGCATTTGAAATGGCAATTCCATTTTTAAACCATTGATATGTATTGTTGCCGGGTTGAGTCCCGTCCAAAACATAAGTATCACCAAAACAAACCGGATTTGAATCGGCAATTAATCGGTCTGGTCCAAGATCAATTTCAACTCTAAAACTTCCTCCACCTAAAAATATTGCAGAATCATAGAACTGATTTCCCTGATCTGCAACAACCAATTTCATGTGATATAAAACGCCGGGAGTTACAGTTGCTTCTGCTTTTAATATTTTGGTTTGACCGTTATAATTGGTAGGATGCGCTGTGCCGTTAAACGCATCAAAATATTGTTGATTAGCTGGTGGACAAATAGTTCCTGGGCCTCTAACGGTTGTAATTTTTACAGGAACATTGGTTCCGGGAACTACCGCTAAATTTTGATATTGATTTTGCGAACCAACTTCTCTCAATAAAAAAGCAAAACCATCTGAAAAGTTACATTGGTTATTGTTGGGATTGGATAAATATTGCTCTGACGAAAAAACATATTCAAAACTTACTTTTGATGCAAGTGGCAAAAAATCGAATTCTAAAACTGTTGCATTTATGGTATTTGATTCTCCGATTGCCTGTTCCAAATCCGTATCACCTAACCATGAAGTAGGTCCTTCACTTAAAAGAGAATTATTTGGGCCAATGGCTGAAACAGCTCTTCCAGTAGCTAAAATAACTCCGTTTGAAAAGGGAAAAGCACTACTTCCGCTCGTGAAATAACCATAACTTGTTCCGTTTTGTGAAGTATCCCATCCGGAAACGGAGATATTGGAAACATTGGCACATGGACTGTTAATTAGTACGTTTTCTACCAATTGATTAGCAGTATAACTATCATCAACTGTAATATATTGAGCAAATGAAGTTAGAGAACCACCGATAATAAATAGCAATAAATTTATTTTTTTGGATATAATCATAGCATCGGCAAAGATACTATAAATCTCGTTTTTGTAGAATTTTATAAGATAAAATTATGAAAATTAAAATCCAAATGGAGACGATCATACAAGGCAAAAACTGCACACTATAATCTCTGGCAATTACTTCTCCACCAACAGTTGTTTCAATATTTTTAATAATGTTCAATCGGGTAAAAGGTTCTCTAATCAAGTTACTCATTGACTCTAATGGCAGAAATTGACTCAATGTTTCTGATTTATTAAGTTTAGCAAAAACATTCCATTTTAAGATGGCTTCAACAATGTTCCAAACAAATAAAAATCCTAATGCAAATGCCGATCGTTTGACTAAAATTCCTAAGAACAAACAAAAACTAAAAAAACCTACCAATTTTAAAAAGTAAGCAACTAAGTAGGAGGTGTCTTTAAAAATAATATCCGCTTCATTGTAAGAAGAAAAATTTAATCCTAAAATCAAATTCAAAACAAACATAAAGAGAGTCGAAGCTAAGGCAAAAGCAACAACAGTATAAAATTTAGAAAGAATAAATTCTTTTTTACTTAATCCGTCAATTAAGTTTTGTTTTAAAGTACCATACGAATATTCATTGGCCATCATGGAAACAATTACAATAGCTAGAAAAACTTTTAATATTGATGCCATGTAGGTATTAAAATGCCAGATAAAAGGGAAATTAAACAAACCCATATCGGCTAATCTGAAATCTATTCCAATAAATTTGAAATTGATGGAAGCAATTAAGGCTACAAAAGAAAGTAATATGAAATAGGCAATAGTTAAAATCCTACTAGCTCTATTTTTCCAAATTTTTTGAAATTCTATTTTTAATAATCGTATCATAACTGAAATTTTAAATGGAAAATGAAATGGAATTAGTTTTTTGTTAAGGCTAAAAATTGTTCTTCTAAACTAAATTTTCGTTTTACAAGGTGATTCAAAACAATTCCTTTTTGAAATAAATAACTATTTAATTCAGAAGCTTTCATAGGAGTTTTTAAATACACCAAAACTTTTCCGTCCTCTAGTGATGTTTTTTCAACAGTAGCTAATTGCGATACTACTTCAGTTAAATAGTTTAAATTTTCAGACTGAAGTTCAAAAAAACCTTCGTTAGACATGATGCCGTCAACTTTTCCGGAATAAAGCATTTTCCCTTTTTGTAAAACCAATACGTGTGAACACACTTTTTCCACTTCATCCAAAAGATGTGAGGCCAACAATATTGTTGTGCCACGTAAAGCGATTAATTTAATAATATCTCTTATTTGTCTGATTCCCTGAGGGTCTAAACCATTTGTAGGTTCGTCAAGTATTAATATTTCCGGATCGTTTAACAATGCAGATGCAATTGCTAAACGTTGTTTCATTCCTAAAGAAAAGGTTTTGAATTTACTGTTCTTGCGATCAAGTAATCCTACTAATTCCAGCTTTTCGTCAATTTTTGATTCCGAAATTTCCTTGATATTGCAAACCAATTTCAAGTTTTCATAAGCCGTCATGTATGGATAGAAATTGGGACGTTCAATAATGGCTCCCACTTTTTTTAAGGCTTCATGTGTTTCCAATTTGCCTCCAAACCATTTGTATTCACCCGAAGTTTTATTGACTACATTGAGTATAATTCCAAGTGTGGTAGATTTTCCACTGCCGTTCGGACCTAAAATCCCATAAACATTTCCTTTATTAATTTCTAAAGATAAATTGTTTACAGCGTGTAAAACACCAAATTTTTTATTGAGATTGGTTATAGTAAGAATCGTTTCCAATAGTATAAATTTTGTAGTTATTAAGTAAGACTTCTAAACTATAAAATTGTTACTGAAAAACATGATTATTTAAGAATTTATGAAACGTCTTCTTTGAAAAAGTAATTCTAAGGTTGCATTAATTTCTTTTAATTCAGGCGTAAGTTGAATTAACCGACCTCTAGTATCTTCTGTCATTTGTTTGCCACAGCATTTACAGGAGTATTCACTAAAATGATTTGTAATTTTTCGGGTCTCACGATATCGATGACCAATTATTGAACAAATGAAGTTGGATGCGTGTGTTTCTTGTTTGGTTTGGTTAAGTTTCATAATTCTTTAAATTTGAGGTGTTTAAAGATATTAAAATATAGATAAAAAGCATAAAAAAATCGACAAAAGACATAAAAAAATTAAAAATATACAAAAATTCTTATTTTTAATAAAAACTCAATTTTTCAAAATTAAATACTCATAATTGTTTAAAGTAACAGAATTTTCTAAGGTAATTGGAGAATTAGTTTGTGTATTTATCCAGTTGGTATTTTGTAAAATTGTTGGAAGTGAATGTGTTACAGAATAATTTCTCACATTAATTATCACCAACAGTTCTTCATTATTACTTGTTTTTTTGAAACAAATAGCGTCATTTGTAGAAAGATTAGTGAGCATACCTTTTCGAGCTGCATTTGAGTTGGTATATGCTGACATCATTTTTTTATAGTCAATAAGCATATCAGGATTTGTATTCCAGTCAATTGCTGAATTTGAGAAAAAAGGAAGCGTATTCTGTCTTCCCACTTCTTGACCGGAATAGAACAATGGAACACCACCCATAAATATAGTGGCAACTGAAGCCGCTAATGCTCCTTTTTTTTCGTTAAATAAAGTCATTGGAGTGGCATCCCAAGCTGATTCATCGTGATTGGTAGTAAATCGTAAGATATGTTTATTTGCAGCAACATTTGTATAATCAGAAAGATGTGTACCATGAAGGTTATTTGCTGATTCACCATTCCAAACATTCTTAAGTTTGCTGTAGTAATTCCAACCAAAGTTAAGATTGAAACCAGCAAAAAAATGGTCGGATCGATTTCCTTCTGCCAAAAATAATAAACTTCTGTTGGGGGTTAATTTCAATTTGTTTATTGCTTGATTCCAAAATGAAAACGGTACCCCATCAGCATAATCACATCTAAAGCCATCAATGTTTGCTTCTAAAATCCAATATTGCATGGCATCAATCATGGCTAAACGCATATCAGAATTGTCAAAATTTAAATCAGCAACATCTGTCCAATTTGTTCCTGGCGGATGAACAATATTTCCTGCATTATTCTTTGTATACCAATCTGTATTTTGAATCCATGGATTATCCCATGATGTGTGATTGGCAACCCAATCTAATATAACAGCCATTCCACGATTGTGAGCTTCTGTAGTTAAAGTTCTTACATCTTCTAAAGTTCCATATTCTGTTCCAACACCTTTATAATCTTTAACACAATACGGAGAGTTGATGCCATTTAAAATACCAACAGGGTGAATGGGCATCAACCAAATTACATTAACTCCTAAGGCTTTAATTTCATCTAATCGTGATGTTACGCCTTGCAAATTTCCATTAGCACTAAAAGCTCGTAAATTAACTTCATACATTACAACGTCATCGGTTGCAGGCATGTTTGCAAAAGGAGTTCCATACTGAACATAACCAATAGGATTAGTTGGTTCCGGTGTTGTAGATGTTTCTTTACTGCAAGAAATAGATACAATTAGTAGAATAACAATTGAAAAGAAGTGTGATAATTTCATGTAGAATTTTTTAATGAAGATAGAAAAATAAAGTTGTTACATTCTGTCCTGCAAATTTTTAATCTCATCCCTCAATTTAGCCGCTTCAATAAAATTCAGTTCTTTCGCAGCTTTTTCCATCATTTTACGGAGGTCGCGGATTTTCTTTTCGATTTCCGGCTTGGTGAGGTATAAACTTTCCGGTTCTGCAGCTTTTAATACTTTGTCTTCATAATATTGAGTGGAAACCGAATTACCACTCAATGCATTACCCAAACTTTTGTTCAAGGCTTTTGGCAATAAACCATGAAGTGTATTATAAGCAATTTGCTTTTCGCGACGGTAATTGGTTTCATCAATAGTTTTTTGCATACTATTCGTGATTTTATCGGCATACATAATAGCTTTTCCGTTTACGTTTCGAGCGGCTCTACCAACAGTTTGTGTAAGCGAGCGATGACTACGAAGAAAGCCTTCTTTGTCTGCATCCAAAATCGCAACTAAAGAAACTTCGGGTAAGTCCAATCCTTCACGGAGTAAATTCACACCAATTAAAACATCAAACAAACCTTTACGTAAATCTTGCATGATTTCCACGCGTTCGAGGGTGTCAACATCAGAATGAATATAACGGCATCGGATGGAAACCTTGGTTAAATATTTTGTCAGTTCTTCCGCCATTCGTTTGGTTAACGTAGTCACTAAAACACGTTCGTCGGCTTCGCAACGAAGTTGGATTTCTTCGATTAAATCGTCAATTTGGTTTAAACTCGGACGAATTTCTATAATTGGATCTAACAATCCGGTGGGACGAATGACTTGTTCTACATAAATGCCTTCGCTTTTTTGTAATTCGTAATCAGCCGGAGTGGCAGAAACGTAGATAACTTGGTTTTGTAAAGCTTCAAATTCTTCAAACTTTAACGGACGATTATCCATTGCTGCCGGTAGACGGAATCCGAATTCAACGAGGTTTTCTTTTCGGCTTCGGTCGCCACCATACATAGCATGAACTTGTGAAATAGTAACGTGACTTTCATCCACCACCATTAAAAAATCTTGGGGAAAATAATCTAACAAACAAAAAGGTCGGGTTCCGGGTTGACGACCATCTAAATATCGTGAATAATTTTCGATTCCCGAACAGTAGCCTAATTCCCGAATCATTTCTAAATCGAAATTGGTTCGCTCTTCCAAACGTTTGGCCTCTAAATGTTTGCCAATTTCTTTGAAATAATCCACTTGTTTGACCAAATCTTGTTGTATTTCCCATATTGCACCTTGCAACACATCAGGAGAAGTTACAAACATGTTGGCAGGATAAATATTTAATTTTGAGTATCGTTCGATTACTTTGGATGTTTTCGTGTCGAAGGCTTCAATTTCTTCTATTTCATCTCCAAAGAAATGTACGCGAAACGGATCATCGGCATAACTTGGAAAAATTTCAACAATATCGCCTTTGATTCTGAAAGTTCCCGGAGTGAATTCTGCTTCAGTTCGTGAGTACAAACTTTGGACTAAACGGTGTAATAATTTGGTTCTAGAAATAACTTCACCTCGATCAATTGAAATCACATTTTTTTGAAATTCTACCGGGTTTCCGATACCATATAAACACGAAACGGAAGCCACGACCAACACATCTCTTCTGCCGGAAAGTAAGGCAGAAGTGGTGCTAAGACGAAGTTTTTCCAATTCGTCATTTATGGATAAATCTTTTTCTATATAGGTTCCGGTAACCGGAATATAGGCTTCGGGTTGATAATAATCGTAATAGGAAACAAAATACTGCACGGAATTATTCGGAAAAAATTGCTTGAATTCGGAGTATAATTGTGCCGCAAGTGTTTTGTTGTGAGCTAAAACTAAGGTTGGTTTTTCAACTTTTTCAATAACGTTGGCAACAGTAAATGTCTTTCCCGAACCGGTAACACCCAATAAGGTTTGGTACTTTTCGCCATTCAAGATGCCGTTGGCTAATTTATCAATGGCTTGTGGTTGATCGCCTGTAGGTATGTAATCTGAGATGACTTGGAATTTCATTTTTTTGAGGGGCTGAGATGCTGAGGTTCTGAGTTGCTAAGGTTTTAAAGAGAGAGTTTAATTCAATGCTTTTTACAAAGTTACGAAAAAAACGTTTTGTTTTATTCTGAGGTAAACTTCCAATCTTTCTGTTGCTTTTCGCTTAAAAACGTCCAAGCAACTAAACGACTAATTTTTTGACCTTGATTCATTTCAATGGTTTTGATGGTGGCCGCTTCCACTTTGTTTAGTGTTTTATAAATACTTTTCAGATGGTCTTTTTTAGATACTAAATTTGTAAACCAAAAGCATTGCTTTGGATATTTGACACTTTCATAGATCATTTGGGTGATGAAAGCGAGTTCGCCTCCTTCGCACCAAAGTTCATTGTTTTGACCGCCGAAATTTAAAACCGGAATGGTTGTTTTTTGATGAGTTAAATTAGACACTTTTCGGGCGGCACTTTTCGCAGCTTCTTCTTTGGAATCGTGGAAGGGCGGATTGCAAATGGTAAACGCAAATTTATCTTCGGGCTGAATAATGTCTTTAAAAATATAACGAGAATTGATTTGTTGTTGCAAACTAATGACATCGGTTAGATGCGGATTTTTTTCAATAATTGCTATACAATTTTCAAGAGCATTGGCATCAATATCTGTGGCCACAAAGCTCCAATCATATTCGGCATTTCCTAAAATGGGGTAGATGCAATTGGCACCCACACCAATATCCAAGCCCATAATGTTATTTCCGGTAGGAATTATGTTTTGATTGACTTCTGCTAATAAGTCGGCAATATGATGAATATAATCAGCTCTTCCGGGAATGGGAGGGCAAAGATAATCTTCAGGTAAATCCCAATCTAAAATCCCGTAATACGATTTGAGTAAAGCTTTATTTAGTGTTTTAACGGCTAACGGATTGCTAAAATCGATGGTTTCAATTTCGTGTTCGTTTGTATAAATAAACGGTTTTAATTCAGGAGATTTAACTACTAAAACGTCAAAATCATAACGAGAGCGATGCTTGTTTCTTGGGTGTAATGAATTTTTTTCGCTATTTGGATTATTTTTCAAGGTATAAATTGTGTAAAAGATAAATTTACATAATTTTTAATGAATTCAAGCTTTTAATCCCAACATTCCATTAAAATTAAATCTCCTTCCAGGTGTTCAATACTTACGATTCCGTCCTCGGTAACATGATTACTGCTTCCGATTCGATAACCAATTTGTAAGGAATCGTTTTGTAAAGGATAAAATAAATTTTGGGAATGAATGCCGTGCACAACTCCAATCGGGATTAAAGAAATAACGGTATTTTTTGGATACCATTTTTCGTATTTTTTTGGTAAATGAAATATTTTAGAATGATCGTCAAACAAGACAATTTTCAATTTTTCTCTGAACTTTACAATGGAAGTGATATTGGTGATGGTGTGATCGGCTCTTTTTCCGGTAGCCCAAACCACGTTAACGGCTAGAATATTTCGTTCGACCAAATAGTCGAAGGCCTTTTCTAAATCGGTTTTATTTTGGTCAGGCGTGTGAACAATTTCAAGCGGATACTGAACTTCTTTGTAATAATTAGCGTCAAAATTGTGGTCAAAATCACCCAACAACACATCTACTTTAATACCAAGTTCCATCACACGACTAATGGCTGAATCTAATACAATGACAATGGGTGACCATTCTAATAATTGGCCAAGAAGTTCTTCGCTACAGGATGCTCCGTTGGCTATAATTAAAGCAGGTTCTTGATCGTCTTTGACTATGTGGTGTGATGACATTGTTTAATGTATTGAATATAAAAAGATAAAGAACACAGATTTAAGAAATTTAAAAAATATTTAAAATAAAAATAGGACAAATTTTAAATCACATTTTATTATATTCTCAAGTTTTTAAAATCAGTGTTCCAAAAAATAATTTTGAAATTACTGAATAACATATTCCTTGACTTCCGTTTCTCCCAGTCTAAAAAAGCCTAATGCAAAATTACTAAAGTTAGTTTGGTTTACAATATTTCCTCGAACTGTTGAGGTAGGTGTACTAAAAGGTCCTGCACTTGTTGTTCCGGCTTGAGCCAATAGAATATTCATATAATTATAATAGTTTTGTGAAACGCCACTCATGGTAAAAGTAACCGTATCGGTAGGTTTGAATTTATCACTAAAATACAAACCAAACATTTCGTTGTTTTGAAAGAATCGGTCTTCCAGAATGCCGTATTCCGGAATAACTTTGTAAGGATCAATAATTCCTAAAAAGTAAAAATTAGTTTCATCAGGAATGTCATTAAAAAAGAATTTTACTTCGGTTGCATTACCTAATATTCCTGCATTGTCTCTTTGTTCTATTCTAGTGACTTCAGGAGTTGCAAGTAATTTTTCTATAGCAGTATAAATTTGTCCTTGATGCATGATGGTTAATGTATACGTTTCATTTAACATTGGGACAAAATTTTCACAAATATAAATTCCCGGGGTATCAATTTGAATAAAATCAAAATCAATACCTGAACTATTTGTAACAGTCACAATTGCATCTGTAACCGCCGGAATTTCCCCAGCAAAATAACCTGTTGTGGTTGATAATCTAATTATTTGAACGTTGCCGGGTGTGTTTTTAACCCAATTTATAGAGGCTTCCACAACCAATCTTGGTGGGGCTGTGTTCAAATCAACATCAATTACTTTTTCGCAACTGAATGTTAGTAATGCCACCAAAAAGAATAAAGTATATCTAATAGCTTTCATCTTTTTAAAATTTAAAATTATATGTTACACTTGGAACAATTCCGAAAATAGACAATTGGATGGCTTCATTTCTAGCGGTTTGATTATTTTGACGAAAAGTGATGGATGCAGCATTTTCGCGGTTATAAATATTATAAAAACCAAAAACCCATTCCGCTTGCCAGGTTCTTTGTTTGTTTTTGGTAGGTGTCAAAGTTGCCGAAACATCCAATCTGTGATAGGTTGGTAAGCGGTCTTCGTTTCGGGTAGAATAATTGGGAATTGTAATCCCTAAATATTCATATTGACCATTTGGAAAGGTGACAGGTTGACCGGTTTGCAAGGAAAAATTAGCTCCAAAACGCCATTTTTCATTCAATTTATAATTTCCGACAACTGAAATATCATTGAGTTTATCGAATCCGGTTTTATACCAATTTCCGTTGTTTATTCCTGTTTCTTCAGGTGTTCTGCCCACAACTTGTTGTTCGGTTCTTGCTAAAGTATAAGCCAGCCAACCATTAAATCGACCCACATTTTTTCGGAATAAAACTTCCAATCCGTAGGCTCGACCTCGTCCGTTTAAAACCACTCGCTCGATGGCTTCGTTGGCAATTAGATTGGCACCATCAATATAATCAACACGGTCCTTGATGCTTTTATAATAAGTTTCCACTTCTAAAGAATAATCATCATTTTTAAAATTTTGAAAATAACCAATGGCATATTGATCTAATAATTGCGGTTTCAAAAAGTTATCACTCGGAGCCCAAACATCCAAAGGAGTAGGGGACTGCGTGTTTGAAATCAAATGCAAATACTGACTCATGCGATTGTAACTCGCTTTGATGGATTGATTATCGTTCAATGCATACGAAACCGAAAATCGGGGTTCAAAATTGTTAAAACTGGCAATGGTTTCATTTTTCCCATAGGAAACGGTTCCAATAGGAGTGGCACTTTCATAGACTTGAAAATCTGAATTAAAAGTTACAGCTTGATTGTTTTCATACACGTTTAGAGTTTGCTCTCCTAAACGCAAAAAATTACTATAACGAATGCCATAAGAAACGGTAAGTTTTTCACTCAACTGATGTTCAGCATCAAAATATAAAGCAGATTCCAACGCATATTTTTTATCAAGTTGGTCTTCGTTTATACCGGAATCCGGCCGGCTGGGTTCAATTTTACCGGGATTAAAATTGTAGTAAATACTGTTTACACCATAGGTCAGTTTTAATTTGTCACTTAAATAGTGTTTGAAATCATATCTGAAGTTATAGTTTTTAATGCCACTATTCCATTCAAAACCAACAAAATCAAGTTCTAAACCGTAGTAATAATCAGAATATATAAACGACATATTGCTGAATAATTTATCTGAAAACAAATGATTCCATCGCAAATTCAACACTGTATTTCCGTAGGTATTCACAAACGTATTGTTCAAAGTAAAAACATCACGACCAAAATAACCTGAAAAGTAAATGTTATTATTGTCATTTATTTTGTAACTCAATTTGGTATTCAAATCATAAAAATAGGCAGAATTATCAATGTCGGTGAGTTTCAAAAAAAGATGAGCATAGGTTCCTCTTCCGGCAACTAAAAAAGAACCTCGGTCTTTCACAATCGGTCCTTCAGCAAGTAGTCTACTGGAAATTATTCCAATACCTCCATTCATGTGAAAATCTTTACTGTTTCCTTCTTTTTGATAAATATCCAAAACGGAGGATAATCTCCCGCCATAACGAGCCGGAATACCACCTTTGTATAATTTTAAATCTTTGATGGCATCGGGATTAAAAACAGAGAACAAACCAAATAAATGCGATGAATTGTAAATGGTTGCTTCATCCAATAAAATCAAATTCTGGTCAGCACCACCACCTCTAACGTTGAATCCGGATTGCCCTTCGCCGGCACTGGTAACACCCGGCAAAGTAAACAACGATTTAACGATATCAACTTCGCCTAACAAAACAGGCATTTCTTTGATTTCCTGAATGGAAAGTTTGTTCACACTCATTTCAGGTTTTCTGATTTCCGATTTAACTTTTCGGTCCGTAACAATAACTTCATTTAACTGTTGGCTGTTTTCCAAGAGTGAAAAATTCTTTCGAATATTTTTATCCAACACGATATTCTCTTCAATCGTTGCAAAACCCACATAACTAATTTGCAGCGTATATTCGCCTTTTGGCAGTGAAATGGAGTAAAAACCATATTCATTTGTAGTAGCACCTGTTTTTAATTCCGGAATGATAATATTGACCCCAATTAATGTTTCATTATTTTTTTGGTCCATAATTGTTCCACTGACAGTAAATTTTTCTTGAGCTGAAAGAGTTAATAACCCTGCTATAAATAGAAGCAATGAAAAACTTGTTTTGTTGAAAAACATAACCTTTTATTTTTAACAAAATTGACAAATTTTTTTCAGAAAATTTATACATCAGTTGTTAAAGTAGGGTTAATAAAAAAAGAGACAATCTTTTTGAAAGTCTCTTTTTTTGAAAAGAAATTTTATTTTTTAATTCAACTTCGCTAAAACAGCATTTAAAGTCTCACTCGGACGCATCGCTTTTTCTAATAATTTAAAATCAGGTTTATAATAACCACCGATTTCTTGTTTTTTGCCTTGCGAACCAATTAATTCTTCATTGATTTTAGCTTCATTTTCAGTTAATTCTTTGGCAATAGGAGTGAAGAGCGTTTTTAACTCAGCATCTTTATTTTGTTCAGTCAACGCTTGAGACCAATATAGAGCTAAATAAAAATGCGAACCTCTATTATCAATCTGACCTACTTTTCGGGCAGGCGATTTATCGGTTTCTAAGAATTTTTCGGTAGCCAAATCTAATGTTTCTGAAAGAACCAATGCTTTTGCATTATTCAACGACTGCCCTAAATGTTCTAGAGAAACGCCAAGAGCTAAAAATTCACCCAATGAATCCCAACGCAAATAGCCTTCTTCGATAAATTGTTCTACGTGCTTTGGAGCAGATCCACCGGCACCGGTTTCAAATAAGCCACCGCCATTCATAAGCGGAACGATAGATAACATTTTAGCTGAAGTGCCTACTTCCAAAATCGGAAACAAATCGGTTAGGTAATCACGTAACACGTTTCCGGTAACAGATATGGTGTCTAATCCTTTGATGATTCTTTCTAAGGTAAAAGTAGTCGCATCAACCGGATTTAAAATTCGAATGTCTAATCCGCTTGTGTCGTGGTTTTTTAAATATGAATTTACTTTTTCAACAATTTGTCTGTCGTGAGCTCTGTTTTCATCCAACCAAAAAACAGCAGGCGTGTTGGATAATCTTGCACGGTTTACGGCTAATTTCACCCAATCTTGAATAGGAGCATCTTTCACTTGACACATTCTGAAAATATCGCCTTTTTCAACGGCTTGTTGCATCAACACAGCACCTTCACCATTGATCACTTTTACAGTTCCATACTCATCCATTTGAAAGGTTTTATCGTGTGAACCATATTCTTCCGCAGCTTGAGCCATCAAACCAACGTTAGGAACACTTCCCATGGTTTTTGGATCAAAAGCTCCGTTTTTTTTACAAAAATCAATCGTAGCGGTATAAACTCCGGCATAACATCTATCCGGAATAATCGCTTTAGTATCTTGAGGTTTTCCTGCGGCATTCCACATTTGTCCTGAAGTTCGAATCATTGCCGGCATTGAAGCATCTACAATCACGTCGGAAGGAACGTGAAGGTTGGTAATTCCTTTATCAGAATTTACCATTGCAATAGCCGGTCCTTTTGCCATAGCTTCCGTTAAAGCAGCTTCCACTTCGGCTTGTTTTGGATGACCGGAAATTTTATCATACACATCACCTAAACCATTTTTAGTGTTTACACCTAGTTCTTTAAACAAATCGGCATATTTTTCAAAAACAGCTGCAAAGAAAACATCCACAATAGCTCCAAAAATAATTGGATCGGAAACTTTCATCATGGTTGCTTTTAAATGCACGGAAAACAAAACGCCTTTTGCTTTGGCATCTTCAATTTCATTTGAAATGAATTTTTTCAAAGCATTGATGTTCATCACAGAACTGTCAATAATTTCACCAGCTTTTAAAGGCGTAGAATCTTTTAAAGTTTTAGTTGAACCGTCTTTTGCTTCAAAAACAATTTTAAATGTTCCCGCTTCTAGGATTGCTACTGATTGTTCGCTTCCATAAAAGTCACCTTCATTCATGTGAGCCACATGTGTTTTGGAATCGCTACTCCAGGCTCCCATACTGTGAGGATGTTTACGAGCGTAATTTTTAACAGCTTTTGGTGCACGACGATCAGAGTTTCCTTCACGTAAAACAGGATTAACAGCAGAACCTAAAACTTTTGCAAATTTAGCTTTGATGATTTTTTCTTCTTCGGTTTGTGGATTTTCAACAAAATCAGGAATGGCATATCCTAATTTTTGTAGTTCTATAATTGCTTCTTTTAATTGAGGAACAGAAGCAGATATGTTAGGTAGTTTGATGATATTAGCTTCCGGAGTGGTTGCCAATTGACCTAATTCTAATAAATCATTATTGATGCGTTGGTCTTCTTTTAAATAGTCAGCAAAATTGGCTATGATTCTTCCTGCTAAAGAGATGTCTCTGGTTTCTACTGAAATATTTGCAGGAGCAGTAAAGGCTTTAACAATTGGTAATAAGGAATGAGTGGCAAGCATAGGAGCTTCATCCGTAATTGTATAAATAATCTTGGATTTTGACATGATGTGTGTTTGTTTGTTTTTGTTTTGTAAGCTATTCTGAAAAAATCAGGATTACAAAGATAAGAAAATCATAACTATTTTATAAACTATGCATTCACGAAATCGATTGAATTGTAGATATGTCAATCAAATCATTTTAAAATAGTAATTTAATAATTTAAGCATTGATTTTTGACAATACTTAAAAATATTTGATGAGAATTTGGTTTTATTATTTGAAGAACCAAATAAAAAAATCCCGCTCTGAATTTCAGAACGGGACTTTTTATGAGTAGAAAGTTGATTATCTTCTTCTTTCTTTGATTTTTGCTTTTTTACCAGTAAGGTCTCTGAAGTAGAAAATACGAGCTCTTCTAACTTTACCTCTTTGGTTCAATTCAATTTTTTGAAGAGCAGGCATGTTAACCGGGAAAATTCTTTCCACTCCAACAGCACCTGACATTTTACGGATTGTAAAGGTTTCAGTTGCACCAGAACCTCTTCTTTGGATTACAACTCCTTTGAAGAACTGTGTTCTTGTTTTTTCACCCTCTTTAATTTCATAATAAACAGTGATAGTATCACCAGCTCCGAATTCCGGAAAGTCTTTTTTTGTAACAAATTCGTCTTGAACGAATTTCATTAAATCTGCCATAACAATTAAGTTAAAATAGTGATTATCAGAACAACGTACACGATTTTCGTCAGAGGTTGGTCCAATTGTGGGTGCAAATTTACAATTTATTTTGAAATCAACATTAAATAGGTAGTTTTTTTAATCAAAATATTTAGGGTCGTGTTTTTTAATTATTAAAAAGGATTGAAAATTATCTAAAAAACTTGTAGTTTCATTTTGCTTTTTGGTGAATGAATACTATTGAAATAGTTTGATTAAAAAAAAATATTGATATAATTTGAGATATTTGATGCAGCATTGTCATTAATAAAATTGATAAAACTGCTTCCAATAATAGCTCCTTTCTGATGTTTGGTTGCTTGTTGAAAGGTAGTCTTGTTTGAAATTCCAAAGCCAATGATTTGAGGGTTTTTTAATTTCAAAGATGCAATTCGTTCAAAATAGTTTTCTTGAACTTCATTAAATCCGGATTGATTTCCGGTGACAGTTGATGAACTAACTAGATAGATAAAACTGTCTGAAATGGCATCAATTTTTAAAATTCGTTCTTCGGAAGTTTGTGGTGTAATTAAAAAAATGTTCTTTAAGTCATACTTTTCAAACAGTTCTTTGTACTCCGATTCATAGATTTCTAAAGGCAAATCCGGAATAATCAAGCCGTCAACACCCACTTCTTGGCATTTTTGACAGAACTTTTCCACGCCAAATTGCATCATCGGATTAAAATAACCCATAATAATCAACGGAATTTCAACGCTTTCGCGAATGTTTGTTAGTTGTTGAAACAAAAGTTCAGTTGTCATTCCGTTTTGCAACGCTTGTGAAGAACTCGCTTGTATGGTTGGTCCATCGGCTAACGGATCACTAAATGGCAATCCGATTTCAATCATATCGACACCACTTTTTTCCAATTCAGTTATGATTACTTTAGTATCATTTAAATTCGGATAACCTGCTGTAAAATAAATGGATAACAGTTTTTTGTCTTCTTGCAATTTTTTATTTATTCGATTCATTTCTAGTGTAGATTAAAATAATCAATGTAGGTACTCAAATCTTTATCACCGCGACCGGAAAGATTAATTACCACAATATCAGTAGGTTTAAACTGTTTTTTATCTAAAACCGAAAAGGCATGAGCCGTTTCAATCGCTGGAATGATACCTTCTGTTTGCGATACTTCCCAACCGGACTGCATGGCTTCTTTATCGGTTATCGCTATAAATTCCACTCGATTGGTTTGATGTAAATGCGAATGTAGCGGGCCAACTCCCGGATAATCCAAACCGGCAGAAATCGAGTAAGGCTCTGTAATTTGTCCGTCTGACGATTGCATTAAAAGCGTTTTACTTCCGTGAATGATGCCGATTTTTCCTAAAATGGATGTCGCCGCACTTTCTCCGGATTCAACTCCTTTTCCAGCCGCTTCCACCGCAATTAGGTTGACATTTTCATCTTCCAAAAAATGGTAAAAAGCTCCGGCAGCGTTGCTTCCGCCACCGACACATGCAATTACATAATCAGGAAATTCTGTTCCTTCTTTTTCCTCTAATTGAGCTTTGATTTCTTCAGAAATAACAGCTTGAAAACGGGCAACCATATCAGGATAGGGATGAGGTCCCACCACTGAACCAATGATGTAATAGGTGTTTTCGGGATTGTTAATCCAATCGCGAATCGCTTCATTGGTGGCATCTTTGAGGGTTTTTGAACCTGAAGTGGCGGGTCTGACTTCAGCACCCAACATTTTCATTCGAGCCACATTGGGAGCTTGCCGTTTGATATCGACTTCGCCCATATAAACCACACATTCCAAACCCATTAAGGCACAAACTGTTGCAGTCGCCACCCCGTGTTGACCTGCTCCTGTTTCAGCAATGATTCTGGTTTTGCCTAATCGTTTGGCAATCAGTATTTGACCAATGGTATTGTTGATTTTATGAGCTCCGGTGTGACATAAATCTTCTCTTTTTAAATAGATTTTGGTATTGTATTTTTTCGATAAACGTTTGGCGAAATAAAGAGGAGTAGGTCGCCCCACATAATCCACTAACAACTCCATAAATTCTTTCTTAAAACTCGGTTCTGCTGTTATTTTTAGGTAATTCAAACGAAGTTCTTCAATGTTCGGATAGAGCATTTCCGGAATGAACGCTCCGCCAAATTCGCCATAAAATCCTTTTTCATCTACTTGATAATTCATCGCAATTGATTTAATTTTTCTTGAAACTCTTTAATTTTTTGTTTGTTTTTAATGCCGGGTTCTTCTTCGAATTGACTATTGATATCAATAGCAAAACAGTTTTTTGCGGCTTTAGATTGAAGAAATTTTTCCAGGTCAGGCCATTCGTCTAAGCTTATACCGCCACTTAAAAAGAATGGAATATCTTCGTTATAATCGTTTAAAATTTCCCAATTAAACGTTATTCCGTTGCCGCCGGGAAGTTCACCTTTTGTATCAAAAATATAATAATCAATACAGTCTTTGTTGTAATTTAATTCATTGAAATTAAAATCATTACTTATAGTTATTGATTTTATTACTTTAACATTTGTTTTTCTAATTTCGTTACAAAAATCAGGTGATTCATTGCCGTGTAATTGCACAAAATTTAGGTTATGTGCAATAACTTTATCAACAATCTCATAGTAATCAGCATTAACAAAAACTCCGACTTTTAAAATATCGTCCGGAATATTTTCAATGATGTCTTCGCAAAAACGTATGGAATCTTTCCAAAAAATAAATCCCAAAAAGTCAGGTTGCAATTCACAGATGGAATTGGTATTCTTCTGATCATTCATGCCGCAAATTTTTAGTTTCATAGTTTCATGTTTTTAATAAATTCTTTCATCTCATTTTCAGGATTTTTACTTTTCATAAAATATTCCCCCATTAAAAACCCTTTAAATCCGTATTCTTTTAATTCTAAAATTGCTTCAACCGAATCAATTCCGCTTTCTGAAATTTTAATGAATTCTGATGGAATATGTTCTGCCAATTGCCTGCTGTATTCTAAATTTACATCAAATGTTTTCAAATTTCGGTTGTTTACACCAATCAAATCTAAAGTCGGCATCACTGATTTTTCGAGTTCTTGTTGGTTGTGAATTTCTAATAGAACTTCTATGTGCAATGATTGGGCTAATTCCGATAATGTTTTGATTTCATCTCGAGTTAAAACCGCTGCAATTAATAAAATTACATCGGCTCCAAACGCTTTGGCTTCAATGATTTGGTATTCATCTACCATAAAATCTTTTCGTAGAAGTGGTAAATTCATTGTAGCTCTTGCAAGGATTAAATCCTCCAATGAACCGCCAAAATACTGGCCGTCAGTAAGTACAGAAATTCCGGAAGCACCACCATTTTCATAACTTTTCACTATATCTTCTACGGAATGTGATTGGTTAATTACAGATTTGGATGGCGATCTGCGTTTGTGTTCAGCTATTATTCCTCTCGAACTATTGGATAAATGATGAACCAATGAATTCGTTTTTCGTTCAAATAAAAACGATTGTTCCAATTGTTTTATTGGAATAATCGATTTTTTTAACGCTACTTCTTTCTTTTTAGAAACGATTATTTGATCTAAAATAGTCATGAGCGACTCAAATTTTGAAGTATTTTTAATTTTTCAAGAGCTTTTCCGCTCAACAAACTTTCTTTAGCGATTTCTAAACTGTCATCAATTGCTATTTTTTTCATCATCGAAATGGCCAAAGCTGCATTCGCAAAAACCACCTCATTTTGCATCTGCGTTCCGTTTCCGGAAAGAATTCTCATGAAAATTTCCGCTGCTTCTTCAACGGTTTCACCACCTTTAATTTGATGTAAAGTGACTGATTTTGTGTTGAAATCTTCTGGTTTTAGGATTTTTTCAGATGTATTTGAAATGATCTTGACATTACCGGTTAGCGAGACTTCGTCAAAACCTTCTAGATCGTATAAAATAGAAAAATTGGTTGTCGTATTTTGATACAAATAAGCATACATCCGAGCCAATTCCAAACTAAAAACACCAACTAACTGATTTTTGGGAAATGATGGATTTACCATTGGACCAAGCATATTAAAAAAGGTTTTCACGCCTAATTCTTTTCGAATAGGTCCCACATTTTTCATGGCCGGATGAAATAACGGAGCGTGAAGGATGGCAATATTGGCTTCCTCTAAACATTTTTCCAAATATTCCTGCTGATTACTGAATTTTACACCCAAATTTTCCATCACATTACTTGATCCAGAAATAGATGAAACCCCATAATTTCCGTGCTTTGCGACTTTAATTCCCCCTCCGGCAACCACAAAAGAAGCTAAAGTTGAAATGTTGAATGTGTCCTTTCCATCGCCGCCGGTTCCGCATAAATCAATGGTTTCGTAGTTTGAAAAATCGATTGGGATGCAAAGTTCTAACAACGCTTCACGAAATCCGGTTAACTCTTCGATGGTAATGCTTCGCATCATATAAACCGTCATAAATACCGCCATTTGACTAGCATTGTATTGTCCGGAAGAAAGGTTAATCAACACATTTTTAGCTTCTTCTTTCGTCAGCGTTTTGTGATTGATTAAGTGATTGAGTATGTTTTTCATTTTAGTTTTTAATTAGTGAAAATGGATTATAAATTTAGATCAGTCATCGGAAAAAAGACAACCGACATCCGACAACAGATTAACTTTCCAACCAGTTCTCTAAAATCTTCTTACCATAAGGCGTTAAAATGCTTTCCGGATGGTATTGAACCCCTTTTACATCCAATGTTTTGTGTCGGATTGACATAATTTCGCCGTTTTCATCCACGGAAGTGATTTCTAAATCTTCCGGAAAATCATTGGGATTAATGACCCAGGAATGGTAGCGACCGACTTCAAATTCAGTCGGCAAATCGTTAAAAAGACTATCTTCTTTCTGTATTTTTACTTTAGATGAAACACCATGATAGACTTTTTCTAAGTTAATTAAGCTTCCGCCAAAAACTTCACCAATGGCTTGTTGACCCAAACAAATGCCGAGAATGCTTTTGGTTGAAGCATATTTTTTGATGACATCCAGCAACAAACCGGCTTCTTCGGGAATTCCTGGGCCGGGCGAAAGTAGAATTTTGTCGAATTTTTCTAATTCATTCAACTCAAATTCATCGTTTCTAAAAACGGTAACTTCTGCATTCAAATCCTCTAAATAGTGAACCAAATTATAGGTAAAACTATCGTAATTGTCGATAATGATAATTTTTTTCATCGAATTATATTTTTTCTGCCATTTCTAAGGCTTTGTTTAATGCGTTTAACTTGTTAAATACTTCTTGCAATTCACTTTCTTCTGAGGAATTTTCCACAATTCCGGCTCCGGCTTGGTAGTGCAAATAATGGTTTTTACTCAAAAACGTTCGAATCAAAATTGCGTGATTGAAATTACCACTAAAATCCATAAAACCAATGGCTCCACCGTAAAAACTTCGGTTCGTGTTTTCAATTTTTTCGATTAGTTGCATCGCTTTATGTTTTGGAGCTCCGGTTAAAGTTCCTGCGGGAAACGTTGAAGCCACTAAATCCATCGTTTTGGCTTCCGGTTTTAGCTTTCCAATGACTTTTGAAACCAAGTGAATAACATGTGAAAAGAACTGAATTTCTTTATATTTTGCTATTTTCACTTGATTGCAATTTCGACTTAAATCGTTTCTCGCCAAATCTACTAACATAACGTGTTCACTATTTTCTTTGACATCTTCGGCTAATTTTTTGGCTCGAATGGCATCGCTTTCATCATTTCCTGTTCTTTTGAATGTTCCGGCGATGGGATGAATTTCGGCTTCACGGTTTTTGACAATCAAATGTGCTTCGGGCGATGATCCAAAAAGTTTAAAATCACCATAATCAAAATAGAATAAATAGGGTGAAGGGTTGATATTTCTAAGAGCACGATACACATTAAATTCATCGCCTTTAAATTCTTGCGAAAATCTTCGGGATAAAACTAACTGAAAAACATCACCACGATGACAATGTTTTTTGGCTAAAGTGACGTGATCTTTGAAATCTTCATCCGTTAAATTAGAAATCGTTTCTCCCACTTTTGAAAAGGAAAAAGAGGCGAAATTTTTTACTTGAAGCAATTGCTCCATTTCATCAATATTAGAATAGTCTGAAATGCTGTGGCAAAAAAGATAGGCTTCGTTGTTAAAATGATTGATAGCGATAACGTTTTGGTAAATGGCATAATACATTTCAGGAATTTCAATGGAATCATCTTTTTTTGAAATTTCAATTTTTTCAAAATAACGAATGGCTTCGTAGCTGGTAAATCCAAATAATCCGTTATAAGCAAATTTTAAATTCGGACCATTTGTGGAAAATTTTAGCATGAAATTGGAAATTTCAGTAACAACCGAAGTTTCATTTTTTATGGCAGTGTTTTCTGTGTTTCCATCTGGAAAATGCCTTGTTATCACATTATTTTCAACCTTAAAACTCGCAATTGGATTACAACATATATAGGATAAACTATTGTCGCTGGTGTGATAATCGGAACTTTCTAATAATATACTGTTAGGAAACTTATCCCGAATTTTTAAGTAAACACTCACCGGTGTGATGGTGTCGGCTAAAACCGATTTATGCGTAGTATTTAATTTGTATTGCTTCATATTTATTGAATTAAAAAGAAAAAGGGCTTGTCGTGTTTGACAAGCCCTTTTGAATATTTGGAAAAATATAACTATAGGTAGCTAGCTCACGACGACTGACGTAAGTTGTTCCACCACCAAGCTGTATTTAAAAATGTGTTCATGTTTTATTTTGAATTACAAATGTAGGGATGTAATTGGAATATCCAAACGAATATTTTAAAATTATTGCTTTTTGTGATTTGTTTAAGCAAAAAAAATCCTGACACTTTCGCATCAGGATTTAGCAATTTTTCCCATGTGTTTTTTAGAAAAACAAAGTAACAGTCAATTCAAAATTGTCATTGATAGCTTTATCTCCTAAATTGTCAAAGAAACTTCCAGATCCATATTTTATATCATATTTTGTTCTATCTACCATGAATGAAGTTCTAACTCTTTCATCAGTAACAGCTAATTCAAAAGTAATTGGTTGTGTGATATTTTTGATAGTAAGATCAGCAGTTATGGTATAAGTACCATTTCCTTGGTCAGCAATTTTTTTAAAGTCTAGTTTTGCTGTTGAATGTTTATCAACACCAAAGAAATCATCAGCTTTTAAATGACCTTCTAACTTTTCTTTTCCTTTTCCGGCTTCTAAATCTAAAACAGTTATTGAGTTCATGTTTACCTCAAAAGAACCACCTTTTAATTTTTTTCCGTCAAATACCAAAGTTCCTGAGTTGAAATTAATGGTGCCATTGTGAGCTCCGGTTACTTTTTTACCAACCCATTCGATTTTACTTTTCTCAACGTTGATTTTTTTGTTTTGTGCAACTACTGAAGCAGTAGAAAATACAGCCACTAATACAATTGCGATAGTTTTTAAATTTTTCATTGTTTATTTAATTTTAGTTATAATTTATAATGTTGTGAATAATTCTTCTTTTGGTTTTCTTACTTTATTGTAATGTTGTGTTGCGTCTTCGTTGTGTCTGTATCCAATAGTTGCAATCAAAGAAGCATTTAAGCCCATTTCATTGAAACCTAAAAGTTCATTAACTTTTTCAGGTTCAAAACCTTCCATTGGTGTTACATCAATTTTTAATTCGGCAGCAGCATTTAATAAATTTCCTAGGGCTAAATAGGTTTGTTTTGATGTCCAATTATTTCTGTTTTCAACAGGCAATTCGTTGATTTTCATCTTCATAAAGTCTGCATAACCTTTTACACTTTCAACGGGAATACCTCTTGTATTGGCTAAATTAGCGATATAATTATCAATTTCGGCTTCTCCAAAGTTAGTAATATTTGCGAAAACTAACACTTCTGAAGCATCAACAATTTGAGATTGACCCCAAGCTAGTGGTTGAAGTTGTGCTCTAAGTTCCGGGTTTTCAATAATAAAAATTCGGTAAGGCTGTAATCCATAAGAGGATGTACTCAATTGAATTGCCTCTTTTAAGGTTTCGAAATCTTGTTGAGAAATTTTTTTGGTAGCATCAAATTTTTTGGTAGCATAACGCCATTTTTGGCTTTCTATAAAATTATTCATAGCAATTTTTGGTTATAAAGTTCTGTATTTTTCTAATAATATGTTCAAATTTTCTAATTCAGTTGAAGTCAAATTTTTTGCAAACAAATTTTCATGAGCTTCAATTTTTGGATCTAATTCTGATAAAAGTTGTAGTCCTTTTTCAGTAATAGTGATTTCCATTTTACGACGATTCACTTCGCAAACTTCTCGAATAACTAATCCTTTCAAAAGTAATTTATCAACCAATCGGGTAGTGTTGCTGGTTTTTGCAATCATGCGTTCTTGAATGACACACATGTTTGCAGGTTTTCCTTTTTGACCTCTTAAAATTCGCAAAACATTAAATTGTTCTGAAGACAAATCGGATGATTTCAAAAGTTCATTGAATTTATCTGCAATTACATTTTGTGAATACATAATATTTAACACAGTTCGTTTTTCAATCGAAAGTGCAGAATTAGATTTTATGATTTCTTCTATCTTCATTTGTAATTACAAAATTTGTAGGTACAAATGTATGATAATATTTTAATTGTATATACAAATGTCTATTAAATTTTTGTTAAAGATTTATTGTTGTGAAATTTTACTACTTATTTTTATAGAAATTTATACTTCATGATACTCAATTTTTATAAGTTTATAGTGCTGTTAGTAACATTACTACTTACAATCTTGGTTTCAGCTCAAAAGGGCGTGAGTAAACCATTACTTACTTATGAAAAAGAAGGAATCAAATTAAACTCTTATACTTATAGTGGTATTGAACATTTGTTTCATCAAAAGAATGACACTACTTATGTTGTCAATTTTTGGGCAACTTGGTGTTTGCCGTGTGTTGAAGAATTGCCTCATTTTGAAAAATTGAATCAAAAATACAAAGACGGAAAATTTAAAATGATTTTAGTGAGTTTGGATTTTCCAAAAATGGCAGAGAGTAGGGTTATTCCATTTATCAAAAGAAAGGATTTACAAGCAGAAGTAGTTTTGTTAAACGATCCTGACGCAAACAGTTGGATAGAAAAAGTCAGCAAAGATTGGTCAGGAGCCATTCCTGCTACAATTATTTATAGAAATGAAAAACGAAAGTTTTTTGAAAAAGCATTTACTGAAACGGAATTAGAAAACGAAATTAAATCCTTATTAAATTAAAAAACTATGAAAAAATTAAAACTAGCTTTAATGTTTATTGTGGCTGTTGTGGCAGCTTCGTTTACTTTGGTAACTTCTGAGAAAGGATATGAAATTGGTTCCATTGCTACAGATTTCACTTTAAAAAATATTGATAATCAAACAGTTTCTTTGCGAGACATGAAAGATGCCAAAGGTTGTATCGTGATTTTCACTTGTAATCATTGCCCGTATGCAGTAGCATATGAAGATCGAATTATAGCATTAGATAAAAAATACAAAAAATTAGGCTATCCTGTGATTGCTATAAACCCTAACAACCCTGAAAAACAAAAAGAAGACAGTTTTGAAAAAATGCAAGTTCGAGCCAAAGAAAAAGGATTTACTTTTCCTTATTTATTTGATGAAGGACAAAAAATTTATCCACAATATGGAGCTACAAAAACACCTCATGTTTATATTTTAGAAAAAACCAATAAAGGAAATGTAGTAAAATATATTGGAGCTATTGATGACAATCACGCTGACGAATCAGCTGTTAAAGAAAAATATGTTGAAAATGCAGTAAATGCTTTGCTAGACAATAAAGAAGTAAGCGTAAAAACTACAAAAGCTATTGGTTGTTCGATAAAAGTTTAGAAAACAGGTACTGAGTGGCTAAGGTTCTAAGTGACTAAGTTTTAATTTTTAAAAGTTAGTTATTCTTTATCTTTGTAGTCAGAACCTCAGAACCTTAGAACCTCAGACTCTTAGCACCTTTAAAAAAATGAATTTACAACAAGAAAAATGGTGGGTAGATGCCCAAAGCGATGATAACGCTATTATTTTGGACGTTAGAACTCCGGAAGAATTTGAGCGAGGCATTATTCCGAACGCAATAAACATTGACATTTATAAAGGTCAAGGTTTTATCTATATGTTGGAAGAATTGGATAAATCAAAATCCTATTATGTGTATTGTCATGCCGGAAGCAGGAGTGCAAAAGCCTGTGAAATAATGCAACAATTGGGATTTTCAACAACCTATAACCTTATTGGAGGGATTTCAGAATGGGAAGGACCAATTGTCAATCCAAACTAAATCATGATTTTTTAAGAATTGAATATTTTTTTTCTTAATTTTAGCAAAACAAATACCAAATTATTTACTAATTATGAAAAAAAATATTGGCAACACCGATCGATTTGTTAGAATCATGTTTGGGATTATATTGCTTATCTTATTTATGTCCGGAGCATTATCTGAAAATCCCACAATAAAATGGATTATACTAGGAGTCAGTGCTATTTTAATCATAACTTCTTTCACCACATTTTGTCCGCTTTATGCTGTTTTAGGAAAAAGCACCTGTGAGGTAAAGAAAAAGAAATAAAAGATTTAATGATTATGAAAAACCACGTATTTGCGTGGTTTTTTTATGGATTAATAACATAAAGATTCATTCCGATTTCCTAATTTAGCAATTCTATTAAAAAGCATTTTATGATCAGCGAAGCTCAATTTCAAAACGAATTAGAACTCATTATAAAAAACGGTATACGGGAAGATATTGGTGAAGGTGATCACAGTTCTTTGGCTTGTATTCCAAAAACAGCAATCGGAAAAGCAAAATTATTAGTTAAAGACAAAGGTATTATTGCAGGAGTTGAATTTGCAAAAATGATTTTTCAATATGTAGATCCGGCTTTGGATGTTGAAACATTTATTGATGACGGAACTACAGTGCAATACGGTGATGTTGTTTTTCATGTTTCGGGGAGTTCTCAATCCATTTTAAAAGCAGAGCGATTGGTTCTGAATTCCATGCAACGCATGAGTGCCATTGCCACAAAAACCAAAAAGTATGTTGACTTATTAAAAGGAACTTCTACAAAAGTTTTGGACACAAGAAAAACTACTCCGGGTTTTAGAGCGGCAGAAAAATGGGCAGTAAAAATAGGTGGAGGCGAAAATCACCGATTTGCCTTATATGATATGATTATGTTGAAAGACAATCACAATGATTTTGCGGGAGGAATTTCTGAAGCCATTCAAAAAACAAAAGACTATTTAAAAGAAAACAAACTGGATTTAAAAATAATCGTAGAGGCAAGAAACCTAGAAGAAGTAGGAGAAATTCTTGAAAGTGGAGGTGTTTATAGAATCTTGTTGGATAATTTTGATTTTGAAACGACCAAAAAAGCGGTGCAACTAATCGGAAACAAATGTTTAACTGAAAGTTCGGGAAATATTAATGAAAAAACCATTAGAAATTATGCTGAATGTGGTGTGAATTACATTTCTTCGGGAGCCTTAACACATTCAGTTTATAATATGGATTTGAGTTTAAAAGCAATCTAGTATGTCTATTGAAATTGAAGAACAACTTGATAAAATACCGATTTTAAAACACATCGTACGTTTTATTAAAAAGATAAAATTACCGTGGTTAGAAGGTTTGTCTTTTTATGATTTAATGGAATTGTATTTTTTAGGAATTATAAAAGGAGCCTTTTCCTATCGTGCTGGTGCTATTGCTTTTAGTTTTTTCATGGCTTTATTTCCGTTTGCTTTATTCATTTTAAATTTGATTCCTTTTATTCCAATTGAAGGATTTCAGGATGATTTTTTGAAATTTGTTGAAGACGGAGTGCCACCAAACACGTATGAAGCAATTAAAAATATAATTGACGACATTTTAAATAACAGTTATCAAGGATTACTTTCTTCGGGTTTTATATTGTCCATTTTTTTGATGTCAAATGGAATCAATGCCATTTTGGGCGGTTTTGAAACGTCGTATCATATCACCATTTCAAGAAGTTTTTTGCGTCAATATTTTATAGCTCTTGCCATGTCATTGCTGTTTTCATTATTGTTAATTGTCACAGTCGCAGCAATTTTAATCTCGGAAATTTTTATACAAAGTATTCAATTTCATGAAGTTGTTGAAGGAAATATTTCTTTAATTCAACTTTCACGTTATGGATTTGTTATAATTATGATTTTAATCACAACCTCATTATTATACAAATTTGGTGCAAAGGAAACATCTAATATATCTTTTATAAGTATTGGTTCAGTTTTTACTACAATTTTGATACTTTTATCATCCTATTTTTTTGGTATTTATGTGGTAAAATTTGCTAAATATAATGAACTTTATGGATCCATCGGAACCTTGTTAATTTTGATGTTTTATATCTGGATTAACTGCATGATTTTGTTACTTGGATTTGAATTGAATGCTTCTATCAATAAATTGAAGCGAAAAAATCTTTTTGATTAAGCTACAAAAAAATAGTATCAGCCCTTAAAAAAAGAATTATGCCTTACTTTGTTGAAGTCATTTTGCCATTAGCATTAAACAAAACCTTTACCTATTTAGTATCGGAAACAGAGTTTCATTTCATACAGCCCGGAATGCGAATTGCTGTTCCATTTGGCAAAAGTAAAATCTTTACAGCAATTGCACTTGAACTTCATCAAAATCCTCCAACATTATATGAGGCTAAAGAAATCCATCAAATATTAGACGAAAAACCTGTTGTAAACCAATGGCAATTGAAACATTGGCAGTGGATTGCAACGTATTATATGTGCTCGATTGGCGAAGTTTTTAGAGCGGCAATGCCGTCAACATTACTTTTAGAAAGCGAAACAATACTCTCTGCAAAACAAGAAACAGTCGTAGATGATTTATCGCTATCTGATGATGAGTTTCTTATTTTTGAAGCTCTTCAGCATCAAAGTTCTTTAAAAATTAATGATGTAATTGCAATTTTGAACAAAAAGAATGTTTTTCCAATTATTCAAAAATTAATCGATAAAAACATAGTGTTGCTTCAGGAAGAAATTCAGGAAGTATATAAACCCAAACAGGTGCGATACATTCGAATGCATGAAAATTATGCATCTAATGAAGCTTTAAGTGATTTATTAAATACCATAAAAGCTAAAAAGCAAAGTGAATTATTGTTGGGATTTTTTCAGTTGCAAGCAGTAGAAAAAAAACCAATTTCAGTAAAACAATTACTTGAATTTACTTCAGTTTCTTCAACGGTTCTGAAAGTTTTGATTGATAAAGCAATTTTTGAAGAATACCATTTGATTGAAGACAGAACAGACTTTAAAACAGATGCAATGGATTCCGAATTAATTTTAAGTGAAGCTCAACAGAAGACTTTATTAGAAATTAAATCGCAACTTATCCAAAAAGATATTTGTTTACTTCACGGCGTCACATCAAGTGGAAAAACCGAAATTTACAGCAAACTGATTCAAGAATCCTTAGAAACCGGCAAACAAATTTTATTTTTGTTACCCGAAATAGCATTAACAACTCAATTACTTTCAAGATTACGAAAGTTTTTCGGAAATAAAGTAGCCGTTTTTCATTCAAAATACAGCAACAATGAAAGGGTGGAGGTATGGAATCAAGTTTTAGAATACTCACCAAAAGCCCAAGTTGTGATTGGAGCTCGATCCGCAATGTTTTTGCCCTTTTCTAATCTGGGATTGGTGATAGTTGATGAAGAACACGAACAAAATTTCAAACAAGTAGATCCGGCACCACGTTATCATGCTCGAGATGCTGTGACTGTTTTGGCTAATTTTCATCAGGCAAAAGTGGTTTTGGGTTCTGCAACACCGAGTTTAGAAACCTATTACAACACTCAAAATAATAAGTACGGATTGGTAGAGCTATTTGAACGTTACAATAACGTGCCAATGCCGGAAATTCTTTTAGTTGATTTGAAAGACAAATATTTCCGCAAGCGAATGAATGGTCATTTTAGCGATACTTTATTGGAGGAAATTACAAGTGCACTTTCATTTGGCGAACAAGTTATACTTTTTCAGAATAGAAGAGGATATGCTCCTTTATTAGAATGTATCACTTGCGGACACGTGCCGCAATGTCCGAACTGCGATGTGAGTTTGACCTATCATAAGTTTAAAAACCAATTGCGTTGCCATTATTGTGGTCATTCTATTGCTAAACCTACCAATTGTCATCAATGTTCCAGTGTAGATTTAGTTACAAAAGGATTTGGAACTGAACAAATAGAGTTGGAGTTGGCCACATTATTTCCCAATAAAAAGATTCAACGAATGGATCAAGATACCACTCGTGGAAAATTTGGCTATGAGAAAATCATTGATAAGTTTCAAAATCGAGAAGTTGATATTTTGGTTGGAACACAAATGCTTGCCAAAGGATTGGATTTTGACAACGTGAGTTTGGTTGGTATTTTGAATGCGGACAATATGTTGTATTTTCCTGATTTTAGAGCTTTTGAACGTAGTTATCAAATGATGTCCCAGGTTTCAGGAAGAGCAGGAAGGTCAGAAAAAAAAGGTAAAGTTGTCATTCAAACCTATAATCCTAATCACAACACCATTCAACAGGTAACTCATACTGATTATAAAGGAATGTATAAAGAACAATTGTATGAAAGACAAATTTTCAAATACCCGCCTTTTTATAAATTAGTAAAAATTACTTTGCGGCATAAAGATTATGAAAAGGTAAAAGAAAGTGCTCTATGGTTATATCAGGTTTTGAACCAACACTTGCAAATGCCTGTTTTGGGCCCTGAAGAACCGGCAATCAGTAAAATTCGTAATGAATATATCAGAACAATTATGATTAAAATTCCTGAATCAGTTTCGCTACAAAACACAAAAAAAACTATCCAGAAAGTACTGAATAGTTTTGATGTTATCTCACAATATAGATCGGTAAAGCTTGTTGTAAATGTAGATGTTACTTAAGCAATAGCTAAAGCTTTTTTCAAATCATCTTTTTTATTTCTGCTTAAAGGAATCTTAGTAACTCCAATCTCAGCAAACTTGCTGTTGAAACGCTCGATTTTTTCAACATTAACAATGTAGGATTTGTGTACGCGTAAAAAACGTTCTTTGTCAAGATCTTGTTCAAAAGATTTCATTGTTGAAAGAACCAAATTACTGTCTTCATCGGTTACTACTTTAACATAGTCGCCATGAGCTTCAATCCATTTGATTTTTGAAGTGAATATTTTCAATTTTTTCAAATTACTTTTTATGAAAATAAAATCTCCTTCTTCGTCATGAACTTCATTTCGAAGACGATACAAGTCCATAGCACGTTTTACAGAGGCATCAAAACGCTCAACAGAAATAGGTTTTTGTAGGTAATCTGTTGCATCATAATCAAATGCTTTAACTGCATAATCTGCTTTGGATGTAATAAAAATAATCTGAGGTTTCATTTTAAGTCCATCAAGAAAATCAAAGCCACTAATAATTGGCATCTCAATATCGAGAAAGATTAGGTCAACAGAGTGAATCGACATACAACTCTTTGCCTCAATAGCATTAGAAAAATCCCCGACCAGATTGAGATTCTGGTGGTTATTAACTAATTTGGTAATGATCATTCTTTGGATAGAACTATCATCAACAACGACACAATTTAGTTTCATAATTCGTATTATTATAGATTTGGTGGAACAAACGTAATGCATTTCATCGATAAAAACAAGCATTTCTCCGATTTTTTTGCGTTACATCGAAAAAAACCTTGCCAATATTGCCATTTAAAATAAAAAGACTATTTTTGCACCCAATTTAACAATTTTAAATAATTTATTATGAATCATTATGAGACTGTTTTCATCTTGAATCCCGTTTTATCTGAACAACAGATAAAGGAAACAGTGAGTAAGTTTGAAGATTACCTTACTTCTAGAGGAGCAAAGATGGTATCAAAAGAGGATTGGGGCTTAAAAAAATTAGCTTATGAAATCCAACACAAAAAAAGTGGTTTTTACCATTTATTTGAATTCACAGCTCCAGGAGAAATCATTATTGGTTTCGAAACTGAGTTTAGACGTGACGAAAGAATTATGCGTTTCTTGACTGTAAGTCTTGACAAACACGCTATTTCTTGGGCAGAGAGAAGAAGAGAAAAATTAAAAGTTAAAGCGTAATTACTATGTCAACAATCGAGCAATCAGCTAAAGGAAAAAAAGAAGGAGATATCAGATATCTTACTCCTTTGAACATAGATACGAACAAAACTAAAAAGTATTGTCGTTTCAAAAAGTCTGGTATTAAATATATTGATTATAAAGATGCAGACTTTTTATTGAAATTCGTAAACGAACAAGGTAAAATTTTACCAAGACGTTTAACAGGAACTTCATTAAAATACCAAAGAAAAGTGTCAGTAGCTGTTAAAAGAGCTAGACATTTAGCTTTAATGCCATATGTGGCGGATTTATTAAAATAATAATTAATTAAGTTGTTGCCTCGCCATTGGCGGGCTAACTTCTATAAAAAAAGGACAACAACATGGAACTAATCTTAAAACAAGACGTTCAAAATTTAGGTTTCAAAGATGATATCGTTTCTGTAAAACCAGGATACGGAAGAAATTTTTTGATTCCTCAAGGATTTGCAGCTTTAGCAACTCCTTCTGCTAAAAAAGTTTTAGCTGAAAATTTAAAACAAAAAGCACACAAAGAACAAAAAGTGATTGATGATGCTACTAAGATAGCAGATGCGTTAAAAGCTTTAGATATTAAAATTGTTGCAAAAGCAGGTGGTGAAAAACTATTTGGTTCAGTAACTAATATGGATATTGTTGAAGCTTTAGAAAAGGCGGGTCATTCAATTGATAGAAAATTCATTACTTCAGGTACTGTTAAAAGAACAGGTAAATATGCTGCTACAGTACGTTTACACCGTTCGGTAGTATTTGAATTACCTTATGAAATTATAGCTGAGTAATTATTTAAGTTATTCAATATAAAATATCAAACCCTGCAATTTGCAGGGTTTTTTTATTAGTTATTAAATATATAGTCAATTATATTGGCACCCATTTTTAAAGCAATTTGCCTAACTTCCTCAGGATTATTGTGTACTTCGCGGTCTTCCCAACCATCCCCTAAATCGGTTTCATAAGTATATAATAAAACCAATCTGTTTTTCACAAAAATTCCGAAAGCTTGTGGTTTTTGGTTGTCGTGTTCATGAATCTTTGGAATTCCGTTAGGAAAAGAAAATGGTTTTTGAAACAAAACGTGATTGGCAGGTAATTCCACTAAATCTGTTTCAGGAAATAGTTTTTTGATCTCTCGTCTGATATATTGATCCATTCCAAAGTTATCATCAACATGTAAAAAACCTCCTGATGTAAGATAATTTCGAAGTTGTTTCACTTCTTGATCATTAAAAACTACGTTTCCGTGTCCGGTCATGTGTACAAACGGATAGGAAAAAATATCGCTACTTCCCGGCGAAACAGTAGCAGGTTTTGTACTTATTTTTGTTCCGATAGTAGCATTACAAAAGTTTATTAAATTGGGTAGCGAAGTAGGATTGGCATACCAATCACCACCACCATTATATTTTAATAAGGCAATTTCTTGAGCATTTGAAAATGTAATTACAAATAATAAGAATATTAATTTTTTCATTTTTTTTAATTTGATTGCATTACTGCCACTGTATGACAACCTATAATGGCGGCTGTTTCGGTTCTTAGACGTGTGTTCCCTAGTGAAACAGGTTTGAAATTATTTTGAATAGCTAAAATGACTTCTTCTGAAGAAAAGTCACCTTCGGGACCTATTAATAATAAAATGTCTTCCTTTAAATTGAAACTATTTTTGAAATCCATTTTTTCATCTTCATAACAATGTGCAATAAATTTTTGACTATTTTTTTCTTGCTTTATAAATTCTTTAAAAGAAATAGGCGAATTTAATTTTGGCAAAAAATATTGATTAGATTGCTTCATGGCAGAAAGTAAAATTTTTTCAAAACGTTCTATTTTGATAGTCTTACGCTCTGAATGGTCACAAATGATTGGGGTAATTTCCTGAACACCAATTTCAGTAACTTTTTCTAAAAACCACTCATACCGTTCATTCATTTTTGTTGGAGCAACTGCCAGATGTAAATGAATTTTAGGCGACTCTTGTTTTTCAAACGAAAGAATATCAACTGTACATTTGCTTTCTGAAGCAGTTGCTATTTTAGTTGAGAACAAGTAGCCTAAACCATTAGTAACAAATAAATTATCGTTTTCTTTTTTACGAAGAACTTTTACAATGTGTTTGCTTTCTTCTTTTGAAAAAGAGAAACTTTTTGTTTGTTCTGTGAGTGAAGGAAAATAAAATAATTGCATTTTATATCTCAATTCGTGGTTTCGAAACTACGTTTAATTCTTCAAATTGTTTGTTAAGATATTTATAATATCCAACAATTCCTATCATAGCAGCATTATCTGTGGTATATTCAAATTTTGGAATATAGGTTTTCCAGCCATATTTGCTTTCTGCTTCTTTTATGGTTTTTCTAATTCCTGAATTTGCAGAAACACCGCCACCAATTGCAATTTGTTTAATTTCAGTTTGTGCGACAGCCATTTTTAATTTTTCCATAACAATTTCAATTATGGCATTTTGAATGGAAGCACAAATATCATTCAAATTTTCTTCAATGAATTTTGGATTCTCTTTTACCTTTTTTTGTATAAAATATAAAATTTGAGTTTTCAAGCCTGAAAAACTAAAGTCCAATCCGGGCACTTTAGGCTTTGTAAAAGAAAATGCTTTTGGATTACCTAATTGAGCGTGTTTATCAACCAATGGACCACCGGGATAAGGCAAACCAAGTATCTTTGCTGATTTATCAAAAGCTTCACCAACTGCATCATCGGTGGTTTCACCAATAATTTCCATGGAAAAAAAGTCAGTAACTTTAATAATTTGAGTGTGTCCGCCCGAAATGGTTAATGCTAAAAATGGAAATTCGGGTTTGTCATAACCCTCTTCATCAATAAAATGAGCTAAAATATGACCTTGCATATGATGCACAGCAATCAACGGAATAGATAAAGCCATTGCTAAAGATTTTGCAAACGAACTTCCAACCAACAACGACCCCATTAATCCGGGGCCTTGAGTAAAAGCGATTGCACTTAATTGCGATTTTTGAATTCCTGCTTTTTTTAAAGCTTGGTCAACCACAGGAATCATGTTTTGTTGATGAGCTCTTGAAGCAAGCTCCGGTACAACACCACCAAAAGCTACATGAACAGACTGATTAGCTACAACATTTGACAGCACTTTATCGTTTTGTAAAACCGCTGCAGAAGTATCGTCACAAGAACTTTCAATTGCTAGTATAAAAATGGAATCATTAGCCATAGGATGGGCACGAATTTTGAATTATATTTGACAAATTTAAAACAATTAGGGGTATCAAAAAATTAAAAAAAATAGTATTGCGTTCTCTTTTGGGGATAATTCTATTATTGCTCCTATTTGGTGTATTACTATCGTTGCCTCCGGTTCAAACTTCTATAGCTAATTATTTCACAAATAAGCTAAATAAACAGTATGGTACTGATATTTCAATTGATGAAGTTGCCATTTCAATTTTTGGCAGCGTAAAATTTAAAAAAGTTGTTATTAGAGACCATCACAAAGATACTTTAATTTATGTTGACCGTTTGAGTACTAAAATTAAAGATTTAGATCCCATTTTGAAAGGAGATTTGATTTTTGATGATTTAAAATTAAATGGATTAAAGTTTTCAATAATTAATTATAAAGACGAAACACAAACAAATTTAGATGTGTTTATTGATGCTTTTGATGACGGACGCCCTTCATCCGGAAAATTTTTAATGCTTGCCAATACTATTGCTATTAGTAATAGTGCTTTTGTTTTTAAAAATGAAAACAAATTCAATCCTAAAATTCTTCAATTTACAAATTTGAACTCAAAACTGATTGATTTTAAGATCAAAGGTTCGGATGTTACTTCTAAAATTGAGAGTTTAAAGGCAATTGATTTTAGAGGTTTAGTTATCAAAAATTTAAAATCAGATTTTAGTTATACACGCAAACAAATAAAGCTTGATGATTTTGCATTGCAAACAGCTAATTCTTCATTGTTTGGAAATGTAAGTTTAAATTATAATAAAGATACTAACGATTTTGCCGATTTCTTTAATCGCGTAGTTTTTGATTTCAAAGTAAATTCAGCATCAATAAACACCAATGACATTCGGTATTTTTATAAAGAATTATCCTCCGATAAAAGTTTTGTTTTTAATTCTGATATCAACGGAACTTTAAACGACTTAAGCATTTCAAATTTAAATCTTAAAGAAGGTGAAAGAACCAAAATTATTGGAGATGTTAATTTCAAAAATCTTTTTGGTACTGAAGAAGAGACTTTTTACATGGAGTCTACTTTTTCGCATTTGTCCTCCAATTATAATGATCTAACGGCTTTATTGCCTAATATTTTAGGAAAAAAATTGCCAAGTTCAATCAATAAACTGGGACAGTTTTCTTTACGTGGTGATGCGATAGTTGCGTTTGACCGTATCAATACAAATTTTGTAATGACTTCTGATTTAGGTTCCGGTAAACTGAATTTAAACATGACTAATATTGAGTTTATTGATAATGCTTCTTATTCAGGAACTATTGTTTTGGATCGTTTTGCAATAGGTAAAATTTTAAATAGAAGTGATGTTGGCAACATTTCTATGAACATGCAAGTTGATGGAGCCGGTTTTACCGAAGATTTAATCAATACCCGATTTAAAGGATTTATTTCTCAATTGAATTATAATAAATATAATTACACCGATATAGCGATTGATGGGGTGTTTAAAAAACCACTTTTTTCAGGAAAAGTAAACGTAAATGACCCCAATCTTTTTATGGATTTTGATGGTTTGTTAGATGTATCTCAAAAAGAGAATGTTTATAAATTTACTACTCGAATTGATTATGCTGATTTATATAAATTAAATTTTATTACAACAGATTCTATTTCAATTTTTAAGGGGCATATTACTTCTGATCTTGCTGGTAATAGTTTAGATAATATTTATGGAGATGTAGCTTTCCTTAATGCATCGTATCAAAATAACCGTGATATTTTTGTGTTTGATGATTTTAAATTAAGCTCCACTTTTGATGAAAATAGAGAACGAACCATTGAAATAAATTCTCCGGATATTGTAGAAGGAAAAGTTGTGGGCAAGTTTGATTTTAATCAAATTCCAATGATGGTAGAGAATGCTCTCGGTAGTGTTTATGCCAATTATTCACCCCAAAAAGTTAAAAGCGGTCAATACTTAAAATTTAACTTTGCTATTTTCAATAAAATAATTGAAATTTTTTATCCTGATATTTCGGTGAGTAAGAACACCTACATTCGAGGAAACATCAATTCGGACGCCAATGAATTTAAGATGAATTTTTCATCACCCTTAATTTTGGCTAACGAAAATGAATTTGAAAAAATTAAATTTGAAATAGATAATAAAAACCCACTTTATAACACGTATATAGAAATTGATTCTATAAAAACCAAACATTATAAGTTCTCTGATTTCAATTTGCTGAATGTGACTTCAAAAGATACCTTGTTCATTCGAAGTGAATTTAAAGGAGGCGACAAAGCCAATGATTTTTATAACCTTAACATATATCACACCATTGATGTGAATAAAAACAATGTGGTTGGTATTCAAAAATCAGAACTTCATTTTAAAGATTACATGTGGTATTTGAATGAAGAAGAAAATTCTGAAAATAAAATTATTTTTAATAACAGATTTTCTGATTTTATATTTCAAAACATCAAAATGACGCATGAGGAGCAGTTTATCAATTTTGATGGTGAAATAAAAGGAACTAATTTTAAAGATCTAAATTTAAATTTTGAAAAAGTAAATATCGGAAAAATAATTCCCGTTTCAGATGATTTAGTGATTGAAGGAAGTTTAGACGGTCAAATTAATTTTAAACAATTAAATGAAGAATTCCGACCTTATGCATCATTAAAAGTCGAAAATTTCAATGTGAACAACATTGATTTTGGAACTTTAAATTTAGATATTATTGGTGATGATAAATTTGAAAATTTCAGAATTAATTCAAGTGTAAAAAATGAAAATTTAGAAAGTTTCTTGGCAGAAGGAACCGTTTATTTTAAAAACAGAGAACCAATTCTTGACTTAGATTTAAAACTCAATAAATTTAATGTGGGAGCTTTCAGTTCTTATGGAGGAGAAGTGATAACAAACATCAGAGGTTTGGTTTCAGGAAATGCATCTTTTCAAGGTCAGCTTCAAAATCCGGAAATAGAAGGACGTTTGTATTTGGAAGAAGCTGGACTTTCTGTACCTTATCTCGGAGTTGATTATGCTTTTGATAAAAATTCAATTGTTGATTTGACGCAACGCCAATTTTTACTTCGTAACATTACAATGACCGATTCGAAATATAAAACAAAAGGTGTTTTAAGCGGTAATATTCGTCATTTTAATCTTTCTGATTGGCGATTAGATATCGGAATTACTTCTGACTATTTGAATGTTTTAGACACACAAGATAAAGATGACACACCCTACTACGGTAATGCTTTTATAGAAGGAACTGCAACAATAACCGGACCCACAAGTTCTTTATTAATTGATGTGCAAGCCAAGTCTAAAAAAGGAACATTTATTAAAATACCGGTTTCTAACACGCAGTCAATAGGTGATAATTCGTATATCCGATTTATTACTAAAGAAGAAAAATATAATTTGGAAACTGGAACTACCGGGTTGGCTAAAAATTATAATGGATTAGAATTAAATTTTGATTTAGATATAACTGAAGATGCCGAGATAGAAGTGATTTTAGATAAAGAAACCGGACATTTAATGAAAGGAAAAGGTTTTGGAACACTTTCTATGCAAATTAATACTTTGGGTAAATTTAACATGTATGGGGATTTTAGTATCAACGAGGGAATCTATAATTTTAAATACCGAGGTTTAGTTAGTAAACAGTTTAAAGTTAAAAAATACGGCTCTATAGTTTGGGACGGTGACCCAATGCGAGCACGATTAAATATTGAAGCGGTTTATGATAATATTAGAGCAAATCCCGCATTATTGCTAGATAACCCAACGGTTAATCAAAAAGTTCAAGTGGAAGTTGTGATTGGAATTACCGGTTTTCTAAACAATCCCGAACCAGATTTTATGATTAACTTTCCAACAATAAGTTCCGTACTTAAATCAGAAATTCAAACCAAATTAGATGACAAAGATACACGTCAAACGCAAGCTTTGTATTTATTGGCCTCGGGTAATTTTTTGAGTACAGATGGAGGTTTGTCTCAAAATGCATTGTCCAACAATTTATTTGAAACTTTTACAGGAGTTTTTAATGACATTATTAAAGATGAAGAAGGTAAAATGAATGTGGGTGTTGTTGTCGATTCAGCTGATAGAACTCCCGGACGTGAAACTGACGGTAGTGTTGGATTAACTACGTCTTTCGAAATTAACGAACGAATTTCTGTTAATGGAAAATTAGGTGTGCCAATTGGAGGAATTAATGATGCAGCCGTGGTCGGTGATGTTGAAATTCTTTATCGGGTTACCAAAGATGGAAAGTTCAACCTAAGGGTTTTTAATCGTGAAAATGATATAACCTATATTGGAGAAGGAATAGGATATACGCAAGGAATTGGTGCAACTTACCAAGTTGATTTTGATACATTTAAAGAATTAATCAACGGAATTTTCAAAAGAGCAAAATTAACAAGAGATGTTGACTCATCGGGCCAAGATTCTGATTCTGATTTTAAACCTGAGTTTTTAAATTTCATAAACGAAAAGAAAAAAACGTATGAGAAACCTAAAAAAGAAGAGGAAAAACCACCAGAAATTGATTGATGATTAATTAGATATTTTATCAAAAGCTCCATTTTTAATGGAGTTTTTTTGTTAGTAAAAAACTTATCAACGAAAACGTTTGAAAATTTCGGTAATTGTCGAAATAGTTGAAATGTCAGTAAAAAAGTCATATTTGTTTGCTAAATTTACATTTTAAACAATAAAAAATGTCGAAAACAATAAAAAAAATAGGTGTATTAACTTCCGGAGGAGATTCTCCCGGAATGAATGCAGCCATTCGTTCTGTAGTAAGAACTTGTGCTTTTCATAACATTGAATGCTTTGGAATTTATCGTGGTTATCAAGGAATGATTGAAGGTGATTTCAAAGAAATGGGCCCTCGATCAGTGAATAACATTGTCAATAAAGGCGGAACAATCTTAAAATCAGCACGTTCAAAAGAGTTTATGTCTGCTGAAGGAAGAAAAAAAGCCTATGACAATTTAGTAAAAGCAGGAATTGACGCTTTTGTAGTTATTGGCGGTGACGGTAGCTTTACAGGAGCTTTAGTTTTCAATAAGGAGTTTAATTTTCCAGTGATAGGAATTCCCGGAACAATAGATAACGATATTTTTGGAACAAGTCATACCTTAGGTTATGATACCGCTTTGAACACGGTTGTTGAAGTTATAGATAAAATTAGAGATACAGCAAGTTCACACAATCGCTTGTTTTTTGTGGAGGTTATGGGGCGTGATGCGGGTCATATTGCTTTGAATGCCGGAATTGGAGCAGGAGCAGAGGAAATTCTAATTCCTGAAGAAGATTTAGGATTAGAACGATTGGTTGAATCTCTTGAAAAAAGTAAGCTTACAGGAAAATCTTCAAGTATTGTTGTGGTTGCAGAAGGTGATAAAACCGGTAAAAATGTATTCGAATTAAAAGAATATGTAGAGGAACATATGCCGGAATATGATGTTAGGGTTTCCGTTTTAGGCCATATGCAACGAGGCGGTGCTCCTTCTTGTTTTGATAGAGTTTTGGCAAGTAGGTTAGGGGTAAAAGCGGTAGAATCTTTATTAGAAAATAAAACCAACTTTATGGTTGGTTTGATCAATGATAAAGTGGCATTAACACCTTTAGAACAAGCTATTAAAGGGCATTGTGAAGTGGATAAAGAACTCTTAAGAGTTTCAGACATCATGTCAATTTAAAAAAATTAAGTATAAAAATTAATATAAAAATCATGTCAAAAGTAAAATTAGGAATTAACGGATTTGGTAGAATTGGAAGAATTGTTTTTAGAGAAACAATCAACAGAGATAATATTGAAGTAGTAGCTATCAATGATTTATTAGATGTAGAACACTTAGCTTACTTATTAAAATACGATTCAGTACACGGAAGATTTAATGGAACAGTTGAAGTGACAAATGGTGAATTGTTTGTTAACGGAAAGAAAATTCGTGTATCTGCAGAAAGAGATCCTTCTGTTTTAAAATGGGACGAAGTTGGTGTGGATATCGTTGCAGAATGTACCGGTATTTTCACCACACTTGAAACGGCAAATTCTCATATCAAAGGTGGAGCTAAAAAAGTGGTAATTTCTGCACCATCTGCCGATGCACCAATGTTTGTTATGGGTGTAAATCACGAAAAAATTACTGCAGCTGATACTATTGTTTCAAATGCATCTTGTACAACCAATTGTTTGGCTCCATTAGCAAAAGTGATTCATGATAATTTTGGAATTGTTGAAGGTTTAATGACAACTATTCATGCTACAACAGCTACCCAATTAACAGTTGACGGTCCTTCTAAAAAAGATTATAGAGGTGGAAGAGCCGCTTTATTAAATATCATTCCGGCTTCAACCGGTGCCGCTAAAGCTGTAGGTAAAGTTATTCCTGAATTAAACGGAAAATTAACAGGAATGTCAATGCGTGTTCCAACTGCAGATGTTTCTGTTGTAGATTTAACGGTTAAGGTGGCAAAAGAAACTTCATATGAAGAAATTATGAAAGTTTTAAAAACTGCTTCAGAAACTTCAATGAAAGGTGTTTTAGGATTCACAGAAGATGATGTGGTGTCTCAAGACTTCATCTCCGATCCAAGAACTTCAATTATTGATGCAAAAGCCGGAATTGGTTTAAACAGCACTTTCTTCAAATTAGTTTCTTGGTATGATAATGAATATGGTTATTCAAGTAAATTAGTTGATTTATCATTACATATTGCTAAACTTTAATAGTTACAAATAGTCCTGTTAGCACTAACCTGACAGGACTTTTTTTATACAAACAAACCAAATTATGAAACTATTAGTAGATAGTGGCTCAACAAAAGCCGATTGGATTGCCATTGATGACAATGGCAAAGTTTTGTTCACCACACAATCTTTAGGTTTGAATCCTGAAGTATTATCAAAAGATGAAATTATTGAACGATTGAATGATAAGTTTGATATTTCTCATAATAAAAATAAAGCTACTCATTTATTTTTTTATGGAGCAGGTTGCGGGACAGATAGAATGAAAAATTTTTTAACTGAAGTTTTTCAAGGTTATTTTAGCAATGCAAATGTAGTGGTTCATGAAGATACTTATGCTGCGGTTTATGCCACAACCCCAAAAAATCAAGAAGCCATTGTTTGCATTCTTGGAACAGGCTCCAATTGTAGTTACTTTGATGGTAAAGTACTTCATCAAAAAGTACAATCGTTAGGATATATTTGTATGGATGATTGTAGTGGCAATCGCTTTGGTCGCCATTTGTTGAGAGGCTATAGTTTCAATAAAATGCCGGATGATTTGAAGAAAGAGTTTGAAGAAGAATACAATCTTGATCCGGATTACATAAAAAACAATTTATACAAAGAACCCAATCCAAATGCTTATTTGGCAACTTTTGCTAAGTTTTTAATCAAACATAAAGAGGCTGATTTTTGTAAAAAATACATCAATATGGAATTGGATGATTTTGTTGAAAATTATATCAAACAATTTGATAATTATCAAACGGTTCCTGTTCATTTTGTGGGTTCCATTGCCTTTTATCTCAAAGACGAACTACAAGAAGTTTTAACCCAACATGGCATTCAACTTGGCAATGTTCTACGAAGACCTATTGATGGTTTGATAGCTTATCATATTTTAAATAATTAATAAAGTAACCGAAGTTTTAACTACTTCGGTTTTTTTTGGTTTAAAAGTTTTTTCTGATGTATTTTTACGGGAGAATTTATTATTATGGCCAGTTTTATAAAATTATATCCTGAGAATCCGAATCCTAAAGAAATAGCAAAAGTTATTAAAGTCTTAAAAGACGGTGGACTTATCATTTATCCCACTGACACTGTTTATGGATTGGGTTGTGATATTACCAACACCAAAGCTTTAGAACGCATTGCCAAAATTAAAGGAATCAAACTTGAAAAGGCTAATTTTTCATTTGTTTGTCATGATTTGAGTAATCTCTCCGATTATGTCAGACAAATTGATACGGCCACATTTAAAATTTTAAAACGAGCTTTGCCCGGACCTTATACTTTTATTTTGCCTGGAAATAATAATTTACCCAAAGAATTTAAGAAAAAGAAAACAGTAGGAATTCGTGTTCCGGATAATGCTATAACCTTGGAAATTGTCCGTCAATTAGGTAATCCAATTGTTTCCACCTCTATTCATGATGACGATGAAGTTTTAGAGTATTCAACAGATCCAGAATTGATTTTTGAAAAATGGCAGTTTTTAGTTGACTTGATTATTGATGGTGGTTATGGTGACAACCAACCTTCCACAGTTATTGATTTATCAGAAGCAGAACCCGAAGTTATCCGAGAAGGTAAAGGAAGTCTTGATATATTATAAAATAAAAACGCCTCAATTAAGAGGCGTTTTCTATATAAATTAACCGGATTATTTACCTGTTTGTTTTTTCATTTCTTTTTCAATCATGTCATAAAACTGATCAATTTTTGGCATCACAATAATTCTTGTTCTTCTGTTTGCCGCACGATTTTCAACCGTATTGTTTGCAACTAAAGGTTGAAATTCACCTCTTCCTGCTGCAATCATCTGTTTTGGATTTACTTTGTGGTCATTAGTTAATACTCGAACCACAGCAGTAGCACGTTTTGCACTTAAATCCCAGTTGTCTAACAAAACACCATTTCGGTAAGGAACGTTGTCAGTATGACTTTCTACCATACATTCAAAATCAGGTTTGTCATTTACAACTTTTGCAACTTTTCCTAAAATTTCTTTTGCTCGGTCGCTAATTTCATAACTTCCGGATTTGAATAATAATTTGTCAGCAATAGAAATCATTACAACTCCTTTTTCAACATTGATTTCAATGTCTGGATCGCTTATTCCTACAGCACCCTTTAAACTTGTTACCAATGCCAATGTCACACTGTCTTTACGTGTTAATGCATCTTGAAGTCTTGAGATTTTTAAATCTTTTTCTTTTAAACTTTCTAAAGATTTTTCAAGGTTTTCAGCACCTTTAGCAGATAATAAAGTGATGTTTCCAACATTACTGATTAAATCAGAATTGGTTTTCTTTAAATCGGCAAGTTGATTTGAAATTATGTCTTTTTCAGACAAACATAAATTCAATTTAACTGTAGTAGAGTTCAATAAATCTTGACACTCTTTGTTTTTTGCTTCTAATTCAGCAATTTTCTTTTTTGTGCCACATGATCCTAGCGTCATGGCAGCAATTGAAACGAATAAAATCAGTCTTTTCATTGGTGATGTATTTTGTTTTACAAATTTAAGGATTATTAGCAAAGACTATACCAAATTAGTGATAAAAATATATTAAAATAAGTCTTTAAAATGGTGTTTTTTTGCCCAATAATAGTCTAAAACTATACTTGAAACTGAAAAGTATTTTTTTGGAATAACTTTAACTCTCTTTCTTGAAATTTTGGGAAGCATAACATAAAATGAAAAGTGTGCTTTTAAAATAGCCATAAAATGCTGAAAATTACCTAAAAATAAAAAACGAACTCCGGCAATACCATCCAAAATCAATCTAAAAATGACAATTTGAAAAACTAGTTTTGCTGGTAAATTTTTAACCAACATCAACAATGAATTTCTAAAATTTAAATATGTTTTTTTTGGATTACTGGCCTCCAGAGTAGCACCACCCAGATGAAATACTGTTGATTTACCACAATATTTAATGGTATAATTGGCGTTAAAAGCTCGCCAACACAAATCTATTTCTTCCTGATGTGCAAAAAAATCGGTATCAAATCCACCAAGTTCTTGAAAAACAGATTTTCTAACAAAAAAACAAGCCCCTGAAGCCCAAAAAACCGTTGTGGTGTCATCGTATTGCTTGTTGTCTTTTTCGATTGTAGTAAAAATTCTACCACGACAAAACGGATAACCAAATTTATCTATAAAACCACCGCCGGCTCCGGCATATTCAAAATAATCTTTGTTTTTATAATCTAAAATTTTTGGTTGAATGATAGCTGTTTCAGGTTCATTATCAAAAAGTTCAATAATGGGTTGTAACCAATTTTCGGTTACTTCAATATCAGAATTTACTAAAGCATAAATTTCTTCCTGAACTTGTTGTAAAGCGACAGTATAGCCTCCTGCAAAACCATAATTCTCTTGGTTTTGAATTAGTGTAACTGTTGGAAAATATTCCTGTAGAAACGAAACAGAAGTATCGGTTGAATTATTATCTACCACATAAATAGTAGCATTATCAGAATAGTTTACAATAGATGGTAAAAATTTTTCAAGAAGCGAAACACCATTCCAATTTAAAATGACAATGGCTATTTTATTTTTTGATAAATTATTCAAATTGATTTAAATTAAGTTCAGGAATATCGGTTAAAAAATTATAATTGGATTGTTCCACATTTATTTCACAAAAATAATGATTCAAACCATTTGTAACCATTAAATAAGTAGCGTTTAAAATAAAATTATATTGAGCCAATTGATCAAACACTTTTTGAGTCAGTTTTACCTCGGGTGCTTTGCATTCAATAACCAGATAGATACTGCCATCCGGGCGAAAAGCTACTACATCATATCGTTTACTAATTCCGTTCTGAAGTACTTTTTTTTCTACATTAATTAATGTTTTGGGATGCTTTTTTACACTAATTAAATAATGCACAACATGTTGTCTGACCCATTCTTCAGGTGTGAGCAGCACAAATTTTTTACGAATTTCATCAAAGATAGCGACTTTATTTTCACTATTTTTGAATCGGAAGTTAAACACCGGGAAATTGAGTTTTTGCATGGTGTAAATATAAATAGTTTATGCCAAAATGAGAAAACTATAATAACAGCTTACACAAATTTACTATGGATGAAGTTATTGGTATCATCAATGATATAAAACAAAAAAAATTCAAGCCTGTTTATTTTTTAATGGGTGAAGAACCTTATTATATTGATAAAATTTCTGAATTCATTGAAAGCTCTATTCTGTCTGAAGAAGAAAGAGGCTTTAACCAGATGGTTTTATATGGTAGAGATATTTCTGTTCAAGATATTATTTCAAATGCAAAACGCTATCCGATGATGGCTGATTATCAAGTTATAATAGTAAAAGAAGCTCAAGATTTAAGCAGAACTATTGATGATCTTTCGTCTTATGTTGAAAACCCACAACCTACAACTATTTTGGTTTTTGCATACAAATACAAAACCTTAGACAAAAGAAAATCGCTTGCAAAATCGTTACAAAAAAACGGATTGTTGTTTGAAAGCAAAAAACTATATGACAACCAAGTGGGAACATGGATAGTTAGAATTTTAAAAGGAAAAGGCTATGCAATTGAACCAAAAGCTTCAGAAATGTTGGTTGAATTTTTGGGAACAGATTTGAATAAAATCAATAATGAACTAGAAAAACTTCAAATTATTCTTCCGGTCGGAACTACAATTACTGCGAATCACATAGAAGAAAACATTGGATTTAGCAAAGATTTTAATGTGTTTGAACTACGAAAGGCTATTGGTAGCAAAGCTATTTTACAGGCTTATAAAATTGCAGATCATTTTGCTCAAAACAAAAAAGAATATCCTATGGTGTTGACTACCGGACAGGTTTTTGCTTTTTTTGTTAAACTATTACAATTCCATGGATTGAACGATAAATCTGCAGCCAATGTAGCAAAAGTATTAGCTGTAAGTCCCTTTTTTGTACAAGAATATATCACGGCAGCAAAAAATTATCCCATGAAAAAAGTCAGCAACATTGTTTCCTCGCTTCGAGACATTGATTCAAAGAGTAAAGGTGTGGGAGCCAATCAAATGCATGAAGCCGATTTGTTGAAAGAAATGCTCATTAAAATTTTTAATTAAAATTGTTAGAATTTTTGATTTTGTTTTTCAATACCCTTTAAAAACACGATATTTGCTTCCTTAAAATTTATAAAATGGGAATTAATAAAAATACAATTTTGGCTTGGGCAACATTCATAATGATTTTGATGGGGTTATTGTTAATTGGCATGGGAGCATTTCGATATAATGACGTTGCAGGTTGGGGTTTTGCTGCTACTGGGATTGGTTTTTTAGCCATAGCATGGGTGTTTAATGCTTTAAAAGGAAGAGTGTAATAAAAATAAAATAATTGATTGTATGTCAGACGATAAGAAAGTAATTTTTTCAATGTCTCGGGTGAGTAAAACCTACTCGAGTACAAATAAACAGGTTTTAAAAGATATTTATCTTAGCTTTTTTTATGGAGCTAAAATTGGTATCCTTGGTTTAAATGGTTCCGGTAAATCTTCATTATTAAAGATCATAGCTGGAGTTGATAAAAATTACCAAGGTGATGTTGTTTTTGCTCCGGGTTATAAAGTAGGTTATCTTGAACAAGAACCAATTTTAGATGAAACCAAAACAGTAATCGAAATTGTTAGAGAAGGTGCCGCAGAAACAATTGCCTTGCTTGATGAATTCAATAAACTAAATGACATGTTTGGTTTACCTGAAATTTATGAAGATGCAGATAAGATGCAAAAATTAATGGACCGTCAAGCAGAGCTTCAAGATAAGATTGATGCAGCCGGTGCATGGGAAATAGACAATAAGTTGGAAGTAGCAATGGATGCCTTGCGAACTCCGGAACCTGACACTCCAATAAAGGTGCTTTCAGGAGGTGAACGCAGACGTGTTGCTTTGTGTCGTCTATTATTGCAACAACCCGATGTTTTGTTATTAGATGAGCCAACTAACCATTTAGATGCCGAATCTGTTTTGTGGTTAGAACAACATTTACAACAATATCCCGGAACTGTTATTGCAGTAACTCACGACAGATACTTCTTAGATAACGTTGCCGGTTGGATTTTAGAATTGGATAGAGGTGAAGGTATTCCTTGGAAAGGCAACTATTCATCTTGGTTAGACCAAAAAACCAAGCGAATGGAATTGGAAGAAAAAGTAGCCTCTAAACGAAGAAAAACACTAGAACGAGAACTAGATTGGGTAAGACAAGGTGCAAAAGGACGTCAAACCAAACAAAAAGCTCGTTTACAAAATTATGATAAGCTTTTAAATGAAGATCAAAAAGAGTTGGACGAAAAATTAGAATTATATATTCCAAATGGTCCTCGTTTGGGAACCAATGTGATTGAAGCCCAGGGCGTAGCAAAAGCTTATGGCGATAAATTGCTTTATGAAGATTTGAATTTCAGACTGCCACAAGCCGGAATAGTTGGAATTATTGGGCCAAATGGTGCCGGAAAAACAACCATTTTTAAAATGATTATGGGTGAAGAAAATCCGGATAAAGGAGAATTTTCAACCGGGGATACTGTAAAAATTGCCTATGTAGATCAATCACACAGTAATATTGATGTTAATAAATCAATTTGGGAGAATTTTTGTGATGGTCAAGAGTTAATTATGATGGGTGGTCGTCAGGTAAATTCGAGAGCTTATTTGAGTCGTTTTAATTTTGGCGGAAGCGACCAAAATAAAAAAGTTTCTACCTTGTCAGGTGGAGAAAGAAATCGCTTGCATTTAGCCATGACGTTAAAAGAAGAAGGAAACGTGTTGCTTTTAGATGAGCCAACCAATGACTTGGATATAAATACACTTCGTGCTCTTGAAGAAGGATTAGAAAATTTTGCAGGATGTGCCGTAATTATTTCGCACGACCGATGGTTTTTGGACCGAATCTGTACACATATTTTAGCATTTGAAGGTGATTCGCAAGTCTATTTCTTTGAAGGAAGTTTTACAGAATACGAAGAAAACAAAAGAAAACGTCTAGGTGCAGATGTGACACCTAAGCGTATTAAATATAAAAAATTAGTAAGAAATTAATTTTATTAAAATCCCGATAATTCGGGATTTTTTTTTAAATAAAATAGATTATATTTGATGAATTAAAAATAAAGATGTCCCCAAAAACAGCATTGCTTTTTATTTTTTTAGCTACTTCATTTGTTCTTTCTTCCCAAGAGAAAAGTATAACAAAAAAAGAAGTGCGTCAATTGTTACACTCCTCCGACAGTTGCCTCTATAAATCAGACTATAAAAACTCATTGTCATTTTCAAGCAAGGCACTAGATTTTGCTTTAGAAATGAAAGACGATGATTTAATTGGTAGATCTTATAATACAATTGCCGGTAATTATGAGGAAATCGTAGAGATTGATAAAGCGTTAGAATATTATGACAAGTCTGTTTATCATTTTCGAAAAGCAGTCAATGACACACTAAAAGCTGCCGTGTACAATAACATTGGTAATATTTATTTTTTTAGAAAAAAAGATTTTAAAAAAGCTATTGAGTACTATAAGAAATCTATTGAAATTTCAGAAAAAATTGACAATGTTTTTTCTATGGTATTATCAAAACTAAATTTAGCTTCACTTTATTTTGATACGAATGATTACAATCAAGGTGTTTTTCATTTAGATTATGTTGAAAAACATAGAGATCGTATCAAAATTTTAGATATTCAAGGGTATTTGTATATTTTGTTGGGAAAAAAATTCCATCATCTGAAAGATAAAGAGAAAGCGGATTTTAATTTTAATGAAGCCATTAGGATAGGTGAGGAAAATAATTCAAAAATCTATCTATCCGATGCTTATCATGACTATTCTGAGTTTTTATTTGCTATTGGTAACTATGAAAAAGCATATCTTTTTTTAAACAGACATCAGGTTTTAAAAAATGAAATTTTTGATTTAGAAAAAATTAAGAATGCCAAAATTATAGGAATGGATATTGCCTTAGACGAGTCAAAGCGACAGTTAACGGCAGTTAATCAAGAAAAACTTCTACAGGAAGATAATCTGAGAAAAACAAAAATTATTATTACACTGATACTTGTGTTTTTAATGATGTTGTTATTTTTACTTTATGTTCTGTATAAAAATAATATTTTTAGAAAAAAAGTAAATGAATATTTAGAAGTTAAAAATGAAGAATTAAAAATTGCAAAAGAAAAAGCGGAAGAAGCTTCAAAATTAAAAACGCAATTTATCTCAACTATAAGCCATGAATTAAGAACTCCGCTTTATGGTGTGGTTGGGATCACCAATATGCTTTCAGACGAACACAAAGAGTTGGCGGATAGTCCACATTTAAATTCATTAAAATTCTCAGCTCGATACCTCTTGTCCTTAGTGAATGATTTACTTCAAATCAATAAAATTGAAGAAAATAAAGTAGTTTTAGAAAATTTAACGATGAATATCCAAGATGAAATCAATATGGTTTCTAACTCGCTTTCATTTATTGCAACCCGAAATAAAAACAAAATAGTTACGCAAGTTGATGAGTCAATTCCTGAATATTTAGTTGGTGATAAGTTACGACTGTCTCAAATTTTTATGAACTTAGTTTCTAATGGACTTAAATTTACACAAAACGGGGAAGTTCGTATTAAAGCAAATTTAGAAAAAAAAGAACATTCAATATGTTATATCAAATTTGAAGTTGAAGATACCGGTGTTGGGATTGCTGAAAAGGATTTATCTAAAATTTTTGATAAATTCGTTCAAATTGATCGAAAGGAAGACGACTATCAAGGAGCGGGATTAGGGCTTTCTATTGTAAAAAAATTAGTCACTCTTTTTGACAGTGAAATTTTTGTTGAAAGTGAAGAAGGTAAAGGGTCTAAGTTTACCTTTACTATTGGTTTTAATGACGATATGTCAAAAGTAAACGAAATAATCAATAATATTAAAGTTGACCTTTCTAATGACATGATTTACAAAGTTTTAGTTGTTGAAGATAACAAAATTAATCAAATGGTTACCCGTAAAATCATGGAGAAAAATAACTATAAAACTGTGATTGTTGATGATGGTTATGCTGCAATAGAAGCTTTACAAAAAGAGTATTTTGATGTTGTATTGATGGATATCAATATGCCACTTATCAATGGATTTGAAACAACACGATTAATTAGAAAAAGAGGTATTGCAGTTCCAATAATTGCATTAACGGCTTTTGCCAAAGAAGAAGTTTCAGAAGAAGCTATTTCTGCAGGTATGAATGATGTTTTGATCAAACCATTCGAACCATCAAAACTGATGCATATAATAGAAACTTTAGTTAAAAAAAATACTGCTTAATACCAACGTTTTTTGTTCTTTTTAGAAGCGGTAGATTTTCTTGAATTATCTGTTTTTTTTGTGTTTCTTCTGTCGGGTTTAGCTGTTTCTGATATTTCTTTTGCAACTTCACTCCACGGAAAGGGATGGTCTGTAATCACTTTTGCATTGATTCTTGTCAGTTTTTGAATGTCTTTCCAATACGGTTCTTCATCTTTTCCACAAAAAGAATAAGCAATTCCTTCGTTACCGGCTCTAGCAGTTCTTCCAATTCGGTGTACATAAGTTTCCGGAATGTTGGGCAAATCAAAGTTTAAAACAAAAGGCAATAATTCAATATCAATTCCTCTAGCCGCAATATCGGTGGCAACTAAAACAGAAATTTCTTTAGCTTTAAACTGATCTAAAACCCGTTGACGAGCGTTTTGTGATTTATCGCCATGAATTGCTTCTGCACTTACACCGTGTTTTTTCAAAAATTTGACAACATTATCAGCACCGTGTTTGGTTCTAGTAAAAACCAAAAGATTGTTTAAGCTTTCATTTCTGATTATGTGGTACAAAAGTTTTCGTTTGTCTTCTTTTTCAACAAAATAAACTTTGTGTACTACTTTTTCAGCTGTTGACGATACCGGATCTACCGAAACATATTTTGCTTTTGTCAAAAAAGTATCGGCCAATTCTCTGATAGCCATTGGCATAGTTGCAGAAAATAAAAGTGTTTGTCTGTTTGAAGGTGTTAATTTGATGATTTTTTTTACATCATTAATGAATCCCATGTCCAACATTTGATCAGCTTCATCTAAAACTAAAAAATGCAAATTATCTAAATCAATAAATCCCTGTTTATGCAAATCCAACAAACGACCTGGAGTAGCAATTAAAATGTCAATTCCTTTTTTCAATTGATCCACTTGAGGCACTTGGCTAACACCACCAAAAATGGTTAATTGTCTAATGTTAGTGTATTTTCCATAGGTATCGATGCTCTCACCAATTTGTATAGCTAATTCACGGGTGGGCGTGACAATCAATGCTCTAACAAGTTTTCTTTTGCTTAAAGAACCAACAATTCGATGTAAATTATTTAAAATAGGAATAGCAAAAGCGGCCGTTTTTCCGGTTCCGGTTTGAGCACAACCCACCAAGTCTGTTCCTTCTAAAACAATTGGAATGGCTTGTTGTTGAATAGGAGTGGGGATGGTATAACCTTCGTCAGCAATAGCATGCTGTATATTTTGAAGTAAGTTAAGATCTGAAAATGACATATTTTTGTAAATTGTCTGCAAAGATAGACAATTAAATCATTTATTATCTTTTAATGACTTGGTTCATAAATTAGCCTCAAAAAGCTACTAAATCGTTGATTTTCTCTAGAAATAGGGATACCTGTAACGATTCCAACCATAATCTGGTTTGATATTTCCAAACGCATTTGAGGTCTAATGACCATATCGAAATCATTCTTGTAAACTTCTTTATTGAATTCAACACCAATAAAATTTCGTGTTCCGGAAATCATATAATGGATGTTAGAATTTATTTGCCAATTAAAATCACTATGATGTCCGTCAAAGCTTTTTTCCCAAACGGGACCCGTATATAATAAGGTATGAAAATTATTTCCCCATCTTTTTGCTACTACAAAAAAAGGGTTGTAAACATTCCCTTGAAAAAAAGTGGAGGAACTGTATTGTTTAAACGAAGTCATTTCGAACTCATGAATGTATCCTAAAGCCATTGAAGTATTCGTTTTTTCAGATACAAAAAAAGTATATTGAGCGGCTAGTTTTAAACTTTCCATTTTACTTTGTGGCGTAGTCAAATTCTCTGTTCCGTTTTGATTATAATAAAATGAAAAAGGCACTTCAATTTCTAAACCCAAGCGGTCAACAGGAGCCCATTCGTATTCAATTAAAGCCTCATAACGATCATATGAGTTATTGTCAATAAGACCAACTCCTATATTCCATTCTTTTTCACCTTTTCTTGCACCTAAATCTCGAATCAAATCAATATATAAAGGTTCTGCATGGAGTACTTTATGTTTTTCTGTTTTTTGCTCAACTTCTTGGATATAAAGACTGTCTAATATAGTTTTTTGATTCTCTTGAGCAATTGAAATAAAAGAAATCAAGAGTAAAAATAATACAGCTAAATTTTTCATATATGAATTTGAATGGTTTGAATTTACGCAAAAATATAAAACTCGAAAGGATTGAGTTTAAAAAAAAACATAAAAAATAGTTAATTAAAGTTCGGTTGCAGCTGTTTTTGCTTTTATAAAATCAGTAACCAAATAACCAATCAATTTCCCTAAAAGTTGTGGGTTTTTATCATCAAACAATTCCGGTGCTCCTTCACAAATGTGCAAATAGGCTGCATTGGAATGTTTGCCAAAATGATGAACAAAATGACGAGCTTTTTCAATTGAAAATCCACTCAATGTCATAGCACTACTGGCAACACCCGGCAAAGCATCTAAATCAAGTTCAATTCCGAAAGAGTCATTCTTTATAAAATTTAATGCTTGATTGAGTTCTTGTTCAAAATTTTTCTCACTTCGAATCGCAATTTCATCATAGGTATTAAACCGTACCCGATCTTCTAAATCTTTTAATTTCAGTAGAACATTTTTGGAAGTATAACTTTCGTGTAAACCAAAAATGAAATATTTTTTTAAAAAGCCTTCATCAAAAGCATAAGAAAATCCATTGCCACTGTGTCTTCCTTCCAAAATTCTGAAATCAGAATGTGCATCAAAGTTGACTACATTTACAGGTTTTCCTTTAGCTAAAGCGGTTCCCTTTATGTTGCCATAAGCGTTGTTGTGTCCACCACCAATAATTATGGGAATTTTACCGGCTTTAATGATAGTGAAAATAATATGTGAAACTTCTTTGTCAATTTTTTCAACTAATTTAGATAGCTTTTTCCTGTCATCTGTATTATCAAAATTTAGATTTTCAGCTGCTTTCAATTCTTCGGCTACATCTAGTGAACCTAAAATGATAATCTGGCTTCCTTTACAAAATCTATTGTGTTGAATATTGGCAATGCTGGATATTGCATTTTTCCAACCGTTTGAAGTTCCCGGTCTTCCGTTATTGGCTTTAACTCCTATATCTTCAGGAATTCCAAATAATACAAATCTTGCTTTAGATTCAGTGATAAAGTTGACAACATCAACATCTTTTGGGATGGTTATCATTTTTTCACCAAACTTAATTTCGCCACTTCTGTGATTTGTAATTTTTCCTAAATCAAGTAATGTAAAGGGGACTAAGTTTTCCATAAATATATTTGAATCCAAAAATACAATTTTTACTCAAATTTTCGTTAATATCATTACTAATGTTAAAATTTACTATAACTTTGTTAAAATTCAACAAAATGGAAAACCAAAACAACAACTCAAAATTAAAAGCAATAATACTTGTATTATCATTATTATTGCTAGCCAGTTTAGCTTATATGTTTAAGCTTAGTTCAGATAATAAGAAGTCTGAAACTGAAAATGTCAATTTAGTGACTGAAAAAGAAGCAGCACTTAATGATTTTGCTCAATTAAAAGCTACTTATGATGCTGCAATTGCAGAGAACACTTCAATGTCTGAAGAATTAATAGCAGAACGCGATAAGGTAGTTAAATTAATGGATGAATTAAAAGCTTCAAAAGGAGATGTTGCTTCTTTGAGAAAATTCAGAGAACAGTATCGTACACTCGAATCAAAAATGAATGAATTGGTAAGAGAAAATGATGCTTTGAAAAAAATGAATCAAGATTTGACTACTCAAATTGACAGTACAACAACAATTTTAGTGGAAGCCAAAGAATACAATCAAGTACTTGTTGGTCAAAACGAAGAATTATCGAAAACTGTTGAAATTGCTTCTAAACTTTCTATCTTAAACTTAAAAACCGGAGCTTATAAAGTAAGAAGTTCAGGAAAAGAGGTGGAAACAGAAAGAGCAGGTAGAGCTGACATTCTAAAAATTAGCTTTACAATTGCTGAAAACAAAGTAGCTAAGTCCGGTGACAAACAATACTATGTTCAAGTAATTGACAGTAAAAGCAATGTTTTAGGAGAAAAGAAAACCGTTGAGTTTGGTGAAAAATCACTAACATACAGTTTTATTTCTACCGTTTCCTATAAAAATGATACGGTTAGTGTGACTGAAAATTTACCGGGATCAAGTTTTGAAAAGGGAACGTACTTTGTAAACATTTTTGACAAAGGAGAGTTGGTTGGAAAAACTAGTTTTACTTTGAAATAAGATTTTGAACTACTAAGAGAAAGGAGCAATGAAAGTTGCTCCTTTTTTTTATCAAAAATTTATAAACCTTAATGTTCCTTAATTGCTTAACGGTTTAAAAAAATTAAATTGTTTTTCCTTCAATTATAACTTTATCAATCAAATTGGATCCAAATTCATACGGCAATTGATAAAAAGAGTGAATTGGTTTCGTGATGATTAAATTCGCTTTTTTTCCAATGGTAATACTTCCGTGTGTTTCAGAGATTCCCATGGCATAAGCCCCATTTATTGTAGCGGCATTTATTGCTTCTTCAGGAGTCATTTTCATTTTGATGCAAGCGGTGGCCACAACAAAATTCATGTTTCCTGATGGTGTAGTTCCCGGATTATAATCGGTTGCTAAAGCAAGTGGTAATCCTGCGGCTATCATTTTGCGAGCCGGAGTATAGGGAATGCTTATAAAATAACTGCAAGAAGGAAGTGCAACCGGTATGGTGTTAGCGTTTTTCAAAGCTTCAATATCTTCATCTGTTACAACTTCCAAATGATCTACACTCAAGGCGTTGTGTTTAACACATGCTTTGATTCCGTCAATTGCGGTAAATTGATTCACGTGAATTTTTGCAATTAAACCGAATTTTTTTCCGGCTTCCATGATTCGTTCGGTTTCTTCAACAGAAAAATAACCGGTTTCTAAAAATGCATCAATATAATCGGCTAAATTTTCATCAGCAATTTTCGGTAACATTTCATTGATAATTAAATCAATATAACCGGAATGATTGTCTTTATATTCTTTAGGAAAAGCATGAGCTCCTAAAAAAGTGGCTTTTATTTTGATGGGATAATTTTCAGCCAAACGTTTGATTACGCGAAGCATTTTTAGTTCGCCATCTACTGTTAAACCATAGCCTGATTTAATTTCGATAGCTCCGGTTCCCAGTTTCATGACTTCTTCTAATCTAACTTTTGATTGTTCATAAATTTCATCTTCACTGGTTTCATTGAGTTTTTGTGCCGAATTTAAAATGCCACCCCCTCTGTTTGCAATTTCTTCATAGGATAATCCGTTTATTCTGTCCACAAATTCCTGAACGCGATTGCCTGCATAAACCAAATGCGTATGGCTGTCACACCAAGTGGGTAATACCACACATTCGCTGGCATCAATTTCAAGCTCTGCATGGATTTCAGGGCAATTTTCCATTGCACCAAATGCTGTGATGATGTCATTTTCAATCAATACATAAGCATTTTTTAATAGGGGTAGATTGTTCATCTCTGCTCCGGAAACTTTTAAAATACTAGTTTCTCTCACTTGAAGTAACTCTTTTATATTTTTTATAAGGGTTAACATAAATGGTTTTTATATAAAAATTTATGTAAAAATAGAATGAAATAATTAAAACTCTTATTTTTATAAAAAAATAAGTACTGTGAAACGACTTAAATATAAAAAAGGCAGAAAAGTTCAACCCAATTATTTTGAATATACGGGACATCACAAAGAACAACCCGTTGAAATGCAATTGTTTGTTTACAATGAAACCGATTATGTTGAAAATATAAACGTTACCTTAGAATTTATAGAAAATGAATTGCCAAAGCAGTTTGCCACTAAGGATGTCAAGTGGTTGAATATTCACGGTTTGCATGATGTTACCTTGATTAAAAGAATTGTAGAGATTTTAGAATTAGATACTTTTATTGCAGGTGACATTTTGAATGTATCAAAACGAACCCGAATGGAAGAATTAAATGATGTCTTGTTTTTTAGTATCAAATCCATTCTTCCTGAAAAGGATGAAAAAACAGTACATGTTGAGCAAATCAGCTTTTTATTAAAAGGGAATTTGTTGGTTTCATTTCAAGAAAAGCGAGGTGATTTCTTTTCACACATCAGAGAACGCATCAAGACAAATTCCGGAATTGTTTGCAAAAAGAACAATGATTTTCTTTTGTATCTCATGTTAGATGCCGTGATGGAAAATTTTTACATTACCATTGAAAAATTTGAAGATGCGATAGAATTGTTGCAAACAGAAGCAAAAACTATCGAAAACCAAGATGTTTTAGTGCGAATTGAAAAATCAAGGGAAGAATTAAATTACTTAAAACGCTCTTTAATTCCGTTGCGAGATTCTTTATATAATTTAAAATCGATTCAAGATGATGATGATTATGCTGGAATAGAAAAGTCAAATTTTACTTTTTTTGCCCGTTTGCATCAAAAAAGTTTGGAGCTTTTGGATCAGATTGATTATGATATGAATTCTTTGGAAAGTGCTTCCAGTTTTTATTTTTCGGCACAAAGTCATCGCATGAATGAAATCATGAAAACGTTGACTATTGTTTCGGTGGTGTTTATTCCGCTCACATTTATTGTTGGAGTTTATGGAATGAACTTTGAAAACATACCGGAATTGGCCTATAAAAATGGTTATTTTGTTACCTTAGGTGTAATGTTTATTTTGGTTTTAGGAATGATTTTCTATTTCAAAAGAAAGAAATGGTTTTAACTTTTTTGACGAAATTAGGGGTTACATTTATATAAACCGCATAGGAGTAACAGAGGCTTATGAAAAAGTAAAGACGCTTTGCTTTATTTTAGTAAACATCGTTTAAAAACCAAAAATAGGTATATATATAAGTGTTATTTCAAAGCTTTTGTGTTTACTTTTTTGAAAGGATTTTTCTAATAAGGTTGTTTTATTTTTAAAAAATCCTCTAAAATATTTATTTCATCTATATTAAACGAATATGAGTTATATTCGACTGATACAAGATTAGATACATCACATTCAAAACAAATTTTATTGATTCCTACTATTTTTGATTTGTTTTTGAAAATTAAAATATCACGAAAAATTGGCATACATTCAGAGAATGATTCGTCACTTGACTTTTTGTTTTTGCATATATAGCTATTTATAAATTTTAAACTTTTCTCATTTAATTTAATTTTAGAATAATAATTACCAATTTTATCTAAATTGAGACTATCACTGATAGTATTAAAATAATCATTTAATATATTTCTTTTGATTGTATCTTTTTGACTTGTTTTATGTCCGTTAAAATTGTCAATATCTAAATGGTAATAATCAATTCTATCATATTCGAAAATAGTATTACTACACTCTTTAATTTCATATTTATCACTATTGATAGTTGGATTAGTAATTAGTAAATAGGTTGAAAACAATGTAATTACTATACCAGCAATAATAATAGTACTTGTTGAAATATAATTAAAATATGTGGACCTCTTTGTTTTCAAAATTCTAGATGTATTTGATACTTTTTTTATGAAATATTGTTTTAAACTATATTGTTTTACAATTTTAAATTTTAAACATTAAGTGATAATAGTGAATGGTTATTTTTAATTCAACGTCAACGCTCCTAAAATTTCTTCCGACATAAACGGTCCGCCGGGATAACGAGCCGTATAATCCAGATTCAACCAAATCTGTCCTCTTTCGTCTATATGGTAGTGAATTTCTTTGTTTTTACTTTCTGTCACAAAAAGCACTTCTTTGATTAAATAAACGGCAGCTTCCAAATCACTTTTTTTACCCACAAGCATTTCCGGATAGATATGACCACCGGTGTGAATGAGTCGGGGAGTGCCACCAACGGCTCTGATGCATGCGGCCATTAAGATGGCGTGATCATCACAATCGCCTGAAAAATGAATCAAACTTTCAGTAGCGTGAGCAATATATTCTTTCCCTTTTGGGTCGTTTACATAATTCCAACGGTTTCTTATTTCTTTGAAAACGGCAAAACATTGAATCATTCTCCGATGTTCTTTTTGACCTTTCACATCTTTAAAATGAAGCGTGGTTGCCGTTAATGCAAAGTTTCGCACTTTCGGATTGTCATATTCTATTGCTTTTAAAATCTGTGATTTATTTGGAAATGGCAATAATTTTGAAATCATAATATCCTGCGGATTCGGATCTTCTGTCATCGAATAAATCATATAACCATAATCTTGAAAAACCGATTCAAAACCATAATTGCTAAAAAGAGTTCCGTAAATTAAAACTATCAAATATACAGCAATTCCTAAAATCAAAATGGTTCGTATCAATCGTAGAATAAGTTGAATAACAACCAAAATAATAACTGCTAAAAGTATTCGGTCTAAATCCAACCACCAATTGAAGTCAATTATATTTTGATGGGCAATGATAAAAATTGGAATGGCAATCAATACATTCAAAACAAAAATAATCACATCATCCCAAGGTTTTTTGACCTTAAGTTTTGCCTTTATTTCCTTAAAATTGATTGTTTCGAATAGTTTCATTGTGTTAAAAACGGCAAAAAGCTAAAAGCCGTGCACGATTTCAACAAAAGTACTTTTTTTATCGATAAGGCTAAGGTCAAATAGCTGATTTTGAATTTTGTTTAACGTTTCATGACTAATAGTTGTCTGTGACCATTGTGTTTGAGACAGCCAAGCATCAATATCTTCTGTTTTTTGATTGAACCTGCTAGCCAACGTCCGGTTGATACTCGGAATGTCTTTAAACTCTTCTGTTGTGGTGTTGATGATTTCTAAAATCAATTCGATGGTGTGTGGGTGTTTTTCCAGAATTTCATTGCGAACCGCAATTACAAAACACGGCCACGGAGTAGGGCAGTCGGCAATTCTACGGAAAGTTCCATTATCAACTAATGGCTTTGTCATAAATTTTTCCCACATAAAATAATCAGCCTTCCCACCAGATAAAGCATCCACTGCTCCATCAATCGTGTTGACAATTTCAAACTGCAAATCATTAGTTTTCCAACCTTGATTTTGAGCATTTACAATTGCCATTAAATGCGAACCTGAACCCATTCTGCTAATGGCAACTTTCGTGTTTTCTAAATCCGACAGACTTTGATAGTTGGATTTAGCATCCACGTGAATTCCCCAAATGAGTGGACTTTCCACATAAACCTGCACAATTTTTGATGGATTTCCGGCATTGATGTCTTTTACAATTCCTTCGGTTAAAATCACGGCAATATCCGTTTCGCCATCTCTTAACATTTGGCACATTTTTCCGGTTCCTTCGGGAACGTCTGTCCATTGTAAATCGATTCCCGCTTCTTCAAATTCTCCGTTTTCAATGCACAAATGCCAAGGTAGGTTGAAATGTTCGGGAACGCCTGCTATTTTGATGGTTTTCATTTTTTTTAGTATTAAGATGAGCGTATTAAGATATTTAACAGACTTAAATCAGGGACGTACAACAGACAACTGATAACAGTCATCAGACAACAGACAACAGACAACAGATTTTCCATCATCCACCATTTCCAAATCACACCTTCTTTATCCGGATAATCTTCCATAAACTGAAAACCTACTTTTTGTAAAACATGGTTGGAAGCTCCGTTTTCACCATGGGTGTATGCGTGCATTTTTTCAATATTCATTTGATTAAAACCATAGTCTAACCAAGCAATGGAGGCTTCTGTAGCATACCCTTTGTTCCAAAATTTCTCATTTAAACGATAACCGTAATCGTAGAAATTGGTGTTGCCATTTTCTTCGTGGTCGTTAACGAATTTAATTCCTGTCCAACCAATGAATTCGCCGGTTTCTTTTAGAATTGTTGCAAAACGTCCAATTTTATTTTCACGATATTGCTGTTGGACGTATTCAATAGTCTTAATCGTTTCGCTAATCTCTTGCGTTGGCTTTTGCCAAAGGTATTTGTGCAAGCTGGGATTATTATCCATTTCAAAAAAAGCATTTGCATCGCTTAATTCAAGCGGTCGAAGGAGGAGGCGTTTGGTTTCGAGGGTTAGATTCATTATTCAATTTTTTCAGCAATTACAATCAATAAAATAAAAACAACTATTCCGGCAAAAAAATTCTTTTGTAAATTAGTAAATCCATTTTTATCTTTTACAAGGTTTTCAATTTCTAAATAATAATCTAAATCATTGCGATAATTTTTATCAAATAAAATATTTATTATTCTGAAAAATATCCATCTGATGATTCCACCAATTCCATTAAAAAAGCTTTGTAAAATGTAATTCATTATTCTAGGTAATGTTTTTCAGTTCCCCCTTTGGGGGTTAGGGGGCTTTACTCCGCCAATTTATCTAACGCATATTCAATCAACGCATCCACCGCTTTGTATGGGTCTTCACTAAAAGTTCCATTTGCTCGGTTAGCAATAATCGCATTCAACGATAAACATTGATGACCTAACAATTTACCTAAGCCATAAATCGCAGCGGTTTCCATTTCTAAATTGGTCATTTGAATGCCGTTATAATTGAATGCATCCATTTTAGTATTTAAATCTACATCTTGTATACCTAAACGTAAAACGCGTCCTTGTGGACCATAAAATCCGCCTGCCGTTCCGGTGAAACCTTTATGAATTTGATTGCTTTCAAACTTTTTGGCTAACGATTCACTTCCTTTAATCACATACGGACGGCCTTTTCGTAAATCCCAATTTGTTTGATTGATAAACGCTTCTTCGATGTCTTTTTCGGAAACAGCATCAATTAAGTAGGAGCGAAGCATGTTGTCTAATCCCAAACCATGCGAACTCATCACAAAACTATCCACAGGAATATCGGCTTGCAACGAACCGGAAGTTCCAATTCGAACAATGTTTAACGAAGTTAGATTTTCTTTTATGGTTCTGGTTTTTAAATCGATATTGACTAATGCATCGAGTTCGTTCATTACAATATCTATGTTATCCGGACCAATTCCGGTGGACATAACCGACATTCGTTTGCCTTTATACATTCCGGTTTGCGTTTTGAATTCTCTTTTTTGTGTAGAAAATTCAATGGAATCGAAATGCTTTGTTATTTTTTCTACCCGATTTTGATCACCCACAAAAATAATGTCGTGAGCAATGTGTTCCGGTAGTAAGTTTAAGTGATAGACACTGCCGTCGGGGTTGAGTATTAATTCGGATGATTGTATCATTTTTTCTGAGTTGCTGAGTGCCTGAGTTGCTGAGTTTCTGAGTGACTTAGTTTCAACATTGCAAACAACTTGAAACCTGAAACTTGAAACAAATTTTACCCTCCTACACGTTTGGTTTTAAATCCTTTTTCTTGGAGAAATTTCATTATCTTATCACGGTAATCGCCTTGAATGATGATTTCACCGTCTTTGAAACTTCCGCCAACGGCAAATGTACTCTTTATTTCCTTGGCTAAGATTTTGAAGTCTTCATCGGCTCCTTCATAGCCTGAAATAATTGTAGTGGGTTTGCCTTTTCGTTTTTCGTATTTACAAATCATCGGTTCTTTTTGAACGAATAATTCATGGGGTGTTTCCTCAACTTGTTCCGGTTCGTTGGAAGGTTGATGGTCGGGGAAGAGTTTTTTGAGTTGTTCACTTAAATCGTGCATGTTGTTATTTTTTTGGAACGCGGATTTAACAGATTCGCTAAAGCGAAACGCTGATGTTGACGGATTTGCTTCGCAAGGATCTGATTAAAACGGATTTTTTCTTATCTTTCTGTTATTTTCAAATACTTTTCTTCTGAACTCAGGCTTCTTGCCAAAATTAAGTAACAAACCAACTTCGCAGTCTGTTGCTCTCAAATAGTTTAATAATTGTGTTTCAAACTCTTCAACTACGCATTCAGCTGCTTTTAATTCTAATATAACAGTATCATTAACGATTAAGTCAGAATAATAATCACCAACATTATTTCCTTTATAAAAAACTTTAATCTTCTTGTTGGGAACAACATTTAAACCTTTTTCTTTTAATTCTAAAAATAAAGCATTTTGGTAAACTTTTTCCAGAAATCCGTATCCTAGTTCATTATATACTTCATAAAATGTTTTCAAAATGAGTGCTGTTAATTCTTTATGTAATAAGTGCATATAGTTATTTTTTAATGGTTTAAATCTGTAAAAATCCGCGTTTCGCTTTAGCGAATCTGTTAAATCCGCGTTCCAATATGGCGTATAGTAATATAGTGTTCCAAAAATAAAACCAAACCCCATATAAATGGAATTTGGTTATTTATTCATAAAGAAATTTACTTCTTAATCAATCCCAAATCAACCAAACGTTCGTGCAGAAATTCACCTGCAGAAATATCTTCGTATAATTTTGGATTGATTTCATTAATGCAATCTTCCAGCACATCCAAACGCATATCGCTTACGGGGTGCATAAAGAAAGGAATTGAATAACGGGAAGTGCCCCATAATTCTCTAGGTGGATTCACTACTTGATGGATGGTTGATTTTAATTTGTTGTTGGTATGACGCGACAACATATCACCTACATTAATCATTAATTCGTCTGGTTCAGCCATGGCGTCAATCCAATCGCCGTTGTGGTTTTGCACTTGCAACCCTTTTCCTTGAGCTCCCATCAATAAAGTAATCAAGTTGATATCACCATGAGCTGCAGCTCGTACCGCATCTTTAGGTTCGTCGGTAATGGGTGGGTAATGAATGGGTCGTAAAATACTGTTTCCGTCTTTGATGTAGTTGTCAAAATAAAATTCATCCAAACCTAGATACAACGCCAAGGCTCTCAACACGTAAACACCTGTTTTTTCAAGCATTTGATAAGCTTCTTTTCCTACTTCATTAAACTTAGGTAATTCAGTTACTTCTACATTATCCGGATATTCTCCTGCATATTTTGAATCTTTGCTAACGTATTGACCAAAGTGCCAAAACTCTTTTAAATCACCTGCAGATCGTCCTTTGGCATGTTCTTTACCAAAAGAAACATAACCTCTTTGGCCACCAATTCCTGGAATTTCATACTTTGATTTGGTTTCTATAGGAAGCGAAAAGAAATTACGCACTTCGCTGTACAATTCATCTACCAAACGATCATCTAAAAAATGACCTTTTAAGGCAACAAACCCTATATCTGAATAAGCTTTTCCGATTTCATTTACAAATTTTTGTTTGCGTATCGGGTCATCCGATAGGAAATCACGCAAGTCAACACTAGGAATTTTTTGCATATTAAATTATTATTTGTTAATAACTCAAAGTGAGTTGAATGCTTGTAAATACAAATGTAGATAAATATTTCAAACTGCAAAATTGAAAGTTATTAACAGCTACGAAAACGTTTTATAAAAAACTATAACATTACCAATCAGATTTGTTATTTTTTGTACTTTTGAAAGCGTTTTTAAAAATACCCCAACTATGATTTTCGATAGAAAAAACCTTTCTGATTCTGCTTTACTGAATTTGTACACCTCTTTGTTAAAGCCACGTTTGATTGAAGAAAAAATGCTCATCTTACTAAGACAAGGTAAGATTTCCAAGTGGTTTTCCGGCATTGGTCAGGAAGCGATTTCGGTGGGAATTACTTCAGCGTTGGACAAAGATGAATATATTTTACCGATGCACCGAAATTTAGGTGTTTTTACCACCAGAGATATTCCGTTGCAACGTTTATTTGCTCAATGGCAGGGAAAGAAAAGTGGTTTTACTAAAGGTCGTGACCGTTCGTTTCACTTTGGAACGCAAGACTATAAAATAGTTGGGATGATCTCGCATTTGGGTCCGCAATTGGGTGTGGCAGATGGAATTGCCTTAGCCAATAAACTCCAAAAAAACGGTAAAGTTACTGCCGTTTTCACAGGAGAAGGTGCTACTAGCGAAGGGGATTTTCACGAAGCACTAAACATTGCCGCCGTTTGGGATTTACCTGTTTTGTTTGTGATTGAAAATAATGGGTACGGACTTTCAACCCCTACGAACGAACAATACCGCTGTGCAAATTTGGCAGATAAAGGCATTGGTTACGGCATGGAAAGTCATATCATTGACGGTAATAATATTTTGGATGTGTTCACCAAAGTAGCTGATTTGAAGGCTTCATTACGTGAGAATCCGAGACCGGTTTTGTTAGAGTTTTTAACCTTTAGAATGCGTGGTCATGAAGAGGCGAGTGGCACCAAATATGTGCCACAAGAGTTGATTGATGAATGGGCTCAAAAAGATCCTATAGAAAATTACCGAGGCTATTTGAAAGAAGTTGGCTTGCTGACCAATGAGCAAGATGAGGCTATTCGGTCGTCATTCAAACAAGAAATGGACGAACATATTCGTTTGGTTTTTGACGAACCGGATATTATTGCTGATTTGAATGAAGAATTAAATGATGTGTATAAACCGTATGCTTTTGAGGCGTTTACACATTCCGATACAACCGAAAACATTCGCGTGATTGATGCCATTACTCAAAGTCTAAAACAATCCATGGAGCGTCACCCCAATTTGGTTATCATGGGGCAGGATATTGCAGAATACGGGGGAGCATTTAAAGTGACCGATGGTTTCGTAAACCTTTTTGGAAAAGAGCGTGTTCGCAATACACCTATCTGCGAAAGTGCTGTTGTTTCTGCGGGAATGGGATTATCGATTAACGGACATAAAGCCATTGTGGAGATGCAATTTGCCGATTTCGTTTCTACGGGGTTTAATCCGATTGTGAATTTATTAGCGAAGCAACATTACCGTTGGAATGAAAAAGCCGATGTGGTGGTTCGAATGCCATGTGGTGGTGGCACGCAAGCCGGACCGTTTCACTCGCAAACCAATGAAGCTTGGTTTAGTAAAACCCCGGGATTGAAAGTAGTCTATCCTGCGTTTCCGTATGACGTGAAAGGTTTATTGAATACAGCGATTAACGACCCGAATCCGGTGCTGTTTTTTGAGCACAAGCAATTGTACCGAAGTATTTATCAAGACGTTCCGACGGATTATTATACCATTCCGTTTGGAAAAGCGGCTTTATTGAAGGAAGGGACACAAGTCACCATCATTTCGTTTGGTGCGGGTGTGCATTGGGCTTTAGAAACCTTAGCTAAACATCCTAATATTAGTGCGGATGTCTTGGATTTACGAACCTTACAACCTTTAGACATTGAAGCCATTTATGCCTCAGTAAAGAAAACAAACAAGTGCATCATTCTTCAAGAAGACACGCTCTTTGGTGGAATAGCCAGTGATATTTCTGCCATGATAATGGAAAACTGTTTTGAACATTTAGACGGTCCGGTGCGAAGAGTGGGTAGTTTAGAATCGCCAATACCCTTTGTAAAAGCGTTGGAAGACCAATATTTACCGAAAACACGATTTGAGAAGGAGTTGTTGGAGTTGGTGGCGTATTAGAAAATAAATATCGTAGGTAGGTTTTTATATTTTATAAGAATTAGAATTTGCAGACGCCTACAACATAAGGTTAGGCCTACTATTTTAAAATAAAATTGGATGTTTGTAGTGTTTTTAAGTTTGATAGATGATAATCTCCAAATCCAATGGAAGTATACAAAAGACTACTTATTAATAGCAATAAAAAAGCATAAAAAAGAAGCCGTCTCACAATTGAGACGGCTTTTTAAATATAAATTGAACTAAGAACTTTACTTTTTAATCAATTTCAAATAGTCTTTATAGTTTGTTCCTAAAACTTCTACAACATACATCCCTGATTTGTAATCAGATCCAAATTCATAAGTAGACTGTGCCATTACTTTAATTGGTTTTGCAACCAATTGACCTGATGCAGTATAAATGGATACCATTAAATCCGTGTCGGAAATATTTTTCAAGAAAAAAGAAGCATCCGATGGATTTGGATAGGCTGTTACTATAATACCTGCTGAATTTGTAGGCATTTCATTCTCTGTTGTATCTGGACTTGATGGATTGGCGGTTTTGCTTAATTGTGGTGTGGTTAATCCGGACACCACTACATCTCCACCAAAAATAAATGTCTCAATAGTTTTATTGACTACCCAATTGTTTGAGTACCATAAACCACCTGCATTTCTTTGCACTGTAATCCCCACTTTATCAAGAACATTTGAAAGTCCGGTTGATGAATAATCTCCTAAATCTACTAAAAGTGTACAGTTACCTTCAATAGAAACTAACGTGGTAACCCCATCTACAACTATTTCTTCAGAAATGTTTGCCTTTGAAGTAAACTTGGCTGTAGGTGCTGTAATAGCAAGACTGGCAATCGCATTCGATCTAACAACATAAGTATGTAACTCTCCTGGCGTGTAAGCTCCGTTCTTGTCATAATAACTGTAAATTCTCAAAGATACCTTACCTTTTGGTGCATTCACTTTGTTACCTTTCATACTGTAAGCAACATCAAAGGCAGCTTCAGCTTTGTGTAAAAGTGAGCCTTTCACATAACCGGCACTTAGCACATTGGCAAGTCTTGCTCCTCCACTGATATTTCCACCGGGAACGAGTTTACCAACAATAATCTGGCTTGTTGAATTTATTTGATCAAATCCTTGTGCATTAGAGGTACTGTTTTTATAATTACCACCAATTACAACACGAATGTCATAGATTTCAGAAGTGGCATTTTGAGGAATCGACAACTGTACGATTGCTGCGACTGTTCCTCCCATACCTGGATTCTGTGGATTAACATACCCTACCGGTAAATTGGTAGCACTCGGAATATTCGTCCATGTAGAAGCTCCTGCAGGTCTAACCTGAAAAGTTACTCGTGCTGTTGCAATATCTCCACAATTATCTGTAGATTTATTTTTTAAGAATGCCTGTAACGTAACCGTAGCAGTATTACTGGTAGCAGTTGTAGTCCATACAAAGGAAGGACCGGTATAGTAAGCATTAGCTTCCGGATCGGCAGCTGCATCTTGTGCTACTACATGTACCGTAAACAACTCACTAGTAGTGCTTCCACATTGGTTGGTTACCACCACATAATAATAGTGTGTACCAACACCTATACCTAACTGGTCTCCCATATCTTCGTCATAATAACCATTAGCAGCAGGTACTTTATACTTGTTGGCTAAAGGAAGTGCTATTGGGAAGAGTGCTGTTCCACCTGAGGCATTCGGCCCTGAAGTTTTAAACCACTGATAACCAGTGATTATACCATTATTACCACTCACTTTCAGTTCAATGGCAGAATCACAACCATAAGTAACTGTAATTTCCTTTGTAGTAGTTACAACATCATCAATTTTATAATTGGTGATGGATGGCAATAGTGTTACTTGCTGTGACTTGGTTCTTGCAGAACTGGTTCCACAAGTATTACCGGCAGTAACAGTAACGTTTCCATTGGCAGTTCCAACGGTTACGGTAATGGAATTAGACCCCTGACCTGAAACAATACTCCAAGTAGAAGGTACTGTCCAATTATAAGTTACTCCTACAACATTTGTTACTGTATAGGTCTGGGTTGAACCCTGACAAACCGTTGCAAAGGTACCATGACCTCCAGAAATGGTAGAAGGTTGATTTGGAATATTAATTAACGTTACAGTTACTGCTAATCTTTCTATACTTTCACAAATGTTAGTAGTTTGACTAGCGTAATAAGTTGTCCCATTTACAAGAGCAGTTGTAGCAGAAACAATGTTACCACCAGTTGCTGCAGCATACCATTTGATGTTATTTCCTGTTGCTGTAAGATCAGACACTTTAGGTGCATCAGCTGAACAGAAAGACTGTTCTTGAGTTCCTGATGGAGCTAAAGGCATAGGATAAACCGTTATAATTCTTGTAGCAGTAGCATCAGAACATCCACCTATACCGGCTACGGTATAAGTCATGGTAGCTTCTCCGGCAGCAACACCTGTTACTTCACCAGATTGACTATCTATAGTTGCAACAGCAGTATTACTTGAAGACCAAGTACCACCAGAAACTGTTGAACTTAATGTTGTTGAACCAGCTATACAATTAGCTTGTGTACCACTTAAAGTTCCTACTGATGGAGCCGCATTGATTACAAAATC
>NZ_DIVJ01000026.1 GCF_002428305.1 Flavobacterium sp. UBA6135 | reverse complement strand
TGTGTGTGCTATTGCCGATAACGGTACATTGTGGGCATGGGGCAAAAATACTTTTGGAGAGTTAGGTGATGGTACCAATGTTCTAAAGAATTCTCCAGTTCAAATTGGGACAGACAATAATTGGAAAGAAGTTTCTCCTAGCATGGACGGTATTTACTCTTTTACACTTGCCGTAAAAACTGATGGCACTTTATGGTCATGGGGAAGTAACAATAGAGGACAGTTGGGAGATGGTACAACTGTGTTTAGAAATTATCCTATGCAAGTAGGTACAGATACTGATTGGAGTACCGTTGCTGCCGGACTTAGTCATTCCATTGCTATTAAACAAAATGGTACACTATGGGGTTGGGGCAATTCTGAAAGATTTGCTTTAATAGGCTTTCCAAGTGGACCAAATGTTTTAGTTCCCGAGCAAAGAAGTCTTGATACCGATTGGAGGGAAGCTTCTGCCCATGACCGTGTAACAGTAGCGGTAAAAACAAACAACACAGCATGGGGATGGGGTTGGAACCAAAATGATATGTTGAAAGCTCCAGCAGGTGCAACAATTGCTGGTAATGTTCAAAATCCCGTTCAAAAACTAGGTGGAACAAATGTTAAACACACCAGAACAGGAGATAGAATAAATTTTGATATTAAAACTAATAATAATGTAGGAACTACCAACTCCCCATATTTTGTAAGAGATGCTGATACTGGTGTAAGTACATCGGTTTATATCAGATTAGATAATAGTACTTTGTGGTTTACAGGAATAATACAGGGAAGTACTAATCCAAATATTCAACCATTAACGCAACTTGGTACTGCTGCCAATTGGGTTGCCGTAAGTGTTGGTAGTCAATGTAATGCTGCAATAAATTCGGCTGGTGAAATATGGACATGGGGAAGCAATTTTCATGGTGGTTTGGGCATTGGTGTTAATAGTACTGCGAGTAGTTCGACTGTACCTGTGCTTGTTCCTTGTCCTACTGTGTTAAGTAATCCAAGGCATGACTTGAAAGTAGCATTGCAGCTCTATCCAAATCCCGTTCAAAATATATTCACACTCGAATCGGATTTAGCAATAGATCGATTGATAATTTTCGATATCATGGGGAAAGAGCTATTTAATCAAACCTTGAGTAATTTGACTATTGACGTTGATGTTAGTCAATTTCTGGACGGTTTATATATTGTTCAGGCTTTTTCAGGAAATAGTTTTAGTCAAATTAAATTTATAAAGAATTAAGCAATTTACCATACACATAAAAAGATAAACCAAAACCATCTCAAGCGAGATGGTTTTTTGTGATGATGAAGTGGTCTTATAAAATGGGCAAATATACGTAGGGTATTATTTCAGATAACCCCTTATATTGCACCCATTAAATAATAAAACCATTTTTACCATGAAGTTAATGAATTTTTGTGCACTGATTTTCAGTTTGATTTTAGTTGTTGGCTGTTCGTCTGATGATGATTCCGGTTCGGGAGGAAGTAATTCACCTATAAGCGGAAAAAGTTTTGGTGTAAACTTTACAATGCAAGGCGGATCTGCAGATGAAGCAGTATTTTTTAATGTAGATAGTTACACGATTCAAGTGTCAACCGTTTCACTAGGATGTGATGCACCGCAGAGTTCAATTGTAGCAGAAATTATCTGTCCATCAAGTTTAGGTGTACATACCAATAATGTTTATGCTACTTTCTATGATTCAGAAGGTGATTTTCAAACCATAGGTACCAACAATAGGGTTGAAATTACTTCAAACTCAGGTGGTCGTTTGAAAGGTAAAGTGAATGTTCCAGGTTTAGGTAGTTACAACATGACCGGTACCTTTGATGTTCCCTTTTGTGATTAGTTAGTATAATTTATTTTTTAAAAAGCCTTTGATATCCTTCAGAGGCTTTTTTTTAAGGAATTTTATTAAAAATAGGTAAATATACCTAGGAAAACTACCAAAAGACCTAATTAACTTTGTGTTGTTCCAAAGAGTCCTAAAATTGAATATGTATTTCGAATTAAGAGCTACTACAGCAAAAAGGTGAATAATTGTCTTAGAACGATAAAAGAACATATTTTGGAATCGATGTAATGTTGTTTTCATTTGAAAAACGACAGCCGCTAAAAAAAACAGATGAATAGTAACAAAGAAAATTATTAAGTATGAATAAAATTTTACAATTAGGAGTATTATTATTGAGTAGCGGTGTTTTTTCGCAAGCAGGTAATTTGGATGCTAGTTTTGGAGTTGGTGGAAAAGTACTAACTTCAATTAATAGCGGAGCAGACAAGGCATATGGTGTTGCTTTGCAAACAGATGGTAAAATTGTAGTTGCCGGAATGACAACAAGTGCTGTTACAGGTAGAGACTTTGCCTGTGTACGATATAACATCGATGGAAGTTTAGATACCTCGTTTGGAACAAATGGAATCGTGACTAATGACATTCAAATTGGAAGTGACGATGAAGCATTTTCAGTTGCAATTCAGGCTGATGGTAAAATAGTTTTGGCCGGGTATTCTGATAATGGCAGTAATAAAAGTGCTGCACTTATTAGATTAAACACAAACGGTACAATTGATACCGGTTTTGGTACTTCAGGCAAAGTATTAACTGATTTCATTACAAATCGAGGAGATGAAATAAAAGTGGTTAAAATTCATGGTTTAACCGGTAATATTGTTGTGGGAGGTACATCTTCTGCTACCTCAACCAATTCGCAAGCAGTAATAGCCCGATATAATTCATCAGGAGTTTTAGATACTACGTTTAATACAACCGGAATTGTTTTGCTTCCTAATGCTTCAGGAAGTGGCACTTATTATTATGTAATTGAAGATTTAGCTGTAAAATCAAATGGAAAGATTTCAGCTGTAGGTTGGATCAATCAACAAGGCCTACAATGGAGTGCTAATCACTATGCTTGTAGATTAAACAGCAACGGTACATTAGATACTTCATTTTCGAGTGACGGACTTATAGTTACAAATGGAGGTTATAATGGAGATGATAAGTCATTTTCAATAGTATTGAAACAGGATGATAGTTTTTTATTTAGTGGAGGTGGTTATTTAACAACATTACAATATGATTATTTCTTAGGACTTTATAATTCCACCGGTTCATCAGCAGTAGGTAAGGCTTTTTTTGATTTTGGCACTTTATTTAGGGATATTGCATATGGAATGGGTGAAGATAGTACAGGGAAAATTGTATTGGTAGGGTCCAATGTTGTATCCGTAAGCAGTTCAACATTTGGTATAGCGAGAGTCAATGCTGATTATACTGTAGATAGCTCATTTGGTACTGCCGGAAAAGTAACTACAACATTTGGAAGCAATACTACTAATGAAGCATTTGATGTGGCCATTCAAACTGACGACAAAATAATTGCTGTGGGTTATTCCGGTAATGCTTTTGCACTTGCACGTTATACGGCGAATACACTTTCTACAGATGAATTTGAAGTAAGTAATGCAATTACTGTTTTTCCTAATCCGGTTAAAAATACTTTAAACTTTAATTTTTCTAACACTGATTTCATTAATTCTAAATATTCTATTTATGATTTAAATGGAAGAATTATTTTGGAAGGAAAAATAATTGCTGCTGAAAACACGATCAATGTTGAAAATCTTACAAAAGGATTGTATTTATTAAAAATTGAACAAACTATTTCAAGATTTATTAAAGATTAAAATAGTTACCCTAGTGATCTGGAGTATTTTATTAACCATCAATTTTTATTGAACCAATCAAAAAGAAAGTTTCTGACTTCTTTGGTAACAATTATGAGCTCAGATAAATTCATAAAGCAGCATGTTGTTTTAAGATAATAAACGCTTGATGAATTAAGTTGTTTTTAAAAATAATTAAAATTTAAAAATTTTGAGTAGATGTTTTTTATATTCGTTAAAATAAGTAATTATAATTTAAGATGAAAAATTTATTTTTAGTAGTATTTGTTCTTTTTGGTATTAGTATTAGTAATGCCCAAAAGTTTAATTTTAAAAAAGATAAAGTTCTCCTGGATGGTAAAGAGATACTTAAAAATGATTGGGAGTATATCGGATCAAATGTTGTTTATCATTTATATGACTTAGAGACTGGGGATGAAATTATAATGATTAAGACTGATGATAATAGTACTAAAAACTACAGTGATGATGACTATGTAAGAATTCGTTTCCCGAAATCAGATAAAGAATTAGAGATGAAGGGAAGAATGATGCTGAAGGCATATTTGCAGATTCTCCATAAGAACAAAGTCCTAAACGATGACGGATCAATAAATGAAATCAAACTTGATGAATTTATTAAGAACTATGATGAAAATATTTCTAACAGAAGAAGATGATTTTTATTTTTTTAAGATAATTTAAGGATTTAGAGAGCATAGTTTTAGTTACTCGCTACTGGATGTTTTAATCATTGCTGTGCTGAAATCCGTTGCTACAATATGTACCGTCCCATCGGGACTAATACATAGTGGGAGATGGAAAGAGGGATTTATGTTTTAAAACAGTCATACAATCCAATTATCAAATAATCCAACAATCCAATAATCCAAAAATCAATAATTCACCAGCATCCCAAAACCAAAGCCCATATCGCTGTCGTAATGCGTTCGGAATCCTATGTTTTTTCCGGCGATGTAATGCATGCCAAGCATATATTCTTTGTCGGTGTTCACCATAAAGGCGGCTCTGATTCTTTTTGAAATAGGTATGTCTTCCCGTCGTAGTTGCATCCTAACGTTGCCATCATGGTAGAGTTCCGATTGAATGATGACCAGGAGGGGTAAGGTATAAGCGACACCCAAACTGACTTGCGTGCGACTGTCTTTGGTGTTTTTTTGTCCGAAAAGGTTTTTTTCTACCGCATCATGTCCTAGTTTTCGGTACCGCCAATCAAAACCTATAAAAGGCATTAGCCATTGCATTTTACCAATGTAACGCCCAATGTGGGTTTCGCTTTCATATCCGTGGTCATCGTGGTAACCCAAACGCCATTCGGTTCCCAAACTCCAACGGGTGTTTTGCAACATCGCCATTCCGTCATTTCCGTTTGTAGCAAAGTCATTTTGAATCATGAAATGCATTTCGTTGCTTTCTTTTTGTAGTTTTTTGTAGGCCCACTCTTTATTGGGCAACAGCGGATTGGGTGCTTGGTTTTCGGTACTGAATACGCGGTTCATTCCTGCCATCATGTGGTAGAGAATGTGGCAATGAAAAAACCAGTCGCCTTCCAGATTGGCATTGAATTCAATGACGTTGGTTTCCATCGGCATAATGTCTATCACGTTTTTTAAAGGTGCATAATCGCCTTGACCGTTGATTACCCTAAAATCATGACCGTGTAAATGCATCGGATGTCGCATCATGGAATTGTTGAAGAGTGTGATGCGAATGTTTTCTCCTTTTTTTATCAGGATTTTATCGGATTCTGCCAATACTTTATTGTCCATGCTCCAAACATAACGGTTCATGTTTCCGGTGAGTTCAAAACGAAACTCCCTTACAGGAGCTGCTTCGGGTAAGTTGGTTTTGGTGGGCGATTGCAACATGGCGTAGTTTAGAGTTACGATTTCAGAGGCATCCATGTTGTGATTCGAATGGTCGGAATGGTCGGATTCCATTGGTTTCTTTTTATCTGTGATTTCGGGATACATGACCGCATTCATATCCATTTGTTGCAAACTCATGTTCATACCCATATCGTGCATGTCGCCATTCATTTTCATCATATCATTCATCATTTGCATCCCTTCAAAATAGTTCAGCTTGGGTAAGGGACTGATTAATTGTTTGATGCCGGCACCCAAATAGATGGAAGCCGATTTGGTTCGGTCTTCAGCAGTGGCTAAGAATTCATAAGACGTATTTTCTGCCGGAAGGGTAACCAGAACATCGTAGGTTTCGGAGACACCAATAAGCAATCGATCCACCTCCACGGGTACAACATCGTTGCCGTCATTGGCTACAACGGTGAGTTTCCCTCCGGCATACCGCAACCAAAAATAGGAGGAAGCACCGGCGTTTGAAATTCGCAGCCGAATCGTTTCACCCGCTTTGAATTGAGAGAGCTGACTTTCGTTTTTTCCGTTAATCAAAAATTGATCATAATAAATGTCGCTCACATCCATTGCCAACATGCGTTTCCATTCGTTGGTTAGCTTGGTTTTAAAATGCCCGGCTCGAATAGCTTCCGCATAACTTTGTGTTGTTCCTTTTTTTATGGAAAACCAATCGGAAGCATTGTGTAACATACGATGCACGTTTTCCGGTTTGTAGTCGGTCCATTCGCTGAGAATAATGGGAACGGAAGGGATATCATCAATGCCTTTTCGAAAGGTTTTGTCAGCGGGTCGCTTGAGCAAAATAAGCGAACCATACATGCCGATTTGTTCTTGCAATCCACTATGACTATGGTACCAATGAGTGCCGTTTTGAATGATTGGAAAACGGTAAATGTGAGTTGTATTAGGTGCAATAGGCATTTGAGTTAAAAAAGGCACACCATCTTCTTGGTTGGGTAAATAAATGCCATGCCAATGCATGGAAGTACTTTCTTTGAGTTGGTTATGCACATGTATTTCGGCAATATCCCCTTCGGTAAAGGTAAGGGTAGGCATTGGAATTTGACCGTTCACGGCAATGGCCCGTTTTTGTTTTCCCGTATAATTGACAAGGGTGTCTTTTACATAGAGGTCATAGCGAACTACTTTTTGGGCAAATACGTGTGTCGTCAGCAATAAAAGGCCAACGATAGGCAAAAGTGTTGTGTACCAATTTTTTTTAGTATCCATTTTTTTAAATTTCATTAAGTTAGGGTAACCGTTCGTAATCGTAATGCATTGACTATAACAGAGACCGAACTAAAACTCATTGCCAAAGCAGCAATCATCGGCGACAATAATATACCGAAAAACGGAAACAATAATCCTGCTGCAATAGGAATGCCCAACGTGTTGTAAATCAGTGCAAAAAATAGGTTTTGCTTGATATTTCTCATTACTGCTTTGCTGAGTTTTTGGGCTTTTACAATACCTTGTAAATCACCTTTTATCAACGTTATCATAGCACTTTCTATGGCAACGTCAGTACCTGTTCCCATTGCAATACCTACATCGCTTTTGGCTAAAGCCGGAGCATCATTAATGCCATCGCCTGCCATTGCTACAATCTTGCCCTGCTGTTGCAGTTTTGCTACTTCTTTCATTTTATCTTCAGGCAGCATACCGGCTTTAAAATCAGATAAACGGAGTTCGTCGGCTACGGCTTTTGCCGTGTCTTTGTTATCGCCGGTAAGCATGATTACTTCGATGCCGTTTTTTTGAAGTTCGGCAATCGCTTTGGCACTTGTGGGTTTTATTTTATCGCCAATAACTACGTAACCAACAACCGCTTTATCTACTGATAAATAAGAAACTGTCTTACCTTGTTGCTGGAATTTTTTTGCTTCCTCTTCCATGGCAACACTAATTTTAGCAGTGCTGTGTTCCATCATTTTCGGATTTCCTAAGGCTATTTTTTTATCGGCAATAATCGCTTCAACACCTTTACCGGTTACGGCACTAAATTTTTCCGATTTTAAAAGGGTTGTATTTTGTTCTTTACCAAATTTTACCGTGGCTTCGGCTAAAGGATGCTCGCTGTTGCTATTTAAGGATACGATAAATTGAAGCACTTCGCTTTCACTATAACCGGTACCAAAAGTCCCTATTTTTTCAACTGTAGGTTTTCCTTCCGTAATGGTTCCTGTTTTATCAATAATTAGGGTAGTTACCTTGTTCAATTTCTCGAGAGCTTCGGCATTTTTAATCAATATGCCATTTTGAGCCCCTTTTCCAACGCCAACCATAACCGACATGGGTGTTGCTAATCCAAGAGCACAAGGACAAGCTATGATTAAAACGGCGATTGCATTTACAAACGCAAAAACATAAGCGGGTTCGGGTCCCCAAATTGCCCATACGGCAAAAGTGAGCAAGGAAATAAGCACCACCACGGGAACAAAATAGCCCGATACTTTATCTGCCAAATTTTGTATTGGAGCCCGACTTCTGCTGGCATCATTTACCATGTGAATAATTTGAGAGAGCAACGTTTCACTACCTACTTTTTCGGCTTTCATTAAAAAAGACTGGTTGCCATTGATGGTTCCACTACTAACCGAATCTCCACCGGCTTTGTTTACCGGGATGGGCTCGCCTGTAATCATCGATTCGTCTACCGTAGTATCGCCCTCGGTTATGGTGCCGTCTACCGGAATTTTTTCACCGGGTTTTACTTTTAAAATGTCGCCTACTTCTATTTTGTCAATGGTTACTTCTATTTCTTCACCATCGACTACTTTGATGGCTTTGTTTGGAGCTAATTTCAGAAGTTCTTTTACGGCAGAATTGGTTTTGCTGTGAGCTCGGGCTTCTAACAATTGACCTAAAAGCACCAACGTTAAAATAACGGTAGCAGCCTCAAAATAAACATGAACTGCACCTGAATGGGTTTTGAATTGATCGGGAAATACATCAGGAAAAAGCATGCCAAAAACACTAAATAACCAAGCTACACCGGCACCAATTCCAATCAAGGTAAACATATTAAGTTGCCACGTTTTGATACTTCTGTAAGCCCGTTCAAAAAACATCCAGGTGGCGTAAAAAACTACGGGAATAGACAAAAAGAACTGTATCCAATTCCAATATTTTTGTTCAAATAGCTCATATAACGGATTATTGACAATCATTTCACTCATGGCAATTAGAAAAATGGGCAAAGTGAAGACACTAGCAATCCAAAACTTCCGCAATAATTTTGTATATGTTTTTTCCTCTGAGGAAAGTGAAGCTTGTAAGGGTACCAAATCCATACCACAAAGCGGACAAGCACCTGCTTCGTCTTTCACGATTTCAGGATGCATAGGGCATGTCCATTGTTCCGATGATGTGTAGGAGAGATTTTGTTGCACTACTAAATCCATACCGCAAACCGGACAATCTCCGGGTTTGTCATACGTTTTTTCTCCTTCACAATGCATGGGGCAGTAGTATTTTCCGTGAGGAATGTGTACTGCTTTTTTATCTGTTACAGGAGGTGTTGCACAACAGGATGTTTTGGTAGTTGGTTCGGTGTGGCATGAAGCAGCTGTTGTTCCATTACTCATCGCAATGGTATAAGAACCAACGGCTGTTAAAGCTTGTTGTAACCGTTCAGTGGCCACATGATTTTGCATCGTTATGGAAGCCAAAGGGGGATGTAAAGAAACTTGAACATCAATTCCTTCGATGCTTTGGAGTGCTTTTTCGACTTTTGAGCGACAGCCGTCGCAAGTCATTCCGGTGATGTGATAGGTATGTCTCATTTTTGTCTGTTTAAAGTACAAATTTCTAACAATCCCTTTTCTTGCACTTGTAAAATTATGGGTTTGATTTGTAAAATTTATAAATCTTCAATTTGTTTTCTTTTTACAACTTTTAAATTTTTAAAATGAGTAGGTGAAAAACCCGTCACTTTTTTAAACTGATTACTCAAATGAGCTACATTACTGTAATTTAAACTATCCGCAATTTCACTCAAGGATATTTCATCATACAACAGCAACTCTTTTACCTTTTCAATCTTTTGATGGATATAAAATTGCTCAATTGTGGTAGCCGTTACTTCCGAAAATAAATTGGAGAGCGTACTATAGTCTTGATGTAATTCTTGCGATAAATAATCGGACAGATTGGTTTTTAACGGTAGATTCTGATGATGGACTAACGCTATGATTAATGTTTTAATTTTGGCAATGGTTCTACTTTTTTTGTCGTCGATGATTTCAAAACCAAATTCTTTTAGCTGTTCGGCTATGACTTTTTTTGCATCATCTGTAACCGGCATGCGTAATTCTACTTCGCCTAAATCTACTGTTAGTAGTGAATGTCCGAGTGATTCTAACGCGGACTTCACTACCATTTTACAGCGACTGCAAACCATGTTTTTAATGTAAAGTTTCATGTTTTTCTATCCAGATACTAGGTTGCCTTGAGCTACTCTACTGTAGCTGTCAAATCCATACCGCATTTTGGGCAATTGTCACCTAACTTTCCGGTTACTTCAGGATGCATGGGACAGGCGTAGGCCATTTCTTTTGTTTCCTGATTTTCAGAACTACTATTCATAGTTGTAGTATCAGATTCTATCAAGTCAACTTCCTGATTTTCTTCGTTGTTTTTTTGATTGCAGGCCACTAAAATCAGTACCATAACGACCATTGAAAAGATTGATTTTTTCATACTAAATAATTTTTAGTTTACAGTTTATTTACTGCAGTTAAAGTTACAAAACCACTATAGTAGTGCTTTACATTACTTTCCTTTTAAATTACAGAATTCACAGTTATTTTTTTAAAAGAATTTCGTATTCCTTTATTTTTTCTTCTAACGATTTAATGGTGCCTTTACTGTTTTTTTCTTTAGCCAAAACCAAGGCTTTTTTGGAAGCAACCAACGCTTCTGAATATTTTTTTTGCTCACCCAAAAGCTTTTGCCTCAAATTGGGATAATAAAAATTTTGTGGATCATATATTTCTGCCTGTTCTAACCAAGTAATAGCTTGATTTTTATCTCTATTTGTGGTGATGTAATAATTAGCTGCCTGAAAAAGTAAGTTGGCATCTGTCGTTTGATTTTGAATAACATGGTTTTGAATCAAAGTCATAGTACGTTCATCGGCTGTGCTTTTAATGGGTACTTGAACTGTTGTATGCTCCCAAGTAATTTTTAAAAAGCCTTCACCTCGCGAGTTGATGTCGTTGATTTCGATGGTAAATGTTTCATAATAATGGGATGTTTTTTCAACGGGTACTTTAAATCGCACAACATCCTTGGCTTGATCATAACCGGAGTCGCCATGTAGTGATGTATCGGTATTGACAATTATAGTCCATTCTTTTTCACCGGGAATGGAGAAAAGCGAATACGACCCTTTGGCTAAAATAGCACCACCAAATACAAGCTCTTCGTCCGTTGTAATAGTGGTGCAATCGCTGGCTCCCGTTCGCCACAACTGATTATAAGGAACCAGGTCACCCATAATTTTTCTGTTACGGGCTAAGGGGCGACTGTAGGCTACTTTTACTAATGCACTTCCTATTTCTTGCTCAAAGGAAGCAGCCGGACTGGGTGAAGTGGTTTTGATTTGAATCTTATCTTGTGCTATCACTTGAATGATGCTGAAAAATAAGAGGCTGAGTATAATTAAATGTTTCATTTGGCTAGGTTAAAAAACGTATATTCAAGATTTAAATAAAAGCCGTTAGGTGCGGTTCGCAACATTGAACTTAATACTTCATGTCGGTAAGCAACATCAATTCGGGCTTGACTATTGATGATAAACTGAACCGCAGGTACTACATCCAAATAGGATTTTCCGTTGGTGTTGATAGTTTGACCCACAAGCTCCATCATCAAATTGATATTGGTCTGTTTGTAACTGGTGTAGACCTTTGGATGCATCAATTTTCCTAATGAGAATGTGTAATTGGTGGCATGATTCCCAAATTGTGAAGGAAACGGATGATCGGGTTGGTTGTCTAATGCTTTTTCAAAACTTACGGAAGAACTAATCGCTACTTTTTTTATGAGTTTGGTGGCAACAAAACCCACTTCATAGCCCGTATTGTGTCCCATAATCTCAATTTGTTCCTGATGGATATCGGCACGATTCACACTATATCGTCCATAAGCGGCTAATCGGAAATGACTGTTGATATCATCCGTTGAAAAAAAACGGTACTTGGCATACACACTACCGCCTTCAGCATACAAAGCATTGCTTCGGTCACTGAGAAAAGCTGTGCCGCGTAGCATTAAATTTTTATTCATACCCCAAGTTACTTCGGGCATTAAGTGATAATTGTAGCCGGTTGCAAAAGCTTCTTTAAAAAGCGAGTTGCTTAATCGTACACTTAAGGAGTTGGCTGGAACATTACTCGCAGGATCAGTAACTACAAACAGTTCTTGAGCCTTACTTTGTAATGTTAAAGCAAAAAGTAAGGCAGACAGAAGTAACTTTGGCATTAGTTGTTGAATTTATAATGAAACACTTCTTCATTTACACCATTGTAGGAGGCCACTTTGGCGTATTTTTTTTGCAATTTTTTGTATTCTTTTTGTGTGACATAGCCTTTGTCTAATATTCTGATGACAGCTTCATTTGAGGAAGTGACTGTTTTATCTTCCAGTGCAATGAACTGATTGGTATGCGACTGAAGATAAGAACTATCAAGAGTTACTACCATAGTCCCAATAAAAAAACCGGCTTTTTCCACACTGTCTTTAAAGGTTTTAGGCGTAAAGTTGTTGTTCGGCTTCAAAAACACGACAAAAGTATTCGTGTTTAAATCGGTGGTTACATTTTCAACGTCCGAAAGGCTTTTCAATTGTTTATTGATCGCATTGGAACACATGGAACAAGTCAAACCCGTAGCTTGAATTTCGATTTTAGAAATTTGAGCCGCAGTGGACAGACTCATTAACAAAAGAAGGATATAAATTGGAATTCTCATGATTTATTGATTTAAATGTTTTTTAATTTGTTCTTCGGTAGGATTAATGGCAATTAGAATACCGTCTGCATCAAACAGAAAAGAGGCAGGAAGCTGTTCCACTCCAAACTGTATCGCAGTGGGAGCATCAAACCCTTTTGGGTCGTTTACTTGCATGTATTTGATGTTATCTTTTTCAATCGCTTTTTTCCACATATCCGGTTTTGCATCCAAAGAGATGCCAATAATTTCAAATTGCTCTCGGGAAGTGGCGTTATATAATTTCACCAATTTTCTATTGGCCAATCGACAAGGACCACACCAGGCTGCCCAAAAGTCAATTAAAACTACTTTGCCTGAATACGTTGCAATACTTTGATTGACACCAGTTGTGTTTTTTAAAAACACCGGAGGTAATGGGTCGCCTAAATTAAGTTGGGCGGAGGCCTGCCTCAAGCAAAACAAAAGAAGAAAAGAAATAATACTATTTTTCATGTTGCTTATTTAAGGGTTTCTACAGTACTACCACAAGTCATCATTTTTGAACCGTAATAGGGGTTTTTAATGGTGTTTTGTTTGCTTAACCAATTCCCACCTTTGCCATCATTCGCCATGGGGCAATGTTGGTTATAAATTGCATACTCCAACTTCGAAACCTTTGCTAAGATAAGCATGTTTTTAGAAAGGACATCCAATTGACCGCGTTGTGTGGCAATATTTTTAGTGTCACTTATTTTTTGAGCTGTTTGTGTAAGTGGACGTAGCACTTGCATCCAAATGTCGTGTTCTTTGGTTCCCAATTGGTTCATGTCAACGTTTTCAATCGCAGTTAGCAACAGCTTTCCTTTTGTAGCAGTTGCAGTTCCATCTGATTGTATCATGGCGTCTTTTACACTAAAATAGGCTTCAAAAATAGGCAATAACATATTGGTTTTCTGAATTTTGGTGATCGCTTTTGGTTTAGGAGCAACGTGCTTGGAATGATCCATTGTTGTTTTAGGAGTGGTAACAGCTACTGTTGCTTGTTGCTCTTTTTTAATTTCCGCTTTTGGTGCAGTAGCAACATGATTGGAATGATCCATTTGTTTTTCAGGAGTGCTAACAACTGCATTTGCTTGGTGCTCGTGAGGTTTCACATCAGTTTTAGCTTCACGCTCATACTGACAACAACCGTGTAAGTTAGCATAAACATCATCGGGAGCCAAAAACTGTTCGTTGTCATAACCGGCCAAAGCAATGCGTTTCAAAATGGCATCTTGATTGGTTTTGTTACTGTCAAAAGTGATGGTTGCTATCTTTGTGTTGACATCCCAAACCACAGACGATTCCTTATTAACTGTCCCTGTTTTTTCAATAATTTTTTTACACATACCACAGTTGCCATACACTTTGGCTGACACCGTTTGTGTATTTTTTATTTGTGCTTGTGCGGTAGCGGATAGCACGAAAAATGTGGCTATCACTACGTTTATGATTGTTTTTTTCATCATGTAATAAATTGTTATCAAAGCTTAAAACTTTGAAGAATGAATAATAAATAAAATTGATTTTGTAAAATGGCCTACTAGTTCTCATACATTTTAAATCACAATTGCAACTAGTTGACGGTAATGGTTATAGTAAAAACTATATAATTTTGACACACCTAGGGCTGTCATAAAAGGGTTTTAGCTTATTTTAGGAATTAGCCAAATGGACGAAAAACCCTCAGAAAGGGAAGGCGTAGTGTATAAAAATTTTATTTTTTTATATCCGGGAAAAACCAACGGATGGTAGTCATCATCAAAAGTAGAAATAAAACTTACCGCTGTAACAGAACAAGTAGCAAAACAAGAACAACTGCCATTGTCGCAGGAGTCGTCACATCCTTTGGAATCAGAACCACAACAGGAGTCAGAAGAAACTTCTTTTGCGGCACAACAAGTTGATGAAGCTGTTCTTTCTTTAACAGATTCAATACTGCAACACGTTTTTTTTGATTTCATCTTCACACATGCCATGGCCGTATCAGGAACCAAAAGGAAGCTGATAAGTACAATACAAAGTGGGAATAAATGTTTCATTAGTAATGAATAAGTTACAAACTTACTAAGAAATAGCTGCTTCTTCACTAATTTTATGTTAAAACATGAAAATGGATGTTTTGGTTATTTTAGCAATTGATTGAAATCATAGCATTTGTTTTGTTTGTTTCGCAACGGATTAAAATTCGTTGTTGCAATATTATTTGAACCATACCAACGGATTGAAATCCGTTGTTGTAATATGATTTGTTTTTATTTACCAACGGATTGAAATCCGTTGCTACAATTTGTTTGATTATTTACCAACGGATTAAAATCCGTTGCTACAATATGTTTTATTGATTTACCAACGGATTGAAATCCGTTGCTACAATATGTTCCGTCCCTACGGGACTTTGACATGGGGCGTTTGGAAAGATGAATTAAATTGAAAAAAATTGCATTAAGATTTGCAAAGGGTAAGCATTTTCCAGTATACATTTCCCAGAGCCGTAGGCTCGGATTTATTGTAGGGCCGGATTTTAATCCGGTTGATATCGTAATAATTTTGTGGATTTTAATCCGGTTGTATCGTAATAATTTGCCGGATTTTAATTTGTTTATAACATTTTATAAATGTTACATCGGTTGTTCAAAAATATAGCGTTGATCGTACGGAATTTCAAATGTTTCTAACATACCTAAATATTCTTCTTTAAATGATTGTTCCTGATGATGTTCTTCTTGATTAGCAATGTATTTATAAACTTCATTGATTTGGGAATGACTATAAGAGAATGAACCATAGCCTTCTTGCCATTCAAAGCGTTGTGGTAGCCATTTTTTATCATTAATGTATTTAGAAGATTTAGCTTTTACATTTTTCATTAATTCTGAAATGGAGACGGTTGGTTTTAAACCAAAAAAGCAATGTACGTGATCTTCTATGCCGTTGACAATAATGGTTTTACATCCTGATTCATTGATTAAACTGCCAATAACTCCCAGAACCTCATTTCTCCAATCTTTGTGTAAAAGAGCTTCTCTGTATTTAACTGCAAAAACAACTTGAATGTACATTTGATGGTAGGTATTTGCCATATACTGAATATTTAAAAGCAATATACTAAAATATGTTTTGTTTTTTTACCAAAGAATTGAAATTCGTTGTTGCAATTTGTTTGATTATTTATCAACGGATTGAAATCCGTTGTTGCAATTTGTTTGATTATTTACCAACGGATTAAAATCCGTTGTTGCAATATTATTTGAACCATACCAACGGATTGAAATCCGTTGCTACAATATGTTCCGTCCCTACGGGACTCATACATGGGGGGGGGCGGAAATCCGTTACTATAATATGTTTGATTATTTACCAACGGATTGAAATCCGTTGCTACAATATGTGCCGTCCCTACGGGACTCATACGTTGGGGGCGGAAATCCGTTGCTATAATATGATTTTTACGATACCATCGAAATGAAATCCGTTGCTATAATTTGTTTGATTATTTACCAACGGATTAAAATCTGTTGCTACAATATGTTCCGTCCCTACGGGACTCCTACATGGGTGGGTGTTGTTGGAGTAAATGTTTTTTAATATTAAAATAATCCAATAATCCAATAATCCAATAATCTAACAATCCAACAATTAATCCAAATTACACATCCCTTCCCCAATTTCCCAAAATAAAACACTAAATGTAATTTTGTACCGCCTAAATAGCATAACTTTGTTACAATCTAATGGTTTTTTCTTTTCGCAGCCATTATAAATTTGATGTACGATTCTTATGTTATGTATCTTATGGGAGCATACATTACTCTTAACCTGAAAGAATTATTTCACATCTAAAATTTTTTACTATGAAAACAATTGATACAATGAAGCCGATTGTAAGGTCGCTTGCTATCTATCTGGCTGATGATGATGAAGCCGATTGCCAGCTTTTTGAAAAAGCGTTAAACGAGTTGCCTGTAACGGCAAACCT
>NZ_DIVJ01000034.1 GCF_002428305.1 Flavobacterium sp. UBA6135 | reverse complement strand
TGAGGAACCACTTCTTTATGTAAAAAATCTTGTAGCGTTTTTCTAAACAAATGATGCTCTTCTGTGAAGTAAATTGAATTCATATAATTAAATTGTATTGCCCTTTTTGGGTTATTTTTTTAGAATTCCAAATATAAGGCAATAATATTTAATTTTTCAACGGGAAATCCCTTAATTTTTGTTAAATCCTCAATGCCTTTAATTCCATTATTCATGCTTCTGAAAGTCACAATCTCCTTAGAAATGGCATAGTTGAAATAAGGAAACTTAGCCAACTCTTTTGTTGATAAATCATTAATCTTAATCTTCTTAATAGCAGGCGGTTGTTGTACCTCAAAATGTTTCTTGAGATTCTCTACCACCTCAGGCGACAAACCCCAAATAACGTCCATTTGATCCATGGAAACAAATCCTCCAAAAATTTCTTTTTGCTTTAAAATTCGTTCTGATAATGCTGGCCCAATACCATACAGTTTAATTAAATCGTCCTGACTGGCTTGATTGATGTCCAAGCGAACAATCACTTCCTTTTTTGGTTTGGAATAATCTTTAAACTTAAAAGTAGCCTTTGGTTGACTGACCCAACTTGGAAATTTAAAATAAGGAGAAATCGCCTGAAGCAAACTATCCGAAACTTGGGTGACTTGTTGAAACTCCTTGGCAGAATTGACATACTTATTTTCTTTTCGGAAGGCAAACAGACGATCCAATTCCGCAGTAGTCATTCCTAATTGATAGCCTCTGTAATCGGTTATAAAGTTGGGATTAAATGGATAAATTTTCTGAGTTGCACTAGAAGATTCTTCTTTCAAGCTGTCAATATACACTTGCATAGCCATCCATTCCGCTTTTGATTTAGTGCTTGGCTTTTTGTCTGTTTTTGAAACCCAAAACCAATAAGCTCCTTGTAAAGCAACAATTAAAAACAACAAAACAAAAATCCCTTTTCGTTGATCAGAAGAAAAACTAAAAAGGGATCTATAATTCATATCGTACTTATTTACAACTAAATAAAACTTCTTTAAAAACTCATGTGTAAACTAATAATTAAACTTAATATAACGTATAGGATGAATAAAAAAACTAATTGTATTTTTTTATCTCACCCGACTTCAAACGTTTAAAATAATCTTTCAAATCATCTCTAACTTCTGAAGAAAGGAAATACAATCCTAAAATATTCGGAAATGCCATACCTAAAATCATCATGTCCGAAAAATCCATCACCGCACCTAAACTGGCCGAAGAACCAATAACAACAAACACTAAGAAAAGTAATTTATACACGTTTTCCATTTTCTTGGTGTTCCCAAAAAGATACGTCCATGATTTCATTCCATAATACGACCAGGAAATCATCGTAGAAAAAGCAAATAATATAATAGCAACTAACAACACGTATTGGAACCACGGAAACACACTACTAAAAGCAGCAGAGGTCAATGCAGAACCAACTAATCCTTGGGTATCTTGTGCAAAACCTGAAAAAATCAATACTAGGGCTGTCATGGTACAAACAACAATGGTATCAACAAACGGCTCTAATAAAGCAACAATTCCTTCGCTAACCGGCTCATCCGTTTTAACGGCAGAATGTGCAATCGCGGCAGAACCAACTCCAGCTTCGTTTGAAAAAGCTGCTCGTTGAAAACCAACAACTAATACTCCAATCACCCCTCCGGTAATACCATCTGCGGTAAACGCTCCATCAATTATCAAACCAAATGCTTCACCAATATGACTTATATTTACGGTTATTATGATTAAAGATGTAACAATATATAAAATAACCATCATAGGCACTATTTTATCCGTAACATTAGCAATTTTCTTGATACCCCCAATTATGACTATCCCCACAAAAAAGGCGATAACCAAACCGTACCAAAATCCTTTTCCTTCAAAAAAAGGAAATACATTGGCCAATTGAGCGAATGATTGATTGGCTTGAAACATGTTTCCACCACCAAAGGAACCTCCAACTGCAAGAACTGCAAAAACAACAGCTAAAACTTTTCCTAAACCGGCTTTACCTCTTCTTCGCAATCCTTCTGACAAATAATACATCGGGCCTCCGGAAACCTCGCCTAAATCATTCAATTTTCGGTATTTAACCCCTAAGGTACACTCTACAAATTTGGAAGACATTCCTAAAAATCCGGCCAATATCATCCAAAAAGTGGCTCCGGCTCCACCGATAGTTACTGCAACAGCCACACCGGCAATATTTCCTAAACCAACAGTACCCGATAATGCGGTAACCAAAGCTTGAAAGTGAGAAACTTCTCCCTCATCTTCCGGTTTGTCATAGTCACCTCGAATTAACTGAAAAGCATGTTTGATTCCTTTTAAATTGATAAAACCCATGTAAAGGGTAAAAAAAGTAGCTCCAATTACCAACCACAAAACAACCAAAGGCATTTCAAAACCTATAAAAGAAAGAGGTTTATAAAAAAATACAGCCGCTAATGCATCTACTGCCGGCTGAATTATATCATTAATTTTTTCATCTAATCCTCGTTCTTGTGCAAACGAAAAAATGGGTAATAATAAGGCTAATAGTAGCGTTACTTTTTTCATAAAAGTGGTGGTTTATTTAAATAGGACAGCAATATGCGAAAAAAAATGCTTTTAAAAAAAAGTTAAGACAGTTTTTTAAGAATAATCTACAAATCGAAGACGGAACTTCTTTTGGTATATATCATATCCTTAAGCTTTAACCAAAACGCCAAGGTGAGATATACAAAAAACCAAAGTCCGGCTGTAAAGAAAGTACTATAAATAAAAAACAACCGTACGTTAGTAGCCCTCATGCCTAATCGATCTGCTACACGAGAAGACACATGAAATCCATACTTTTCAAAAAAATGCCGCATTGTTTTTATCCAACTCATTGTTCTGAATTTTGTTTAGGTCGAACAAATGGTGAATCTTCTTCTTCTACTTGAGTCACAAAATAACGTGTGTCTCCCCACCAGGAAAAGGCTCGATATCTCTCAACATAGGTCAATTTCACATACTTCCCTTGATATTTTTCCAAATCGGAAACCACTTGTTTTTCTTTATTTGCAATGGAAAACTTAAAAATTTGAGCTCCCGAAATCCCTTGACTCATTTCGCCCTCCCATGTTTTAAACACCATACCTTTTCTGCTAATTTTGATTAATTCACCCGAACGAAAACCTTCGGAATAAGGCACGTAATATATAAAAGTAAAAAAAGCAATCACAACTAAAACCATAGCAAAAAGAAATCGCTTGAAATACTTGGCAACTTTTTGAAGAAACGTTAGTTTTTTTGGAGAAGTTTCCATGTGAATTATTTTGGTGAGGTAAAGTTAATTAAGTTTTTGCCAATTTCACACTGCAAACATTTATTTTGATTGCAATACTTGCTTTTCAAATGTAGTAAGGCCTGAGAATGCAAGCTAGAGCTGGACTGTAATCCAAATTGTTCGAATTTTTCAATGATGCGGTTCTTTTCTGATTTAATTTCTAGAGCCAGTGCAAGTAACTCTTCACTATTTTGTGTCCCTTTGCTTTTTGAGTAACTGAATTTTATAGGCAAAACACAATTCAATAACAACAAATCAATAAAACTTTTTGAAAGTGATTTTGACTTAAAAGTACTTGCATGATCAAAAGTATAATGCGTTTTCCAATAGTCGGAAACTTGAATAGTGAATATCATATAAAATTCTGAAAGTGAATTAGCATCCAAACAACGTTGCATCAAATTAGATTCCCGATGAAGCAATTGAGCCAATTGAGCCAAACGAATGGTTGGAAAATTATCAGGTCGGTGCTTAAAAAATTCAGGAGCTACAATAGAAGTGGGTTGCAATTGGTATTTGTGAACCAAAAAGTGCCATTTATTTTTTAAATCATGATAATAGTTATCTTCAAAATAATGTTCTAATAATCCGACTCTTCCAAAAAACAGAGCTTCTAAAGCCAATAAATCATGTTGCTCTTTTTTTAGAACCGAAAAAGGTATTGAAAGCAAAAGTTCCTGAAAAGAAATGCCGTTGGTATTCAATCCAAAACTTCTTGCCAACGAAATGTAAAAAACATACTCCCAATTAGTAGTAGTTTTCATTAAAACCAGTTCCAATTCATTCGTTTTTTGTTCCAATCGCTCCACATACAATCGCTCTACCCAGTGAGAAAGGGTAAACTTCGGTATATTTTTTAATTGATTTTCACAATTTATCCATGATTTGGTAGCCACCAATTGCTTGTAATTCTCCAAAACGGAGGCATCAACATAATGCTTCAATTCCAAAACAGGAATTACAGTAGTATTCTTTCGATAAATTTCAACATCGTGTTCCCAAACCACATGCAAAATCACATTGTCATAATTGGAATCGTTTTCGTGATGGTGAACATACCAATCGGAAGATTTTAAATGTATTTCAATATTTCCTGCCCATTTTTGATTGTCAATAAGTAATTGGGCATTAAAAAAATCCGGTCCGGATTGCTTTAAATAATAACCCGTATGAAGAATAGAGAGTTCTTGGTTTTGAAAAGTGTGTAACTGTGTGAACTTAAATTTTTTAAAATGCCACACATAATGTAGAAAATCTTCTTTCATGGCGTATACTATTTTTTTGGCGATTACTAATTTGAACTACTAAAATACAAAAAAATCCCTGAATGTATAAACTCAGGGATTATTTTTTTAAAGGGAAAGTGCTATTAGTTGATCGAACTTATAATATCATGCTTGGTAATAATATGGTATTTTTTATTAGCCATTTCTACTAAAACTGCTTGATTGTCTTTGCTTATCAGTTTTGAAACTTCTTCAATAGGGGTATTTTCATGAACTATCGGATACGGCTTACCCATGATTTCTTTGATTGGTTTTTCCGCGATATTTTTATCTGAAAAATAACTTTTAAACAAATCTGATTCATCAATGGAACCTACAAATCCAGTAGTGTCAATAACAGGAATTTGAGAAATGTTGTATTTTTTCAAACGTTCAATGGCATGTGAAACCAATTCTTCTGTGCGAACAATGACTAAAGGTTTATCGCTATGCGATTTAATTAAATCGGAAGCTTTCGCAACTTCCTCATCTAAGAAGCCACGCTCCCGCATCCAATCGTCATTAAACATTTTGCCTACATAACGGCTTCCCGAATCATGAAATAATACCACAACTACATCTTCAGGTTTAAAATGTTCTTTTAGCTGTAAAACCCCTTTTATAGCTGCTCCGGCAGAATTCCCAACAAAAATTCCTTCTTCTAGAGCTAACCTACGGGTATAAACTGCAGCATCCTTATCGGTTACTTTTGTAAAACCGTCAATTAAAGAAAAGTCAACATTCTTTGGCAAAATATCTTCACCTATTCCTTCTGTGATATACGAATAAATTTCATTCTCATCAAATATGCCGGTTTCATGGTATTTTTTAAATACGGAACCATAGGTATCAATACCCCAAATTTTAACTGCCGGATTGCGTTCTTTTAAATATTTTGCCACTCCGGAAATGGTCCCTCCTGTTCCTACACCAACAACAAAATGGGTGATTTTTCCATCGGTCTGTTCCCAAATTTCAGGAGCCGTTTGTTCATAATGAGCTATTGCATTACTTGGATTGTCATATTGATTTACGTACCAAGAATTTGGAATTTCAGTACCCAATCGTTTCGAAACAGAGTAATACGATCTTGGATCTTCGGGCTCTACATCGGTTGGACAAACAATCACTTTGGCTCCAACAGCTCGCAAAATATCCATCTTTTCTTTGGATTGTTTGTCTGTAATAACACAAATTAATTTATATCCTTTGACGATAGCCCCTAAAGCAAGTCCCATTCCTGTATTTCCAGAAGTACCTTCAATAATTGTCCCACCCGGTTGTAACCTTCCATCAGCTTCAGCATCTTCTATCATTTTTACAGCCATTCGGTCTTTGACAGAATTACCGGGATTGAATGTTTCAACTTTGGCCAGTACCAAACAGTCCAATTCACTGGTAATTTTATTGATTTTAACCAAAGGAGTATTCCCGATTGTTTCTAATATATTTTTTGCAAATTTCATTTTTGTAGTTCTATTTAATAAAGGTAATTAAATTATTTAATAAGTCCGTTCAATCTACTATTGGAAAAAATTCCAAATAATTCCAAACCTCACCATAAAATCACGATAAGGATAATTAGGTGCTGTATAAAAATTAGACGAAGTAAACGACGAGTTAAAATGTTCTGCTTTCAAGAACAAACGGGCTTGTTTGATTTTTGCATTGATAAAATAATCAAACATAGGAAACCCACCTATTTTCTTTTGATCTTGTACAAAAAAAGACCCCAATAACGGATTGTAATCATCCGCATAATAATCTGTAAAATAAGTAAAGGTTACTCCGGTTTGCAAAAACAAGGCTTTTTTGAAAAAATGATTGGAATAATAAAACGTATTTCTCAAAACCAGTTCCGGCACATTCAAAACTACTTCAGACTGATCGGTTTTTTGATATAAGAGGGTATTATCAAGAGCAAAATTTCTGAACTTAAATTCTTTTTCAGCTTTTAACGAAAAATAAGTAACGCTTTGGTCAAACTGTTTGGGAGTAACAAGCAATTGAACAGCTGTTGGATCATCATTACTGAAATATAAAAAATCATTAATTGAAGTAAACTGTGCGGTAGCATTGATCCAAGGTGTAGTTGCTTTAATTTTTATATTTTGAACTTTCTCGTTTTTAAACGAGTTGTTCCAATTGTAAGTCACATAATTACTTTGAAAAAAAACATAGGTATTATCAGGCATTTGCGTCATGGCCTGGTAGTGAAAATCCAATGTATACGACTCTAAAAATTGATACGCTAATTGCAAATCCAAAGAAGATAAATCTTGATTAGACAATGTTTGAGTTAGTATCGCTTTACCGTTCAAATCTCCTTTTCGATAGGAATACTGACCACCAATTGTAGTTATCTCATCACTATAGGTACTTGGTATCGTAGTGTCAGACAAAAGCAATACCCTATTGTAATATTGATTGAATCTAAAGTCTTCAGTAAAAAAAACAAAACTACCTAAAACTTTATGTTCATAGGAAGCTCCAAACTTATTATACATACGATTGTACCGGGTTTGATCATTGATATTGGATAAACGATACGAATCTCCGAGTCGATTAATTGTAACGGAACCTTCATCAGTTATAATTGTTGTGGAAAGAGTGCGTTGTTTGAACTCAAAAAACTTGTGTTCATAATTAAATTGATGCAATAAGGTCAGTTTTGAATCGCTTTTTGAATTTGTCAAATGATAGGAATGATTGATAAAATAACGATTTCCCTTCAAAAAGCTGGTAGCATCTTCAAAAAAAACCTGCAGTCGAACCCTATTTTTAAAATCTTCATCATCACTTTCAAAATCATTGGTTCTTACTATACCTCCGTTTTCACCGTTAGAAAAATCTTGTGATGTAAAGTGTGCTTGTAAATGATAACGCTCGTTTGGATTGGTATAATTGGTTGTAAATCGAAAATTACCATTACTGGCTAATTGATTTACATATTTACCTAAAGAACGTAATCCTTTATAAGCCATTGAAAAATTTAATCGTTCTGAAGTATTGAGAGTAATAAAGGCATCTAGTGATTGACCTTGCTCCATCACGGTTTTGAAATACAACTCAGTCAAAGGGGTTGCTACTTTATAATAAGAGATATCTTCTGGATCCATATAACCAAAATGCTTGGCTTTGAAACCCATTTCAGGGAAAGTGGTATAGGAATTTAATCCATAATCTAAGACAGTATAAACATATCCTTCATTAGCAAAAGGCAATAAACCAAAAATATCTCTTCTTAAATAATTATAACTGTATTCCTTTTTAATTGTAAGCGAAGTATCTACAACTGTGGTATCTCGCTCAATAGTGAAAATTTGATACTGCTCTATTTTAGCATCCTCTAAAACCATTGACTGAGATGCTTCTTTCTTTTTAGCACTTTCATTTTCTTCTCCCTTTTTTACTCCTCCAATTGAACCTAATCTAGTTTGTGACTTCACTGAAGAAGAAAATAAAATCACAACTATAATAAGAATAATTCTCATTTTATTTCTCTTTTTTTGTAAAAGTAATTCATTTTGATAATAAAAAATGAAAGAAGCAAACTTGAAAATCTGCTTCTTTCACTTTTTATAAAATGCATGAAGAATTAATTAATTAAAACTTTTTTTATGATTGAATTCAAACCACTTTTAACACTTAATAAATACATCCCTTGAGTGAAGTTTTTCAAATCAATAGAATGATTTAACTCATGATTTTTAACCTCTTTAAAGAAGACTATCCTACCATGAATATCATAAATTGTGATAAATGTTGGATCACTTGATGTAGTTAAATTTATATTTAAAAAATCATTTGCTGGATTTGGCCACACCTTAACTTCTTGAATATTTGAATCAATTGTATTCAAAACCAAGTCGCCTCCAGTTAAAATTAACGAAAAAGCTTGATTCCCGGAAAGCAATGTTCCTTTATGACTAACTGTCAATGTATATTGACCTGAAGTTGGACTAGTAATATCAATTCTTTCTAAATTATCAACATTATTATCCCCCTTAATAGCACCACCACTTAAATTGTTCAAATCATATTTCCAAGGAAAAAAAGTTTCACTACTATTCGTGATTCTCAAATCTAAATCATTTACTAAAACAGGTGTTGCATCATTTAACAAACCATTTCTGGATGTCCCTTGAGGATCAGTCCAACATATTGTTGCCTTGAGTGGAGTTGATGAAGAGGCATTAAATAAATATGTGAAAGTTTGTCCATTTACTAAATTTGACTCAAGGATTAATGAGCCACCAGTACTATTACTAGTTATTACATTAGCAGCAGCTTGGGCATCTAACAGCCCCCAACCAAATCGAGTATCGGGACCAATAATATTTGTATCATCTAATGCAGTATGACATACCAATCCTTTAAGAGTAGAGGCTTTCATAAAATTAGAATACAAATTATTATAATGTTCTTGTAATAACAATATAGTTCCAGACACTACAGGAGAAGCCATTGAAGTTCCTGAAATTGTATCATAATCATTATTATTACTGTTAAATGTAGAAAAAACATTTGTACCATCTGCCGCAATATCAGGCTTAATTCTTCCATCATCTGTTGGTCCCTGACTACTACTACCATTTATAAATAAGGAAGTAATGTTGCCTGTAATTGGATGAACTGAAGGATTTGCATTCGCAACTACTAAATTATTTTTAGAGTTTTTATTACCCGTAAGCTTATCAAAACCTGGTGCCAATCCACCAGTATAAGAATCGTTTCCAGAATTTCCGGCAGAAGCAACCATCAAATAATAAGGATATGTGTAAGCAAGTTCATCCCATGCTACAGCAGTATCATTATAGCATCCCATGTACCAAACTGGAACATTCAACACATTGTTATCATTATAAATAGGAACGCCATAAGAATGATTAGAAATCAGCAAACCGTTTTGAGAAACATCGAATAGCACTTCATTCAAATCACCTGACCAATCATAAGATCTTATATTTGATCTAGGAGCCATTCCTCTTGCAGAATTTACGACTCCAGCGGCACCAACAGTACCGCCTACATGAGTTGCATGAAAATTTGAAGTTGGTGTTATTGATAAATTATCAGGTGTTATGACCCTTGCAGACGGAGTGTTGAATTCAACATGTGTTTTTAAAATCCAACCGCTGTCCCAAACACCAACATTCATTCCTTCTCCTTGCAAATTAAGCCCCAATAATCCACCTGGATATAACCTATTTGTTCTAGAGGCTACAGCAGCAGAAAAATTGTCCGTAGCAACATATACGGGCTTGTCATTTATAACATCAACCAACTTATAAAATCTTCCATTAGATTCTATATCAGTAGATACATTTGGATTAATTGACAAAAAATCATAAATTTTTTGTCGAACAATTAATTCATTCTGATGAAATGAAAATTCTAATTGAGAATATTTTTCTGGATCATACTCAGAAATAATTTTTCTAACCTCATCAACATTTTGGGAATTTATTAAACCATAATAAAATACAAGAACAAACAAAACTATTTTTTTAATCATTTTTTCTAAATTATTTATCTTTTTCAATTTTAATTACGAACAAAGTTTAGACTTTACAAATATATAAAAACAAAATGCATTTAAATAAGTTGTTATGAAAATTTAAACATATTTACTTATAGTCATATAAAAAGAAAAAAAAATTAAAATGCGAAATAGTTAATCATACTACTACAGCCTATATTAAAGGGAAACTATATTTCAAGTTAAGCAAAATTATAGTAATTTGAATTATTAACAAATTCAATTCAAAAGCTAAGTAAGTTAAAAAAACGAATAACATACATAAAAATTCAAATCAAGAAGAAGTTATTCTAAAAATCTAATAATAAATAAAACAAAAATAAGTGTACAAAAAAAGAAAAATTAGTTTGAACATTTTAAAAAAGAAAAACACTTGCAAAAAAAATTTGCAAGTGTTTAAATAAATATTACTAAATAATCTATATAGATTATTTACAATTACTGATTCAATTTGCTTAAATCTACTGTAAAGTAAATTCCACAATATCAAATGCTCCAAATACTCCATTTTGAGCAATTTGCAACACTTCAGAACTAAAATCAGAATTCATGGAAACTAATCTGTAATATCCAGCTCCATAGCCACTATTCATACCGTCACCATAAGAATCATAAACAACAAAAGTATAACTACCACTTGCTAAACACAAATCAATAGGTGCTTGAGGAAAAGCACCAGAAGCACTTTGTGTTGCATATGGCCCACCAGAAGCAATTACATCCATATTCTGATTATACAATTCCCATGTAGTCTCATCACCATATCTATCAGTTACTATTTGAATTCGCAATGGAGAAGCACTACAAACCTCTTTGGCTGTTATTACTAATTGCTTATAAGCAACAGCATAAGTACCCAACGCCTTAGATCCTGAATACGTGGTTGTTACGTTAAGTCCTTCTTGAGGAACAAACCCAATAACAATTGTTTTTCCAGTACTATCTAGCTCAACGCCTTGAATTGAAAGATTTATTGTACCTTCTTTTGAACCTGCAGGAATAGTAACTGTTGAAGGCATCGAATAATACATAGGATTAGCAGTACTAGTCGAACCTACTACCAATTCTAAAACTCTATCAACAGTAGATGTTTGCGAAGCAAACACCTTTGCTTCAATAGCAACAGTTTGCCCGGTTTCAATCAGTACCGTTTTATTAGTTTCAAAACTAACAAAATTTTGACTAGCTAAAGGATTACTTGATGAAGAATCATCTTCACATGATACCAAAATTCCAACTAAAAGAAATGCTAAAATTGGAAAGGTATTAAATTTAAAAAAATTCATACTTTATAAGTTTAATGTTATTAATTTTGTTCAGTAATACTAGGATTATTATTAATTTCTACCTGTGGAATCTTAAATGATAATCTAGAATCGTCATAAGGAACTGAAATGCCAGACAAATACGTATGATTAGTGCCTCTAGTAATCGTAGCCTTGTTACGTTTCATTGCTAAATAACTTTTACCTTCGCCCCAAAACTCTATTCTAGTTTGTAAATAAATTGCATTTTTTAAAGCATCTCCAGTCAATGGACTAACATAAGCTGTTGCAGCAGCTAAACTTCCTAATCTAATTGTCATTAATTCTTCTAATCTTGATTTGGCAGCAGCTTCATTTCCTGATTTTGCAGCAGCTTCAGCACTCAACAAGTAAAACTCTTCAATTCGCATGTATATATAATCAGTTTCAATAACTTGTTGTCCCATACTAACCCTTCCTTGATGGAAGAATTTGTTAATTGGCATTAAATTTGTCGCTCCAGGAGCTGCATTGAATTGATTTTTTCTAACATCATTTGCTGGAATCAAAGCATATAATCCATTATCTATTGCCTTTCTATCACCAGCCCCAGCATAGCTATAAGTAAATACATCCATCTGACCCCACCAAGAAACTAAACCATATCCAAGATCAGTAGTAATATCAAATCCCCACATCCAAGAACCTGTATTTACATTATTAAAACCGGAACCAACACCAGGAAAAGCTAATTGACCTGCTGTAGTTAAAGAATAACCACCAGTAGCAATAATTTCATCAGACAATACTTTTGCCTCTGGATACATACCCATTGCTGCATATGTATAAGCCAATAATCCTTGAGCTACCGACTTATTAACCTGATTTTTAGCTGTTCTTTGGAAACCATCCAACAAAACAATCGATTGATTTAAATCACTTATAATCAAGTTGTAAACATCAGAAGCAGGCTGTTTAGAATATAAACTTTGAACACCATCATAAATTGGTAAAATTTCTTGAGAAGGATTATATTCTCGTTGAAACATCTGAGTCAAATAAAAATATCCATAGGCACGCATAGCCTTAGCTTGACCCATCATATATTTAGTTTGATCAGATTCAGGAACTGCATCATTACCACCTAAATTATTAATAACAATATTAGATAAGTTGATGACTTTGTACAAATAAGTCCAAACCAAAGCATTCTCCTCTCTTGTAAAATCGGATGTTGACACCAAGTTTGTAAAATTAGCATACCAGTTATAAGCATTATTAGATAATGCCATATCTCCAGTTAACATATCAGACCAAATATCAATTGATTTGTGTCCAAAATCATAATGTCTTGATCCTGCTGTTCCATAAACTGCAAATGGTCTTGCCATATAAGAATAAACACCTGTCAATGTACCTTCAATTAAGCCAGGATTAATGTCTGCATTATTAGCGAAATCAGCATCAGTTAATACCGAAGTATCTCTAACAGGCTCAAGAAAATCTTCACTACAACTAATTAAGCTAATAAAAATAGCGGTGAAGAATGAATAAACTAAAATTCTTTTTTTCATATCATTTTTTTTTAAAGTTCAACTTTTACTCCAAAACTAAAACTAGACAATGGATTATATCTATAAATATTTGAAGCACCACTTTCAGAAGTAGATGGATTAAATCCTCTTCTAGCACTAATAAACATTAAATTATCTGCAGCAAAGAAAATATTTAATTTACTCATATGAGCATCTTTAATGAATCTTTCTGGAAATGTGTAACCAATCTTAACGTTATTCAGAGACAAGTAATCAGCTCTTGTCAAAAATCTTGTTGATACACTTGTATAATTTGCATCAGTAGAAAAATTATCAGACAATCTTGGTATGTTTGTTACATCGCCTGGTTGTTGCCATCTATCTCTAATGTCAGTATGCCAGTTATCCTGTCCGATGGCAGCATTTGCCATTAACCATGAATAATAATTATCATAAGAATAACCACCTATACTATAACTAAATTGAGCTGTCAAATCGAAGTTTTTAAACTCTGTATTCAAACGAAACGCACCTCTTACTTTAGGAATTGCAGACTTACCAACATACTTTTGAGTTGCTTGTGCATAAGTAGAAGTTACAGTTTGTTCAACTTTAGCATCAGGATTACTTGCCAAATACAATACCATATTTTGAATATTAGTATCTTCTGCGTCAAATATACCATTTCCATTAACATCATCATAGTACATATTCCACAAAGCAGCTCCTGTTGCAGGATCTACACCCGCCCATTCACGCATGTAAAAATCAAAAATAGAACGACCTTTAGACAAAGCTCCGTCAATTATCTTTCTTTCTCCAGGATTTAAATAATCAATAGGCATTTGTGTAACTTCATTTTTAAGTATTTCACCATTAACACCAATTGATAAAGAAAAATCTCCTAATGATTTTGCTTTATATAAATGTAAAGCTACATCAAACTCAAGTCCGCTATTACGTAACTGACCACTGTTATAGAAAATTGTTTGAAAACCTGGTGATGTTGGTAGAGTTTGTGAGAAAAATAAATTATCAGTATTCTTTACATAATAATCTACATTAATATCTAAGGAATTATTAAACCAAGTACTTTCAAAACCAACTTGTGCTACTTTGGATTTTTCCCAAGTTAAATCTAAATTTCTTTCTTCCGAATTAACCAAAAAGGCATACTCATCATCTGCCCCAATGTTTGAAATTTGCCACCCATATTGCAAACGATTTCCTTGATCACCAATTACTCCATAACTAGCTTTAAATTTCAAGAAGTCAATAAATTTAACATTCTCTAAAAAGCCCTCTTTAGAAGCAATCCAACCAATACCTACCGAACCAAATGTCCCCCATTTATCATTTCTAAAACGAGAAGAACCATCACGCCTTGCTGAGGCAGTCAAATAATACTTTTGATCATAATTATAACTAACTTGACCAAAATAACTTTCTAAAGTATATCCACGTGTATAAGAGGTTGGTTTACCAACAATTTGGGTATATTGCGACAAATCAGTAGATCCAAAAATAATTGCATTTTGTTTAGCTGCTCTAAAATAATTACTAGTCCACTCTGTTGACTCATGTGCTACAAAAGCCTCTAATCCATGACTACCAAATTTATTGCTATAACGCAACAACTGCAAAAAGTTTTGATTTTTTGTCTCATAATCAGTTCTAGAAAGATACCCAAGTGGATTACCAGGATTACCAGAAATAGCCTCAACATTATCCATATCAATATAATCTGAATTTTCATACTGACCTCCATATCGAGTTTCAAACACAAGACCTTTAGCTAAATTAACATCAAATGAGAAATTCCCTGTTAATGTATGAACATAATCTCTAACTAAGTTATAATTTGCATCTGCTATACCATTTGTAAGCGGAGAAAAACCTCTACCATAAAGATTACCAAAGTCATAAAAATAATCACCCGTATTGTTATTAACAATCTTGTTTCCTTCATCATCTCTCAAAAAGATAGAATAAATAGGAGGAGCATTATTAGCCATTAAAAAAATACTACCGGTATCAGAAGTCTGACCATTTCTAGTATATCTAGAACCTGAATAAGCAATATTAGCACCCACTTTAAGCCAATCAGTTGGCTTATGCTCCAGATTAATTCTAGTTGAATAACGAGTATAATCTGAATTTATACCATAACCTTCATCATCTACATATCCGAATGAAGTTGCATACTTAGTTTTGTCAGTACCTCCACTGAACTGAAAATTGGCCTCTTGTCTAACCCCAGTTCTGAAAGCATAATCTGCCCAATTCTCTGGATTATATCTACGTGATACCCCAGAATTAAACTTTCCAGTTACAGGATTAATCAACTGAGCTCCACTAACATTCCACAAATTATAATGCGGATCTATACCATTTCCTCCAAACAAATTTGAATTTGCAAAAGAAATTGGATCAGCAGCTCCGGAAAGCACCCCTCTGTTCTTAACTCCCTCCCAAGACAACTCAATATATTCTTCTGGAGACCTAATAACATCATAAGTTGGTAAAAACATTGTATTGATACTTGTTCTAAAATCAACCGACACAACAGATTTTCCTGACTTACCAGACTTAGTAGTAATTAAAATAACTCCATTAGCACCTCTTGAACCATAAACAGAAGTTGCAGCAGCATCCTTTAATATAGTCATGTTTTCTATATCTGCAGGATTAATTGCACTAATATCACTTGTGTAAGGCACACCATCCACAACGTATAATGGACTTCTATTCCCATTAACAGAACCAAATCCACGAATACGAATTGTAGCATCAACCCCTGGCTGACCGGAAGTAGTAATAACATTTACCCCTGCAACCTCTCCTCTTAATGCTTGAGAAACGTTTGATACAGTTTTGGCTTCAATGTTTTCAGTTTTAATTTTAGTTGCTGTTCCAGTATATGCCTCCTTAGTTGTCAAACCATAACCTACAACAACAACCTCATCCAATGCAGTATCACTTTCTAGAGTAATATTAATTACATTAGAAGCACCAACTGTTGATGTCTTAGTTTTCATACCAACATAAGAAAATTCCAAAACATCTCCCGTTTTGGCTCTAATAGAATACTTTCCATCAAAATCTGATGAAACACCATTGTTTGTACCTTTAACAATAACGGTTGCCCCAGGAAGCGGCATACCCCCTTCAGACACAATACCCGTGATAGTTTTCTCTTGTTGAGCATAAGAAAACTGAATAAAAAACGCTAACAAAAGCGTGTAAATCCATTTAAATTTCGATCTCATATTAAATTTATTTGAGTTAGTTATTCCGCAAACTTCTTAATAATTTCTTAAATAAACAAATATTACTTCGGAATAATATTATTTATTTTTGTTAAAAAATAAGCGAACAGCTCGATGTTAAGCTACAAACTTGTTAGTTAGATGTAAAACAGACGTTATGGTTGCGTAAATTTTAACTATTTTTTCATAAATTATGTTATTTCAAAATTACTCAAGAATTTTTCCTGAAGCTGGTACAGATGAAGCTGGCAGAGGTTGTTTGGCCGGACCGGTTACAGCAGCAGCAGTTATTTTGCCTGAAAATTTTCAGCTACCACTTTTAAATGATTCAAAAAAACTTTCTGAAAAAAATCGCTTTGAACTAAAACCCACCATTGAAGAATATGCAATTGCTTTTGCAGTGACGCATCTTGAACCGGAAATTATTGATGAAATCAACATTCTCAATGCATCCATTAAAGCCATGCAAGAATCAATTATGAGATTAAACCCTATACCTTTATATATTATTGTAGATGGAAATCGTTTTTATCCGTTCAATGACACACCATTCTCATGTATTATAAAAGGTGATGGCAAGTACCTGAGCATTGCCGCAGCATCTGTTTTGGCTAAAACCTACCGAGATGAATACATGAATAGAATTCATGAAGAATTTCCAATGTACAATTGGAAAAAAAACAAAGGATACCCAACAATTGAACACAGAGATGCAATTCAAAAATACGGCATAACAAAATACCATAGAAAAAGCTTCAGATTACTACCTGATCAATTGAAATTAGATTTTGATAAATAAATTAAAACGAAGCGACTTCTATTGTGCCTTCAAAAAGATGTAAAAAATGGGTAGTGATTTTTTGTTTTATTTCTTCTTCATCAACTGCAACAACACCCAATTCAACATGTAGAGAAGTTACGGCTTTACCGCGAATACCACAAGGAATTATGTTGTCAAAATAACCCAAATCAGCATTCACATTTAAAGCAAACCCATGCATGGTTACCCACCGACTGGCTCGTACGCCCATAGCACAAATTTTTCGTGCAAATGGTGTACCTACTCCCAACCACACTCCCGTCTCTCCGGGACTGCGTTCGCTTTCTATTCCATATTCTTTTAAGGTGAGAATAATAGCCTCTTCTAAAAAACGAAGATACTTATGAATATCTGTAAAAAAGTTTTCTAAATCCAAAATAGGATAACCCACAACTTGACCGGGACCATGATAGGTAATGTCACCTCCCCTGTTTATTTTATAAAAAGTGGCTCCTTTTTTTTCTAATTGCTCTTCTGAAAGCAACAAATTAGAAAAATCACCACTTTTCCCTAAAGTGTAAACATGAGGATGTTCAACAAATAAAAAATAATTAGGTGTTGGTGTTTCTTCTTGAAGACGACGATTTTTAATTTTTAAATCAACTATGGAGGCAAACAACTTTTCCTGCAATTCCCATGTTGCTTTGTAGTCCTTTAAACCTAAATCGGTAAATGCAATTTTTTTATTCATTGTGTTTTATTCAAAATCTATTTCAAAACTCATAGATTCCGGTTTTTCCATATAGGTTTCCATAGGATATTCCACAGTAATGGTTTTTCTATCGACACTAAATTGTGCGTTCTGAATGGAAACTCGCTTTACAGGCTTTGGAAATTGATAGACCATCTTAAAGGAGCTTTGCTCATAAATCATTGAAAAGGATTCCGAAAGACTTTCTTCTGAAAGTTCTTCTGAATCTTCCATGTCATATTCCTCATTTTTTAATTCATTCATCAATGCTTCTTTCATATTTGTTGAAGTAACCACTTTAGTGAATTTTTTCTCATCATAATAAAAACGTGTAGTACTGTCATCATCTTTCATTTCAGTTAACGACCCGGCCAATTTATTATTTCCGCCTATCGATTTCATAGAATTCATAGGTGACATGATTTCCTGCAATTCGTTTACCGAACTAAAATCAGTGAACATGGAATAGGTCATAATTTTCTCAGGCTCATTAACAACCATTCGCATCGAAAAACGTTCTAACATTTTTAACCGCTTTTGCTCCTCAAGCGGCAACATAGAAATACTGTCGCTTTTTTCGGCTAGTAGCGATTTAAATGAAAAAGTACTATCCATTATTTTTTCATTGGTAACTTCTTTGCCTTTTTTATTTTTCTTATTTTTAGAATTTGGTTCTTCTTGTTGCCCAACCTCACCTGCTAACGCAATCAATTCTGACATGTCAATATCGTAGGCAAACTTTCCGGAACCGTCTTCATTGATAATCAAATTTTCCGTAATCGCACAACTACTTAAACAAAATAGAATACCAATCAATAAAAAAAGAAAGTTTGTTTTCATGAGTCATATTTTTTTCAAAACTACAAATATGTTTTTAAATTTTACCAAACTTTGTTTTCAATTACAAAAAAAACAAATTGTTACATTTTTATTTTATCCCTATATTTGCACGCTAAAAATTAGGCTATGCAACTTTCGGAACAAGAAATTATTAGAAGAGAAAAACTGAATGCGTTACGCGACTTGGGAATAAACCCATATCCCGCTGATCTATATCCGGTAACTCATTCTTCAAAGCAGGTAAAAGACCAATTTGAAGATGGTAAAAAAGTAACTCTTGCCGGAAGAATCATGAGCGTTAGAGACCAAGGAAAAGCTTCTTTTGCAGAGCTACAAGATAGTGATGGCAGGATACAACTATATTTGAACCGTGACGTAATTTGTCCCGGAGAGGATAAAACAACATACAACCAAGTTTTTAAAAAATTAACCGACTTAGGCGATTTTATAGGAATAGAAGGCGAATTGTTCACCACAAAAGTAGGTGCACAATGTGTGCGAGTGGATCATTTTACTTTTCTAAGCAAAACATTACGACCGTTACCCTTACCAAAAGTGGATGAAGAAGGAAAAGTACACGATGCTTTTAACGATGCCGAATTGCGATACCGCATGCGTTATGTGGATTTAGTAGTAAACCCACAAGTGAAAGAAGTATTTGTGAAACGAACAAAATTGTTCAACGCCATGCGTACCTTTTTCAACGACAAAGGCTACTTTGAAGTAGAAACTCCGGTGTTGCAACCAATCCCAGGAGGAGCCGCAGCCCGCCCATTTATGACACACCATAACAGCTTAGACATTCCTTTATACATGCGAATTGCCAACGAATTATACCTAAAACGTTTAATTGTTGGAGGTTTTGATGGCGTTTATGAGTTTTCTAAAAACTTCCGTAACGAAGGAATGGATAGAACGCACAATCCGGAATTTACAGCCATGGAAATCTATGTGGCCTACAAAGATTATAACTGGATGATGGAATTCACTGAAAATCTTTTGGAATATTGTGCTCTTCAAGTAAATGGAACCACTGAAACTACTTTTGGAGAACATCAAGTCAATTTCAAAGCTCCTTATGCTCGAGTAACCATGACAGATGCAATCATCCAATTTACAGGTTTTGACATTTCAGGAAAAACGGAAAATGAGATTAGAGAAGCCGCTTTAAAAATGCACATTCCTGTGGATGAAACAATGGGTAAAGGAAAATTAATTGATGAAATCTTTGGGGCAAAATGCGAAGGTAATTTTATACAACCTACTTTCATTACCGATTATCCAAAAGAAATGAGTCCGTTGTGCAAAGTACACCGCAGCAACCCGGAATTAACCGAACGTTTTGAATTAATGGTTTGCGGAAAAGAAATAGCCAATGCCTATTCAGAATTGAATGACCCAATTGACCAAAGAGAACGCTTTGAAGCCCAATTAAAATTAGCAGACAGAGGTGATGATGAAGCGATGTTTATTGACAACGACTTCTTGAGAGCTTTAGAATATGGAATGCCACCAACTTCTGGATTAGGAATTGGAATGGACCGACTCATCATGTTTTTAACCAACAACCAATCGATTCAAGAAGTGTTGTTTTTCCCGCAAATGCGTCCGGAGAAAAAACAAATTGAATTAACTGAAGAAGAAAAGGCCATTGTTGAATTACTAAAAAAAGAAAACAACATGTCACTTTCTGAACTTAAAGAAAAAACCGCCCTTAGCGGAAAAAAATGGGATGCTGCCATGAAAGGATTATCAAAACACGGCGTAATCACAGTAAAAGTAGACGGTGATCTCAAAACAGTGGAATTGAAATAATAAGTACTTTAAATATAAAAAAAGGTGCCATTTAAACAATGACACCTTTTTTAGTTTCAATTATATTTTTAATACTGTTGCATTCCTGCAAAATTAGAAGCAAAAAAGGCTCCGAAAATCATAAATAACAACAAAACAAAACCAAGTACAATTGCCGCTACCAAAAGCTGTGCTTTGGCCCAATTTTGTTTGTTTATGTTTTCATTAGAACCAAACGCATAAACAAAAAGCATTATAAAACCCACTAGCGGAATAGCCATGATTAGCAGCGTGATAACCCAATCTTTAACTGACATTGGTTTTAAATTTTGATCTTGAATTGTTTCCATTTTTTAAATTTTTTTGGTTAGGAAAAGCAAGATACTGATTTTTTAATAATGTTAAATAAATCCATTTAAAAAGTTAAAAGACAGCAACCGATTAAACCTTTTGAAGCTGCTTCGGTCAAAGTGGTATAATCATAAAAAATAAAAATCATGAAAAAAGTAATTATTATGGCGTTGATGGTAGTAACAGCTGCCACTTTCGCACAAGAAAAAGAAACAAAAAAAGGAGACAGTCAAACTAGAGCTGCTGCAATGGAAGCAATGACTCCGGAACAAAGAGCCGAACTTCGTGTTAAGCAAATGACCTTACATTTGGATTTAACGGAAAAGCAACGCACTGAAATTAAAAAAATTGTTTTAGAAAACAGCAAAAAAAGCGAAGCCAAAAAAGCAGAAATGAAAGCCAAAAAAGCGGACAGAAAAGCGATGAGTGCCGAGGAAAGATATGCAATGCAAAACGAAAGATTGGACAATCAAATCGCTATGAAAGCTGAAATGAAAAAAATTCTGACTAAAGAGCAATTTGAAAAGTTTGAAGAAAAACAGGCAATGCAAAAACAAAGAATGGCAAAGAAAAAAATGGGCAAATTCAAAAACAAAGAAGAAAAAAGTAAGCTCAAATTTTGAAGGTTTTAAAAAATAAAGTATATTCGCCTTCTAATCAATAACCTTGAACACAATGAAAAATATAATTTTTGCCGGATTAGCTTGTTTGGCTTTTTCAACATCAATGTCAGCCCAACAATTAGATAATTCAATGTCTGACGAAAGAAAAGAAATTTTAATGCAGGAAACTTTAAAATCTGATATGATTTTACTGTCTGAATATGTTGATTTTGATGGCACACAAGAGGAAAATCTTAAAAGTTTTTTACAATTGAGAATGGAATTATTAAACGATTCAACCATCACTAAAGAAGAAAAAGTGGCATTGAAAAAAGGCTTAGGCAAAAAGTTTTTGAGTTTATTAAATGAAGGACAGATTGAAAAACTAAAAACAAACCAAGAATTGTTTGAAAAGTTTACAAAATAAATAAAACACCTAAACTAAGAAAAAGGGCTCCAACGAAAATTGGAGCCTTTTTTTTATAGTGTTGCTACTACTTTATCAATGGCAGTAACTGTATAATCTAAATCCTCATAAGTTAAAGCATCCGTAATAAACCACGTTTCATAAGCTGAGGGAGCAATATAAACGCCTTCATTCAACAAACCGTGGAAAAACTTTTTAAACGTTTCATTATCTCCTGCCTTTGCTGTTGCAAAATCGATTACGGATTGTGCTGAAAAATGAACAGAAATCATTGAACCTACTCGGTTGATTGTAAATGGTAAAGTGTACTTATTCAAAACATTTCTGATTCCTGTTTCCAAATAAGCCGTTTTTTCATCCAATCGGGTAAAAAGGTCTTTATCGTTAGCAATAGCAGTTAACATAGCTAATCCTGCTGCCATAGCTAAGGGATTACCGGATAAGGTACCCGCTTGATAAACTGGACCAAGGGGTGCTAAAAAATTCATGATTTCATTTCGAGCCGCAAAAGCTCCAACCGGTAGTCCTCCGCCAATCACTTTGCCAAAACAACTAATATCAGCAGTAATTCCATAAAGTTCTTGAACACCGCCAGCTGCCAATCGAAAACCGGTCATCACCTCATCAAAAATCAGTAAAGAATCTTGAGCCGTACAAAGTGCTCGTAATCCTTCTAAAAAACCTGCTAATGGAGGAACACATCCCATATTTCCGGCTACAGGCTCCACAATTATAGCTGCAATTTGATTGGGATTCGCTTCAAATAATTTTTGTACAGAAGCCAAATCATTATAGTCTGCCAATAAAGTATCTTGAGCCGTTCCTTGTGTAACTCCGGGACTATTTGGCGTGCCAAAGGTACTGGCTCCACTACCCGCTTGAATTAAAAAAGAATCCGAATGACCGTGATAACAACCCGCAAATTTTATAATTTTTGCTCTTCCGGTGAAACCCCTAGCCAATCGAATCGCACTCATGCAAGCTTCTGTACCAGAGTTTACAAATCGAATTTTATCCGCATTCGGAATCATCGATAAAGCCAAAGAAGCGATTTGAGTTTCTATTTCTGTAGGCATTCCAAAGGAAGTGCCTAATTTAGCTTTTGAAATTACAGCGTTAACAACAGGTTCATATGCATGTCCTAAAATCATAGGACCCCAAGAATTGATATAATCAATGAGCCGATTACCATCCACATCATACAAATAAGCTCCTTTAGCTCTTTCTACAAAGATGGGAGTTCCACCAACACCTTTAAAGGCTCTCACGGGCGAATTAACACCCCCGGGAATAACTTGTTCTGCTGCAGCAAATAATGCACTGCTTCGTTGATATAACATAAGTATAATTTAAAATTTAGTACGAATTACAGACGTAAGGTTTGTCCAATAATTAAATCTGTATCTTTTAGGTTGTTTTTCTTTTTAATTTCGTCAACAGTAAGGTTAAATTTTCGTGCAATACCATACAACGTATCGCCTTTTACAACCGTATACACCTGCACGTTTGAAGTAGTCTCCCTTGAAACAACCACTTTTGTAGAACCCATTTTTCCACTACCTATCACCTCCCCATCATACTGTTGCAATTGATAGCGTTCAATCAAACTAATCAATTTATCCGGATACTTTGGATCTGTGGCATATCCCGCCGCTTTTAATCCCCGTGCCCACGCTTTGTAATCATCTTTTGGCAAATCAAATAATCCGGCATATCTGCTTCTGGAGGTCAAAAAATAGGAATGATCACGATACGATTCACTCGGGTGCTCATATTTTCGAAAACATTCTTGAGCCGCATCATCATCGTGTGTAACTGATGGGCCTGTCCACTCTTTATGACACTTTATACCAAAATGATTGTTGGCCCGTTGACTTAAAGAACCCACTCCTGAACCGGATTCCAAAATTCCTTGTGCCAACGTAATACTTGCCGGAATTCCATATTGAACCATATTGTTTTTGGCAATTTCTTTAAAGTCATCAATATATTTCAAAACAATTTCAGTGGTCACCTTGACATTGGAAGTAGCCGTTAAAACTTCTGACTTTGGAGCCGTTGTAGCAGTTGTTGATTTTGATGTTGAAGAGGTTTGAGCCATCGGTTTTTTAACAGTCCGCTGAACAGGTTGTGGTTTGGTTGTTCGGACTACGGGCTTTGAAGTGTTACAAGCAACAATGGAAAATAAAAGCAATAAAAGACTAAGTTTTTTTAACATCGAATATAATTTTGGGCCATTTTTTTTGTGCTAACTTTTGATTCATTCCATCAACACCTTGCAATCCTCCGGTATGAATCATTAAAATACGGGCGTCTTTTGGAAAATAATTTTGCTGTATCAAATCATAAACGCCAAAAACCATTTTTCCGGTATAAACGGGATCCAATGGAATTTTAGTTTGTTCATAAAAGGAATTCATAAATAAAATCAACTCAGGTGTTACTTTCGCATAACCCCCAAAATGATAGTCTGTAATCAATTCCCAACGCTCATTGTTGGCAAATTTACGAATATCATTTGATAAAAAATCACCTTTTAAAGCAGGAAAACCCAAAACTTTTTGATGTGGTAAAGCAGAATTGATAATACCGGCTATAGTACCACCCGTTCCAACTGCACAACATATATAGTCAAATATCGCATCTTCGGGTGTTAAAATCTCTTCACAACCTTTTACTGCCAGATCGTTTGTACCACCCTCAGGAAGTAGATAAAAGCTACCAAATTCTTCTTGTAATGCCAACAAAAAATCGGAACTTTCTTTGTCTTTATAAGCGGCTCTTGATATAAATTTAAACTGCATCCCGCTTTCATGGGCAAATTTCAAAGTGGGATTTTGTGCAATCTGATTTTCTAATTCATCGCCACGAATAACACCAATGGTTTGTAACCCATTTTCTCTTCCTGCATAAGCAACTGCCGCAATGTGATTGGAGAAAGCACCTCCAAAAGTAAGTAAGGTAGTTGCCTTTTGAGATTTTGCTTCCAGTAAATTATACTTCAATTTTCTGTATTTATTTCCCGAGACAAAGGGATGAATCAAATCGTCTCGCTTAATGGAAACAAATTGAGAAGTAGTTTTGAATTTTGTAATTTGTTGATTTATGGAGTGCATAAGAAACTTTCAAATTTAATAAAAAGTGTATCTATTTTAAATTATGCAACAAAATAAGGAAAAATAAGACTACTATTAAGTGGAATACTTAAAATTTATGTAGTTTAAAAAATTCCACAAGGACCGCTTCTTTAAATAGTCGAGGTCATTTTCATTTTGATAAGCTTCCTGCTCAAATGAAATCATGCGATACGCTTTAAATCGGGAACGGGATTGAAACAATCGAATAAGAAATTCAATACCATACCAAATAAAAAAAGGTACAACCAACAGTTCAAGTTGCTGTCTCAAATGAATGTGTTCATGATGCAACAAAACCAAATTTTGCTTATCTAATTTGTTTTTTAACACCACAAAAGGAAAAAGCGTGATGCCTCGAAAACGCTTTGGGGTTAAATATTTAAAAACTACTACAATCATTTGTTGCAAAGTTGCTAATTTTGTAGCTATGAATACACCAAATTCTGAAAATAAGTTAATCGAAGGCGAAGATTTTTATTATACACCAGAAGGTTATAAATGTTTCACCGAAAAACACCATTTAAAGCGAGGCTATTGCTGCAAAAGCGGCTGCCGCCATTGTCCCTATGGCTATGATAAAAAAACAGGTGCGATTAAAAAGCAATCAGACAACAGATAACAGGCAACAGATAACAGACAACAGATAACAGACAACAGACAACCGACATGAATTTCCAACAACAAATCACACAAGGCATTCCAAACGAATTGCCGGCTGTAAAACCTTATGACCCCACTATAAACCACGCTCCAAAGCGAAAAGAAATTCTTTCTGAAGAGGAAAAAAAATTGGCTTTAAAAAATGCGTTACGTTATTTTGAAACAAAACACCACGCAACGCTACTACCCGAATTTAAAGAAGAATTAGAAAAATATGGTCGGATTTACATGTACCGTTTCAGACCTGATTATCGCATGTATGCACGACCCATTTCAGAATATCCTGGGAAAAGTGAACAGGCAAAAGCCATTATGCTGATGATTCAAAACAATTTGGATTATGCAGTGGCTCAACATCCTCATGAATTAATAACCTATGGAGGTAACGGTGCGGTGTTTCAAAATTGGGCTCAATACCTTTTAACCATGAAATACTTGTCTGAAATGACAGACGAGCAAACCTTAGTGATGTATTCCGGCCATCCAATGGGATTGTTTCCTTCCCATAAAGAGGCCCCAAGAGTTGTGGTAACCAACGGTATGGTCATTCCAAATTATTCAAAACCGGATGACTGGGAAAAAATGAATGCATTAGGCGTTTCGCAATACGGTCAAATGACAGCGGGAAGTTATATGTACATTGGACCGCAAGGTATTGTTCACGGCACTACGATTACGGTTTTAAACGGATTCAGAAAAATTAAAAAAGAACCCGCAGGTGCCCTTTTTGTAACCTCCGGTTTAGGCGGTATGAGTGGAGCTCAACCCAAAGCAGGAAACATAGCGGGTTGTATTACGGTTTGTGCAGAGGTAAATCCTAAAATTACACATATTCGTCATTCACAAGGTTGGATCAATGAAGTAATTGAAAACGTTGATGATTTGGTCATTCGTGTTCGAAAAGCTCAAGCTGCTAAAGAAGTTGTTTCTATCGCCTACCTTGGCAATATCGTAGACGTTTGGGAACGTTTTGACACAGAAAACATTCATATTGACTTGGGTTCTGATCAAACATCACTTCACAATCCTTGGGCAGGTGGCTACTATCCGGTAGGCCAATCGTTTGAAGCATCAAACGAAATGATGGCCAACAATCCCGAATTGTTCAAAACTAAAGTAAAAGAAACATTGATTCGTCATGCAGCAGCAGTCAATAAACATACCGCAAAAGGCACCTATTTCTTTGATTATGGAAATGCCTTTTTATTAGAAGCTTCAAGAGCAGGAGCTGATGTTATGGCTATAGACGGCATTCATTTCAAATACCCAAGTTATGTGCAAGACATCATGGGACCGATGTGTTTTGATTATGGATTCGGACCTTTTCGATGGGTTTGTGCCAGTGGAAAACCGGAAGATTTAGCCAAAACAGACCAAATAGCTTGTGAAGTATTGGAAGAAATGGCTAAAACAGCTCCGATCGAAATCCAACAACAAATGCAGGACAACATCAAATGGATTCAAGAAGCCCAAAAAAATAAATTAGTTGTGGGTTCGCAAGCCAGAATTTTATATGCCGACGCAGAAGGACGAATGAAAATTGCGGAAGCGTTCAATAAAGCCATTGCAAACAATGAAATTGGCTATGTCATTTTAGGTAGAGACCACCACGATGTTTCCGGAACCGATTCACCCTATAGGGAAACGTCAAACATTTATGACGGCTCTAGTTTCACAGCAGACATGGCCATTCAAAATGTAATTGGCGACAGTTTCCGCGGAGCTACCTGGGTATCAATCCATAACGGCGGCGGTGTTGGATGGGGCGAAGTTATAAATGGCGGATTTGGAATGGTTCTTGATGGTAGTGAAGACAGTGACAGACGTTTAAAAGCGATGCTGTTTTGGGATGTAAACAATGGAATTGCAAGAAGAAACTGGGCCAGAAACGAAGGAGCCATCTTTGCAATTAAAAGAGCCATGGCAACGCAACCTTTATTGAAAGTTACCATCCCTAATGTAGTAGATGATGATTTATTATAAATTGTTTCAAGTTTCAGGTTTCAAGTTATATGTTATATGTTATAACTTGAAACCTGAAACTTGAAACTTGAAACAAAAAAAGCTATGAAAACACTCAAATTTTTACCCCTCCTACTACTCTTTACCCTAGCTTCTTGCAGCTCCGTGAGAGTAGCTTCGGATTTTGACAAAACAGCCCCGTTTGAACAATATAAAACCTTTGCTTACCACAAAGCAAGTATTGACAAAGTGGAAATCTCTGATTTGGATAAAAAAAGAATCCTGAAGGCAATTGACGAAGAATTATTGGCAAAAGGATTTACAAAAAGTGAAAAACCTGATGTAATGATCAGCATCTTTACCAAAGACAACAAACGTGTTGATGTTTGGAACAACAACTTCGGTTGGGGTTGGGGCTGGGGTTGGGGATTTGATCCTTGGATGTGGGGAGGCAGAACCTCTGTTAGCACCGTCAACGAAGGAACCCTTTACATCGACATTATCGACACCAAAAAAAATGAATTGGTTTGGCAAGGCGAAGGTTCGGGAGTGTTAACCCAAAACACCAACAAAAAAGACGAACGAATTAAAGAATTTGTGACTAAAATTTTAGCACAATATCCGCCGAAAAAATAAAAGTCAAGAAATTGAATCGAAAAACTACAACCACAGTAAACCTGTGGTTTTTTTTTATATATATTGTACTTGCTAATAGTGGTTCCATACTAAAGCCATAGTAAAGCCATAGTAAAGCCCACGTTGTGGTACCCTAAACATAAACCCAAACCTGAAATTAAATGATAAAATGCAACGAAATTTCTAAATAAAATAAAACACAAATACTAAAATAAGTTAAACTTATTCCGGTTTGATTGCAGTGACGCTAAAGTTTTTTACCTTTACGAGACATCAACAAAAAAATTGTATGGAAACCCATTTTGAAAGCAACCCACTGATAGACAGACTTCCAAAACATTTAAAGCAGTTTATCAAACCTCAGGTTTATGAAGACTATACACCAATAAACCAAGCAGTTTGGCGGTATGTTATGCGGAAAAATGTGGACTATCTTTCAAAAGTAGCACACGAATCCTACTTAGACGGATTAAAAAAAACCGGACTGGAAGTGGATAACATCCCCAACATGTATGGCATGAACCGCATCCTGAAAGAAATAGGATGGGCCGCTGTTGCTGTTGATGGATTTATTCCACCAAATGCATTTATGGAATTTCAGGCTTATAACGTTTTGGTTATTGCCAGCGACATCAGACAATTAGAACATATTGAATACACACCCGCACCGGATATTATTCATGAAGGTGCCGGCCACGCACCTATCATTGCCAATCCGGAATATGCTGAATATTTACGTCGATTTGGAGAAATTGGCTGTAAAGCCATTTCATCGTCACGCGATTATGAAATGTATGAAGCCATCCGTTTGTTGTCCATCCTAAAAGAAGCAGAAGGCACTCCGGAAGAAGAAATTCAAAAAGCCGAAGACCAAGTAGCTTTTTTACAAAATAACATGGGAGAACTTTCAGAAATGTCACGTATCCGAAATTTACATTGGTGGACTGTTGAATACGGCCTAATTGGCACACCCGAAAACCCAAAGATTTATGGAGCGGGACTTTTATCGTCAATTGGAGAAAGTGCCTGGTGCATGACCGACCAAGTAAAAAAAATACCGTATGACATATCCGCTGCTGATCAAAGTTTTGACATCACAAAACCACAACCACAATTATATGTTACTCCCGATTTTGCCCATTTAAGTTTGGTTTTGGAAGAGTTTGCCAACACCATGGCTTTGCGAACCGGAGGCCCGAAAGGCGTTCAAAAACTTATTGACTCAAAAGCTTTGGGAACAATTGAATTAAGTACGGGCTTACAAATTTCCGGACTATTCACCAATGTAATTGAACACAATGGCAAATCCATCTATATTCAAACCACAGGAGAAACAGCTCTGTCGTATAGAAACAAAGAATTAGTAGGTCATGGCACAAATACCCACAAAGATGGATTTGGAAGCCCTATAGGCATGTTAAAAGGGATTAATCTGGCCATTGAAGACATGAGTCCGAGAGATTTGCGAGCGTATGACATTTATGAAGCCGAAAAAGTTACTTTAGAATTTGAAGGTAACATCACTGTTTCCGGAGAGATAATTACAGGCTCAAGAAATTTACAAGGTGAAATCATTTTGATAAGCTTTAAAAACTGTACTGTTACGCATAACGACACCGTACTCTTTAAACCGGAATGGGGCGTTTATGACATGGCTGTTGGTAAAAAAGTGATCTCGGCTTTTTCAGGTCCTGCTGATGTAAATAGTTTTGACATGATTGATCATGTGCCATCAAGTCACACGATAAAAGCTAAAAAATCGCCTGAGCGTCATGAATTAGAACAACTTTATTTAAACGTTCGTCAACTAAGAGAAGGCAAAACAGCGTTAATGTCTGTTGAAAAAACCTTTGAGATTTTAAAATTAAATCATCCGAATGACTGGTTGCTTCCATTGGAATTAATTGAGTTGTTACACAAAAACAACAACCAAGAAATGTTGGAACAAGTCATCATTCACTTGGAAAAAGTAAAAGCCAACAGACCCAATGTAAGTCATTTAATTAATGATGGTTTAGAATTAATTTTTGAATCTGAAACAGTATAAATAAAAAAATAGTTCTGTAACCATTGTTACTTTTTCCAATAAAAACACATCCTATCTTTGTCCAATAAATTAAATAAAAAATTATGGGCTTATTAGATATTTTAGGATTTGGATCAAAAACCAATTCCATTCAAGAATTTAAAGAAAAAGGAGCTGTTATCATTGATGTAAGAACTGTTGATGAATTTAAAAACGGCCATATTACGGGTTCAAAAAATTATCCGTTAGGTTCCTTGTCATCAAAAATAAACGACATTAAAAAAGCAAACAAACCTGTAATTGTTTGTTGTCAAAGTGGTATGAGAAGTAGTCAAGCTGCTTCACTCTTGCAAAAAAATGGCATAGAGGTGATAAACGGTGGCGGTTGGTCAAGTTTACAACAAAAATTATAAAACGATTATCCAAAAATAGAAAAGCTCAATTTGAGCTTTTTTTAACGTCTTAATTTTAAAAAAAACAATACTCACAAAATTTTGAATACAACTGAAAAGGGTTATCCCAAATTAATAAAAGGATACTTTTTTTGAAGTAAAGCTATCCGCTGTTGAAGTTTTTCAACAAAAAGTTGATGCTGAGTAGTATCGGGATTGAAAGGCCTGTGAGCCAATCCTTTTTGAATGGAATCTATTTCATCCATAATAACATAGCTTGATTCTGAAAGGTGCACTTTTTTAAATTGTTGCCAGATGTAGTCAATTGCCACTTGATTCGGATGTAGCATATCTTCACTATAAAAACGATAATCCCGCAAATCATCCATCATAATCTCGTAACTGGGGAAATAGTTTGAGTTTCGGGTGTGGGTTGCGAGTTGTGAATTGCTGCAATTAAATGCGACTTACTCAATTGATTTTCTACAAAGCCATCCTTTAAATGACGAACGGGTGAAATGGTGAATATAAAATGACAATTTGGGTTTATTTCTTGAACTAAAGCACAACTTCTTTGAATACTAGCTTCAATTTGAGCAATAGAAAGCAATTCTTTTGAAAATTCCTTCTGAGGTACTTTATGACAATTGGCTACTACTTTCCCTGATTCATTATTTCTATAAACCCAAGAAGTTCCATAAGTTATGATACAAGTTGTAGCATTTTTAATTTCAAGAAATGCCGTATCAAGTATAGCATTTAACGTTGTTAACAATTCATCCTTATTGGGATTACTTAATTCGGAATGCACCTCAAAACAATGCCATAAATCATTGTGAAAAAAAATAGCATCCTCAGTAAAATAGTTCTTTTGAGTAATTCGTTCAATACTACTTTCAATTGAAACGGGATTAAAAATAATACCAAAAGGATTTACTGAATTTTGGAATTTATAATAGCGGAATTTTTCAGAAATGTTTTCAGCGAAACACGAACCCATTGATACCAATCTGGAAGTATAATCTATTTGATTATCACTTTCAGAAAGGAAAATTGGCGTTCTAAAATTCATTTATAAACTATTTTACAAATTCAACCGCTTTCTCCAACGCTTCTTTAATTCCATCCACATTTTTACCACCGGCCGTTGCAAAGAATGGTTGTCCGCCGCCGCCGCCTTGAATATATTTTCCTAATTCTCGAACTACTTGTCCGGCATTCAAATTGTGTGAAGCAACTAATTCTTTGGAAATGTAACAGCTTAACATCGGTTTATTTTCCTCGGCTGTAGCCAAAACTAAAAATAAATTAGTACCCAAGTTACCTAATTCATACGCCAAATCTTTTGCTCCTTCCGGGTTCAAATCGACGTGTTTGGCTAGGAATTTTATACCGTTAATCTCTTGTAATTCTGAAGCTAATTCACCTTTTAAGTTTTTTGCTTTCTCACGCAATAATTGCTCAATTTGCTTTTTCAATTTGGCATTATCGTCTTGTAAAGAAACCACCGATTTTAAAATATCTTGCGGATTTTTCAATGTTTCTTTTAGCTCTGATATAGTATTTTCTTGATTTTTGTAGAAGTCTTTTACGGCATCACCGGTAATCGCTTCAATTCGACGAATTCCGGCTGCTACAGCTCCTTCAGAAACAATTTTGAAATGCCAAATATCGGCTGTATTTTTCACGTGAATGCCACCACACAATTCTTTGCTATCGCCAAATTCAATCATACGAACAGAATCGCCATATTTTTCGCCAAATAAGGCCATTGCACCTTGTTCCATGGCTTGTTGAATTGGAATATTTCTGTGCTCAACCAATTGCAATTGCTCTTCAATGCGTTGGTTTACAAAATCTTCCACTTGCTTGATTTCGTCATCAGAAACTTTCGAAAAATGCGAAAAGTCAAAACGCAAATAATTCGGATTGACCAATGACCCTTTTTGCTCCACATGCGTTCCTAAAATCGTTCGCAAAGCCAAATGCATCAAATGCGTAGCGGAATGATTTTTTGATGTGGATGTGCGTAAATCGGTATTCACTTTCGCCACAAAAGCAGCGTTAAGATTTTCAGGAAGTTGCTTTGCAAAATGCAAAATCAGGTTATTTTCTTTTTTGGTGTCAATAATTTCTATGGTTTCATTGGCTGACCCGAGCGAATGCGAATTGGCGAAGCAAACTAAAGTTCCTTTATCGCCTACTTGTCCTCCACCTTCTGGATAAAACGGAGTTGCATCCAAAACGATTTGATATAAAATTCCGTCTTTTTTAGAATCTACTTTACGGATTCGAGTGATTTTTACTTCGTTTTCGGTATGGTCATAACCCACGAAGGTTTCAACATTTCCGGGAATTAAAATAGACCAATCTTCGGTTGAAACTTCAGAAGCGGCACGAGAACGCGTTTTTTGTTTCTGCAACTCATTCTCAAATTCAACTTCGTTAAACGAGAATCCTTTTTCTTTTAAAATTAAAGCCGTCAAATCTTTTGGAAATCCAAAGGTATCATACAATTCAAATACTTTTGCTCCTGAAACTTCATTTCCTTTGGTTTCAGAAACCACATTTTCCAACAACTGTAAACCTTGTTCCAATGTTCTTAAAAATGAAGCCTCTTCTTCTCGAATCACATTGGTAACCAAATTTTGTTGCGATTTAATTTCAGGGAAAAACGCACCCATTTGATTCGCCAAAACTTCAACCAATTTATTGATGAAAGGCTCTTTCGTATTCAAAAATGTAAATCCGTAACGAATCGCACGACGTAAAATTCTTCGAATCACATAACCGGCTCCTGTGTTGGAAGGCAATTGACCATCGGCAATCGCGAAAGCAACAGCACGAACATGGTCTACAATTACACGAATAGCAATATTAGTTTTGTTTTGTTCTTCTGATATAGTTGCAACTTCGTTGGAAGTATATTTCAATCCCGTAATTTGCTCCACTTTTTCAATCAATGGCGTAAAAACATCGGTATCATAATTGGATGTTTTTCCTTGTAAAGCCATGCACAAACGTTCAAATCCCATTCCGGTATCCACGTGTTGAGCGGGTAATTTTTCTAACGAACCATCGGCTTTACGGTTGAATTCCATAAATACGTTATTCCAAATTTCCACCACTTGAGGATGGTCGTTGTTTACCAAACTTTTTCCGGAAACGGTTGCTTTTTCCTCTTCAGAACGCAAATCAACGTGAATTTCAGAACAAGGCCCACACGGTCCTTGATCGCCCATTTCCCAAAAATTATCTTTTTTATTTCCAAGAATAATTCGGTCTTCATCAATCAATTCCTTCCAAATATCCCAAGCTTCTTGGTCAAAAGGCACATTTTCTTCTGGATTTCCTTCAAAAACAGAAACATATAAATTTTCTTTCGGGATATTATAGACTTCAGTCAACAATTCCCAAGCCCAATTGATGGCATCTTTTTTAAAATAATCACCAAATGACCAATTGCCAAGCATTTCAAACATGGTGTGATGATAGGTATCAAACCCAACATCTTCCAAATCGTTATGCTTGCCGGAAACTCGCAAACATTTTTGAGTGTCAGCAATTCGTTTACTTTTAGGCTCGGCATTTCCTAAAAAATATTCTTTAAATTGGGCCATTCCTGAATTGTTAAACATCAAGGTTGGATCATCTTTCAGAACAATAGGAGCCGAAGGAACGATTAAGTGTCCTTTACTTTCAAAAAATTGTAAAAACTGCTTACGGATATCTTGTGATTTCATTGTAATAATTTGTCAATGTTTAATTTTCAAAAGGTTAGTTTAATTTTATATGAAAAAGCGAATTTTACCGTTAAAGACAAACCCCTTCTATAAAAAAATTAAATTAGTATTAGAATGAAACATTTCTTAAATTTGTTCGTCTAATGCTTTTTGAAAGCACAAAAATAGTATAATTTAAGAAATGTCGAAGAAAGTAAAGTATTATTACGACACCGAAAGTTTAGCTTATAAAAAAATTAGTCCAAAAAAGGGCCGAAGACTCGGCTATATAACATTGTTTTTAGTTTCTGCTGCTTTATTTGGGTTTTTATGTTTTGTGCTTTTAATCAACACCCCATATTTTGAAACGCCAAAAGACCGGTTGCAAGCTCGAGAAATTGAAAACTTAAAATTACGGTATGCCATTTTAAATAAAAAAATGAGTCAGCTGGATGAAGTTATAGAAAGTATTGAAGAAAGAGACAACAACTTATATCGTGTTTATTTTAACTCCTCTCCCATTCCAAACGAACAACGCAAAGCAGGTTTTGGGGGTATAAATCGCTACAAAGAATTAGAAGGCTACAACAATTCTGAACTGGTTATTACTACTACAAAAAGAGTAGACATGCTTTCAAAACAATTAGCCATTCAATCAAAATCATTAGATGAAATTTTGCGTTTAGCAAAAGATAAAGAAAAATTACTTGCCGCAATTCCGGCAATTCAACCTGTGAAAAATGAAGATTTGACACGAGTTGCTTCCGGTTTTGGTTATCGAAATGACCCTTTTACCAAAATTAGAAAATTCCATTACGGAATGGATTTTACTGCTAAAACCGGAACTCCAATTTATGCCAGTGGCGATGGCGTTGTGGAACGAGCAGACAATTCATTGTCAGGTTATGGTAACTTAATCGTTATCAGACATGGTTATGGCTATGAAACTTTTTATGCTCATTTGAGCAAATTTAAAGTGAGAGCCGGACAAAAAGTGAAACGTGGTGATATTATTGGCTACGTGGGAAGCACCGGCCGTAGTGAGGCTCCTCACCTTCATTATGAAGTACATAAAGATGGTGAACCTATCAACCCGATTAACTTTTACTACGGAAGTATTTCCGCTCAAGAATATATTGCCATTTCAAAAATTGCTAACCAAGAAAATCAAGCACTCGACTAATGCATTTAAATCTGCCGGAAAAACGATATTATAGTATTGGCGAATTGGCCAAAGCCTTTGATGTAAACGCATCTTTAATTCGATTTTGGGATAAAGAATTTGACATCCTTAAACCTAAAAAAAATGCCAAAGGCAATCGGATGTTTACCCCCGAAGATGTAAAAAACCTACAATTGATTTTTCATTTAGTTAAGGAACGAGGTTTTACACTTGATGGAGCAAAAATACATTTGAAAGAAGGACAAAAAAAATCATTAGACAAATTTGAAATCATTACGAAACTTGAAGGTATCAAAACACAATTAACTGAATTAAAAAACGCATTATAATATACTAAAACAAACATTATGACTGGACTATTAATTGTTATCGGATTTATCGTTTTACTGGCTTTTATGGCGATAGGAATTTACAATGGATTGGTGAGTAATCGCAACAATCGTGAAAATGCTTTTGCCGACATCGACGTTCAACTTAAGCAACGCCATGACCTTATTCCTCAGTTGATTGGTGCAGTAAAAGGCTATATGGAACACGAACGTGGAACATTGGAAGCCATCACCAATGCTCGTTCACGAGCTATGAACGCCACAGGCATCAACGACAAAATAGCTGCCGAACAAGAATTGAGCGGAGCTTTACGTGGGCTAAGCATCCAAGTGGAAGCTTATCCGGATTTGAAGGCCAATCAAAACTTCATGCAGTTGCAAAACGAAATCTCAGACATCGAAAACAAATTGGCTGCAGCCAGAAGATACTTCAACTCGGCCACACGCGAATTAAACAATGCAGTGCAAAAATTTCCCAACAATATCTTGGCAGGAATGTTTGGTTTTAAAACAGAGCCGATGTTTGACTTGGGTGCGACTGAAAGAGCCAATCTAGACAAAGCTCCAGAAGTTAAATTTTAATCCGTGAAATACGTAGGTATACAGGAACAAATCCGTAAAAACAACCGCAAATCAGTGTTGTTACTCTTTGCATTTCCGACCGTTTTATTGCTGTCGGTCTATGCGGTAGTGTTCCTATTGCAATACCAACCCGATTACGGCTATGACCTAGATTACATCAACCAAAACTTTCTCAGGATTGCTCCCATTGTGGTAGTAATAGTAGGTATTTGGTTTGCTATAGCTTATTTTGGACATACCAAAATGATTTCTATGGCCACCGGAGCCAAACCTTTGGAGCGAAAAAACAACATGAAGATTTACAACTTGGTTGAAAACCTCTGCATCAGCCAAGGAATGCAAATGCCAAAAGTCGAAATCATCGAAAGTGCCGCTCTAAATGCATATGCCAGCGGAATTGACAACAAAACCTATACAGTAACACTCACCAGAGGCATCATCGAAGCGTTAGATGAGGATGAACTCGAAGGTGTCATTGCCCACGAACTCATGCACATTCGCAACCGAGATGTAAGACTACTTGTCATTTCAATCATTTTTGTAGGGATTTTTACTTTTATAATGGAAATTTCCTTTCGAAGTATGCTCTACGGAGGCGGTAGAAGAAACAATAAAGACTCCGGCAAATTTATGCTTGTGATTTTAGTGGTATCTGTTATCGCCTATCTGCTCACCATGTTGTTCCGTTTTTCACTCAGCCGTAGTAGAGAATACATGGCCGATAGTGGGGCTGCCGCCATGACCCGAAAACCTTGGGCTTTAGCCTCTGCTTTGAAAAAAATATCAGGGCGTCACCATATTAAAGATGTCAAAAGCGAAGAAATTAAACAAATGTTCATCGAAAATACTCCCGATAAAAAAGAGACCAATATCTTTAGTAGTTTGAGTGGATTTTTTGCCACCCATCCTCCTATCGAAAAACGCATTGCCTTTTTGGAAAAAGTATAAATTAAGCCAAAAAAGCGTCACTATTTTTAGTTAATCTATAATAAAAATCCCTCCTTCACCTTCTTTCTTACCTCCAAATTTATCTAATTTGTAAGTCAGAGAAAACATGACATAACGTTGTAAGACGATGTTTTCCGTATCGGTAATTGCGATTGGTGTAATGGTTCTTCGGACACCTACATTTTGATTTAACACATCATATACTTTCACTTTGGCCAGCAATCGGTCTTTGTAAAAATTGTATCCCAAGCTGGTATTCCATAGGTAAAAATCTTTTTGAAAACCATCGGCAATGTTGGAGTTATAGGTATAGCCAAAATCATTTCCAAAGACTACTTTTTTCGGCCAATAACTGGTGAATTCCATTTTGAAACGATGTACAAAATTATTGGCATTATCAATCACATAATTGGAAAAATTGGTCGAATTAAAAGCGTAGCTATAAGAAGGAGCAATAGTTATCAGTTCTTCAATACTCCAATTAAAACTCACTTTAGGTTCCATTCTCCAACCTCTTGATTCAAATAATTCATCATTAGTCAATCCTTGATTTATAGTATATCCGGAGTCCATCCCAACACTTAAACGCAAGTTTCTCTTGTCTTTTTTGAATGATTTACTCCATGTAACACCAAAATAACTATTTAATCCTCTATCAACATTTTCATAGGTTGTTTGTGCTCTAAAACTTTCATCATAAACGGTAGAAGCTACTATTTGATTTTTAGTAAAATTCATACCTCCATAATAAAACAATCCGGTGCGGGTCTGCCAATCATAATTGTTATAATTCAAATACAAGGAATGTTGTTGTGTGGGTTTCAATTCTTCATTTCCAACTATTGTATTCAATGGGTTGGAAAGATTGACAACCGGTAAAATTTGATTAGCCAGAGGCAATTCCATTCTAAAATTATAATTAGAATAAATGGATTTAGTTTTACTGATGTTGTAACTCAAATTTCCGGTGACTCTCGGGAAAATATAGTTTTTATTCAACTCGGTTGTAAAGCCTAAATAATCGGATTCGTTTTTAAAAGTTACAAATTCCGGCCCCACATTAAATCGAGCTTTTAACTTTTTCTTTACCCAATTTAAACCAGTAGATGGAAAGAATTTCAAAACACTGGAATTAATTGCATTGGATTGTTCTGCATTGAAGGCATCATAATTTCCCGAATCCGCATCAAAATCAAAGGTGTTGTTTGCCTCTTTTGAAGCATAATAATTTAACTCAGTGGTTACGCTTAACTTCAATGAATCGGTTAGTGGCTCTCCAAACCGAATTTCAGTTCTGATTTTATCAAAGTTTCTATTTAATGCCTGATTTTGGTTTCTGATTTCATCAGGTTCGGCTGTCAAATAATAAAAAGTTTCAGAATTCAAATTAGAAAAAGTGGTTGTTTTTCTGTGTTCATTATCTATACTAGCCGACAAACCTCTTCCTTTCTTTTTAAAAGATTTATAATAATAGCTATTGTTTTCAAAAGATCCGTTATCCACATCAGAAAATGCGAAAGAGTTACTTTCATTACTCAATTCGTTAAGTTCATTGCTTGTTTGTTGATTACTTTGCGATCGCTCTTTATTCAAACTCTTTGTGAATTTTGGACTCATATAAAGGGTTGCCGTTGAATCTAATTTTACTTCAAAATCAAAACTTAGATTGTGTGAATTACCAATTCTGTTGGTCATTGATTCTGATGCTGTAAACGTAGTTTGATTGGGCAACAAATTGGTTCTTGATGTTCGGTTCACATTTTCTGTTTCTGCATTCGTAAAAAAGTAATTGCTGCTCATATCTACTTTTTTAAACCATTTATCTACATAATTCAACCCTACTAAATTGGAAGTAGTGATGCCATTACTTCCGCCAAATGTCATACCATTAATTCCAAACGAGCCGTCATCGCTATAGTAAATGGAGCTGTTTCTGCCTCCACCCATATTATCAAAAATCTCATTCATCGAAAACCCGACCGAGTTGATATTGTTTGCCGAAGCGAGTACGCTAATCTTTTGTTCGCCTTTAAACCAATTCAGCAACAAACTCGATTCATAACGATCATCAGAACCCAATCCGCCCATTATTTTTCCGAAAAATCCTTTATTCTTATCTTCTTGTATCGTTAAATTGATGGTTTTTTCTTCTGCAGAAGCTGCATCGCCAGAGATTTCTTCAGCTTTTGTTTTGGTATCTACTACTTGTATTTTTTCTATAATATCTGCGGGTAAGTTTTGCGTAGCTATTTTTCCGTCTTTGCCAAAAAACGGTTTTCCATTCACCAAAATTTGATTTACTTCTTTACCATTAACGGTGATTTTACCTTCAGGAGAAATTTCAACCCCCGGCAATTGACGCAATAATTTTTCAACATTGGCATCAGGACCAACTTTGAAAGAAGCGGCATCAAATTCTAAAGTGTCGTTTTTAATTCGAACCGGTGGTGCTTCGCCTTTTATAACCACTTCATCCAATGCGGTGCCATTTTCACTCAGAGAAATAAATCCCAATTCTACGTTTTCTTTCAAATCATTGATTTCTTTTCTGAAACTTTTATAGCCCATGTAGGAAACTTTTAAAAATACCGCTTGGTCATTCTTTCGTGTTTTGAGTTCAAAATTCCCGTTTTTTTCCGAAATAGTATAGTCAATTACGGTGGAGTCTTTTTTTGAAGTTAAAAAAACAGTTGCCGATTCAAGGGGGAGCTTAGATGTTTCATCAATAATTTTACCTTTAACGGTTACAAAATTTTGACTATTGGCAATACAAATGCAAAAAAACAAAGCTAGGGTTAGGAAATGTTTAGACATACAATGTTAAAAAATTTGGCTGTGAGAAAATTCTATAACAGCGAATTAACACTTTTAGTATGAAATGTTAAAATTTCTTACATAAACTTTAACATTTAAAATTAGAATTCAAACTCGAAATAAAAAATCCATTAAATAATTAAGATTCATNNATGAATCTTAATTATTTAATGGATTAAAATAGAAATCTAATTTTTATTTTTCTCTTATATAAATATCAATAGGAACACCTGAAAAATCCCAATGTTCTCTGATTTTATTTTCTAAAAATCGTTTGTAAGCTTCTTTTACATATTGTGGTAAGTTAGCAAAAAACACAAACTGAGGTGTTGGCGTTGGCAATTGCATGCAATATTTAATCTTCACATATTTACCTTTTAAAGCCGGTGGCGGATAGGCTTCAATCAATTTCAACATGTAATCGTTGAATTTTGAAGTTGGAATTCGTTGTCTTCTGTTTTCAAAAACTTTAACGGTTTCTTCTAACGCTTTCAACAAACGTTGTTTGGTCAAAGCCGAAACGAATAAAATTGTTACATCTGTAAAAGGCTCTAACTCTTTTCTGATTTTCACTTCATAATCACGGGTTGACATGGTTTCTTTTTCAACTAAATCCCATTTGTTAACCAAAATGATAATCCCTTTTCTGTTTTTAGCGGCTAACCAAAAAATACTTTGATCCTGACCTTCAAATCCGCGAGTAGCATCAATCATCAAAATACAAACATCGGCATGTTCAATGGCTCTAACAGAACGCATAACAGAATAAAATTCTAAATCTTCCTTCACTTTGGCTTTTCTTCTAATTCCGGCAGTATCTACCAAATTAAATTCAAACCCAAATCGGTTGTATTTGGTATCAATAGAATCTCGGGTTGTCCCGGCAATATCGGTAACTATATAACGATCTACCCCAATAAGTGCGTTGATGAAACTTGATTTTCCGGCATTAGGTCGACCAACTACAGCAAAACGAGGCAATTCTATCTCTTCTTGTGTAGGCTCGGGTCTATTTGGAAAAACATTGATTAGTTCATCCAACAACTCTCCTGTTCCACTTCCGGAAGTACTTGAAATAGTGATGAATTCGCCTAATCCTAAATTATAAAATTCATAGGCGTCTTTTTCACGCATGGCATTATCTACTTTGTTAACCACCACAATAACAGGCTTAGTGATTTTGCGAAGTAATTTTGCCACCTCATCATCCATTGGCGTTATGCCTTCTTCAACATCAACTACAAACATAATAACATCAGCTTCATCAATGGCTAATTCTACTTGTTTACGGATTTCTGCTTCAAAAATATCGTCTGAACCTTTAATGTATCCACCGGTATCAATTACTGAAAATTCCTTTCCATTCCATTCACTTTTTCCATAATTTCGGTCGCGGGTTACACCACTTACGGAGTCAACAATTGCTTCTCTTCGTTTTATCAAACGATTAAAAAGCGTTGATTTTCCAACATTTGGTCTTCCCACAATGGCTACAATAGTACTCATACTTCTAATTTCTAATATTTTGCAAAGGTAGGTTTTTTGTTTGAAGTATACCATTTAAACTTAAAGCGAAGCGGAATAAGATTTTCAAACCGTTCTTTTTTAAAAAATAAAGCTGCTTTTTTTTCGTTTCAAGTTATTATTCGTAAATTAGTACTTCCTAAACATTCCTACATTTAGATGGATATAGACGAACAAATATCGCTTCGATATCGCTTTGATAAAGTGGTGACCAAATCCTATGATGACATTTTAAACAGTTGCGAAGAACTGAAAGAAAAAGTTGAACCTGATTATAAAATAAAGGTATTAGGACATCATATTTGGCTAAACATTGGTATGTTACATCGAGAGAAACATTCACCTCATTTGCATTTAGAAATTGAAAAAATGGAAGATGGTAATACTTTTATAAGAGGTTTGTATGGCCCGGATCCTGTTTTGTGGACATTATTTATGTTTCTTCACTTTGTAGTAGCAGGAATATTTGTCATTTTTTCAATGATAGCTTTTTCCAAATGGTCATTAAATCAAGCCTATGGATTTGATTTGGTTGTGATGTTTGCCATGGTAAACATTTGGTTTTTGCTCTATTTTATTGCTCGTCTTAACCGAAAAAAAGGTTTGAAGCAAGCCAAAGAATTGGAAGTTTTGATGGATAAAATTTTGGAAGAATAACTTTTTATTTCTTAAAACGTAATAATCCATTACCAATCACCCATCACCTTTTTTAAACACTGATTGATAAAATCTGAATAATTGGTAAAATGGAATCAATATTAAAAATAAAGTTTTTTTAACATAAAGGTTTTTAAGACGCTTCGCTTTATTTCATTAAGGAAATTAAAGTTTTAACCGCAAAGGTTACGCAAAGGTTGCGACTTTCATTAAGAAAAGTGTAGCTCACAGAAAGCACAGAAAACACAGAATTTGAATTGCTGAAATTTTAAACTCCATACTCTATACTAAATTACTCCAATCACCTACTTCTGATTATACCCCAATCGTCTTAACTGAAACGCATTGCTTCGCCAATCTTTACTTACTTTCACAAAAAGTTCAATGTGAATTTGTTTACCGAAGAATTTTTCTAAATCTTCACGAGATTGAACGCCCACTCTTTTTAGAGCAGCACCTTTGTGCCCGATAATAATTCCTTTTTGTGTATCGCGTTCCACCATGATTATGGAACGAATTCGGATGATGTTTTCATCTTCGATAAACTCTTCCGTTTCTACCTCAACTGCATAAGGAATTTCTTTATCATAATGCATTAAAATCTTTTCACGAATAGTTTCGTTCACAAAAAAACGCTCCGGTTTATCGGTTAAGGTATCTTTTGGATAGTAGGGCGGTGAAAGTGGCAACAATTCTAAAATTCTATTGAACACTTCTTTAACATTGAAATTTTCTAAGGCTGAAATGGCAAAAATTTCGGCATTGGGCACTTTTTCTTTCCACAAAGCAATCTGTTCTTCCAATTGTTCTTGATTGGATTTATCAATCTTATTCAACAACAACAAAACCGGAATGGAAGTGTGAATGATTTTATTAAAAAAAGCTTCGTCTTTTAACTCCTTCTCTCCTATTTCAACCATATAAATCAATACATCGGCATCTTCAAAAGCTGATTTTACAAACTGCATCATGGATTCCTGCATTTCATAAGCCGGTTTTATAATTCCGGGAGTGTCTGATAAAACCACTTGAAAATCATCTCCGTTTACAATTCCTAAAATTCTGTGACGCGTTGTTTGTGCCTTTGAAGTAATAATGGACAATTTTTCTCCAATGAACGCATTCATCAAAGTTGATTTTCCCACATTTGGATTTCCAATGATATTGACGAATCCGGCTTTATGATTTTCCATACTGATTTTTAAAATAATGATAGGTCGCTTCTTTTACTTTGGGTGCCAAAAGCACTAATGCAATCATATTACTGATACTCATTAGAGCAAATGCCAAATCTATCAATCCGATTACAAATTCAAGAGAAGCAATTGCTGCAAAGATAATACTCAATAAGTAAATTGGGTTGTAATACTTGCCAATTTTTATTCCTCCGAGAAAAGTTAAACATTGTGTACCATAAAAAGAATAGGTAAACAACGTAGATAAAGCAAAAACCAACACCAAAATTAACAACAAGGGTTTGCCAAATCCAAACAATAATTGATCAAAAGCAGCCATGGTTAAAACAATACCGTTTTTATCGCCTTCCAAATAAACACCGCTTATCAAAATCAGTAACGCCGTAATCGTACAAACTATAATTGTGTCAATAAACGGTCCGAGCATGGCAACCAAACCTTCTTGAACAGGTTCGTTAGTTTTGGATTGACCATGATAAATGGGAGCTGTTCCCAATCCGCTTTCATTAGAAAAAACAGCCCTTCGCATACCAATGATGATTAAACCCGACAAACCACCAATGACGGAAGTCTCCCAATTGAAAGCTTCTGTAAAAATCAATTGAAAAGTGGGTAAGATTTTAGTGCCATTTGTTACCAAAATAAATAGTGCTACCAACAAATAAATCACAACCATAAAAGGAACCAAAGCCGAAGTGACGCGAACAATTTTCTTTAAACCGCCAAAAATAATTGTGGCGGTAATCACAATCAATAGTGAACCAAAAAGTAGTTTCCAATTAAAATCTCCAATCGCCCAAAAAGTATTGGGTTGCAAAACTTCCATCAACGATTGCGTCAACTGATTGGCTGTAAAAACCGGCAATACGCCTAATAGAGTGACCGATGCAAAGAAAACCGCCAGAGGCTTCCCTATTTTCCCTAAACCTTTTGACATATAATACATCGGACCGGCTCTGACAATGCCATTTGCATCCACTTCACGCAGTAATACTGCCAACGTACAAGAATAAAATTTGATTCCCATGCCGATAAAAGCAGTAACCCACATCCAAAAAACAACTCCGGGACCACCACTGTAAATAGCAACAGCCACTCCGGAAATATTGCCCAATCCAACCGTTGCTGCAATTACAGCCGATAAAGCTTGGAAATGACTTACCTGACCAACATCTTCGGTTTTATCAAACTTTCCTGCAACAATTTGAAGAGCGTGTTTAAAATAAAAATAGGGCTTAAACTTCGCATAACTTATCAAAAATAAACCACCACCAATTACCATAACTAACATCATCCACTCCAAAGAGTTAGTCCATTTTGAAATAAGATCGGTGAGATAAATCATGTGATTTGTTTCTCAAATATACCCAAATTACAACGATCAAAAAACACAATAATTAAAAAAAATATTGCAATTGTATAAAAAGGTTGTATATTTGCACCCGAAACATCGCGGGATAGAGCAGTAGGTAGCTCGTCGGGCTCATAACCCGAAGGTCACAGGTTCGAGTCCTGTTCCCGCTACTAAGTAACCCTTTCAGAAATGAGAGGGTTTTTTTATTGCATAAATCGGAGGGCTCATATCCGCCTCGGCGGACACAGGTTCGAGTCCTGTTCCCGCTACTAGAGTTAAGCTTCATAGAAATATGAAGCTTTTTTTATTACATAAATCGGAAGGCTCATTATCCGCCTCGGCGGTCACAGGTAAGATTCAAACTCACACTATCAAGCAAAGAGAATCAAGAAATTGGTTCTTTTTTTATTTAAAAAGTTACAAAAAAGAAATTAAATCATTCCCCTATTAAATAATGCCCTACCTTGCTAACTAATAACTTCTAAAACTTCAATCATGGATTCTAAAAAAATTATTAGTCTGGTCGTATTAGGCATTGGTGTAGCTTTACTTATTTATGGCATGAATCACATGGATTCCGCTAGTTCTCAAATTGGTGAATTGTTTGGTAAAACAGATAATAAAGGCATGATTAGCATGATTATTGGTGGTGTTTTGGCTGTAGCAGGATTAGTTACATTTTTGTCAAAAAAAGCGTAAATCACTCAACAATAGGTTTCTTGGATATAAAAGACTACTTTTGCAAAAAATTTAAAAACGTGCACCACACGTAGTCAAGAAACTTATGAATTCAAAAAAAATCTCAGGATACCGAAAATTGCTTGATGTTACTAAAACAGCAACCCTTAAGGAATTAAAAACTATTTACCGCAACAGCATGAAAGACATTCATCCTGACACCATTGCTGATGCTGAGGAACGCCATGCCGCTGAAGAACGCAGTAAAGAAATTATTGAAGCCTACCACTTTTTAGTAAGTATCGCACCTGAAACTCAAGAGAAAGTAAAAGAAGAGTATATCAAGACGACGACAACTTCTGGAATTCTTGATTTTTATTTCGAAAACGGAGTTTTATACATCAACTTTTTAGACGGAAATTCGTTTGAATATTTTGGCGTACCTAAAGTTACTTATATCAAATTGGTGAATGCGGAATCGCCTGCTCGTTTTGCACGCAGACATATCTACAATGAATTTGTATACCGTAGTGCCAGCAAACTAGTAGCAGCAGAATAAATATAAAAACATTAAAGCGACTTTCTGATTAGTAAGTCGCTTTGATTTTCTATTTTATCTTTTTTGTTGTTCAAAATCATGTCAGCCAACAGCAATCCCATTGCTGTAAAATCAGTTGAAATCGTAGTAATTCCATTTTCTACTACCTTTTTTAAAGGCGTATCATTATAGGAAATAATCCCATAATCCAAACCAATCAGCAACTCTTGCTTTTTAGCTTGTTCAATTACTTCTACCAAATGCCGATCATTGGGAATAATATAAACAGTCCCTTTTTTTATAATTTGATGCTCAAAATTTGGAATAATTGTATTTTCAAATAAAAAATCAGCACCAAATTTCTCAAACCCTTCCACCATTCCCAATGGTTCTTTAAATCCCGGAAAAATCAAAACCAAGCGTTCATACTTTTTCAACAAAAGTTTGGCTTTCACTAAAGCGGAAAAAACGTCTTTCACAAAATTTTGATGCACCGAAGGATATCCACTCAAATCATCATTGGTTTGATCCAAAATATAAACATCATTTTTAGGCAATGTTTTTATAATGGCAGCCGCTCCTTTTAAATTAGTGGGCATGATAATATATTTGGAATAATTTCCATTACTTTCATTAATTAACTTTCGAAACATGTCCAAATTAAAATGATGAAAGAAAATATCAATTTGTGCCCGATTATCAATTGCTTCTAAAAAAGAATTATATAAATTTTCTTTAAAGGCATTCAATTCATCAAACAAAACAAAATAGCGGTGCTCAAAGCTAAATTCGGTGCTTTTTATGTAATATCCTTTCCCAAGAATGGCAAATACAATGCCTCGCTTTTTGAGCTCATCATAGGCTAACAAAACCGTATCTCTTGAAATGGAGAATTCCAAACACAATTTATTAACGGATGGCAATTGATCTCCTCTTTTTAAACGATTTTCTGCTATAGCAATTTCTACAGACGAAATAATTTGTTTGTATTTAGGAATACCTGACTGAGCCTCTAAGTTTATTAGTTTCATAAAAAGTAATTAACTGGTGGGCAAGTTACAAAAACTGGTAGGTACTGGTATGATAAACAACAAAACTTTTCTAATTTTGTTAGCATATCTATAAAAATAGCATGCAAAAAAATAATTATTCACAATTTGCCTCCCCTATAAACACGAAATCCTTCGGTTTGCTTCCTGACGGAAAAGAAGTTTTTTGTTATACTTTGACCAATAAAAACGGGATGGAATTGGCTGTAATCAATTATGGAGCAACCATTACATCTATAAAAGCACCTAATGCAAATCAAGAAAAAATCGATGTAGTTTTAGGCTTTGATACTTTACAAGCTTATGTAGACTCGTTCAATTTGCCAAACGCCCCTTATTTTGGAGCTGTAGTGGGCAGGTATGCCGGAAGAATAAATGAAGGCTCTTTTATTTTAAACGGAAAAACAATTCAATTACATAAAAATCATGGTAAGCATCACCTTCATGGTGGAAATGACGGCTTAAGTAAACAATTTTGGAGTTTAAAAAATAGAAGTGAAGGCGAATCTCCATCTATTACTTTACAATATATAAGTAAAAACGAAGAAGAAAATTATCCTGGAATTTTGACGGTTGAAGTTACGTACCTATTGACGGAAAACAATCAGGTAGTGGTAGAATACCATGCTCATGCAACCGAGGATACCATTTTAAATGTAACACAACACAGTTATTTCAATTTAGAAGGGCATCAAAATAGTATCGAAAAGCAATCTTTGCTTGTGAATGCGGCTAAAGTTCTTGAAACTGACACACTCAATATTCCAACCGGAAATCTTTTACATACTGCAAACTGTCCTTTTGATTTCACAGAACAAAAAAAATGTCCTACTTCAATTGATACCACATTCGTTATTGATCAAAAGGCAAAAATTGCTGCTTCACTATTCAGTGACAAAACTAAAATTAATATGAAAGTGGCAACCAACCAACCGGCAGTACATATTTATGTGGGCGGTAATTGTTTTGGAATGATTAAGGGAAAAGAAAACGCCGCCTATCATACAAAAAGCGGCATCTGTTTTGAAACACAAAATTTCCCTGATGCACCAAATCATGCTCATTTTCCTTCTGCTGTTTTAAAAAAAGGAGAACGGTATCACCACCAAACTATTTTTGCTTTTGAAACAATAAAATAAGAACTATGAAAAAGTTAATCACATTAGTGTGCCTCCCAATCTTATTGCTTTTCATCCATTGTTCAAGTGATGAAAAAACTCCCGAAGAAGAAATACCGGTCGTTGAAGATAATTTTATCAGAGCTGCTGATCTTTCATTTCTACCCGAAGCGGAAAGTGCAGGAGCTGTTTATAAAAATAACGGACAAAACGAAGCCGTTTTAACCACATTAAAAAATGCGGGTTGCAACACGGTTCGTATTCGTGTTTGGAAAAATCCATCTTCTATTCATTCTAGTTTGGTGGAAGCAAAAATTCTTTCCCAACGTGCGAAACAAGCAGGTATGAAAGTTTGGCTTACGGTTCATTATTCCGATACTTGGGCCGATCCGGGTCATCAAGCAAAACCTGCCGAGTGGCAAGGGTTAAATTTTACAGAATTAAAAGCGGCAGTAGCCACCTATACCACATCACTTCTGAATGAAATCCAACCGGACATCATCCAAATTGGCAATGAAATTAATGTGGGATTACTTTTCCCTGATGGCCATTTGATTAACAATGAAGCCCAATGTATTCAATTACTTCAAACGGCAAGTGCCACCGTTCGCTCGGTTCGTCCGCAAACAAAAATTATGATCCATTTTGCCGGATTAAATGCTTCCGATTGGTTTTTCAACAAAATGACTACAGTTGATTATGACTACATCGGTTTATCTTATTATCCCATTTGGCATGGAAAAAATTTAGAAACACTTTCTTCAACCATGAATACATTGGGACAAACCCACAATAAAAAAGTGCTTTTGGCTGAAACAGCCTATCCGTTCACCTTGCAATGGAACGACTGGACAAACAACATCGTTGGCTTAGAAGACCAATTGATTCCGGCTTATCCTGCCACCCCCGAAGGACAAAAAAACTTTTTACTTGAAATTAAAAACCGTTTAAAACAGAGTCCCCACGGATTAGGTTTTGCCTATTGGGGAACCGAGTGGATTTCTTTCAGAGGAAGCCAAGCCACCAATGGTTCGTCTTGGGAGAATCAAGCTCTTTGGAATTTTGAAAACAACGCCTTACCTGCAATTCAGGTATTTAATAAAGAATAATGATGAAAAAAATTCAAGTACTCCTGTTGGTTGTAACCATGCAACTCTCTTTTGCTCAAAACAATGTTGAATTTTCAAAAGGTGCCGATATCACTTGGTTACCACAAATGGAAGCAACTGGTTATCAGTTTTACGATACCGACGGATCCAAAAAAGATGGCTTGCAATTATTGAAAGACCGAGGCATGAACACGGTTCGTTTGCGGGTGTTTGTCAATCCGTCTGATGACCCGAGAAGTGGCCATTGCAGCAAAGAGGAAACGGTTGCTCTAGCTCAACGGGCTCAAAAAATGGGTTTTCGCATCATGATTAATTTTCATTACAGTGATTCATGGGCCGATCCCGGAAAACAAAACAAACCCGCCGCTTGGAAAGACCTTCCGTTTGAAAAGCTAGCTCAGGAAGTCTACAACCACACCTTTGATGTAATGACGGCTTTAAAAAAAGCCAAAGTAAAAACCGAATGGGTACAAGTGGGTAACGAAATTCCCGGCGGCATGCTTTGGCCCGAAGGAAGCACCGACAATTGGAACCAATTGGGAATTCTATTAAACAAAGGCTACGATGCTGTAAAAGCCGTTGATAAGTCTATAAAAGTAATCGTCCATTTAGACGAAGGTGATAACATCGAGAAATTCAGAACTTTCTTTGACAATGCCAAAGCTCAAAATGTAAAATATGATGTCATCGGACTTTCCTATTATCCGTTTTGGGTGAAAAAAGATTACACAGAAACTATTGCCAATTTAGAATTCAACTTGAATGATTTAGTAACTCGTTACAACACCGAAGTGATGGTGGTGGAAGTGGGAGGCGAATACGACAAAGTTGAAAACACCAAAGAACTTTTAGAAGCCACCATCAAAGCAGTCAAGAATGTTCCTAACAACAAAGGTTTAGGTGTTTTATACTGGGAACCCCAAGGTGAAAAAAGCTGGAGTGGTTACAGTTTAAGTGCTTGGCTGGAAAACGGACAACCCTCACCGGCTTTGGATGCTTTTAAAGATTAATTTGCTTAAAAATTTACAATGAAACACTCAATTTTACTCTTCTTAACCTCGCTGCTTTTTATTTCTTGTGGAAAAGAAACTACTTCCAACCGCACTAAAGTTAATTTTGGCTCCGATTGGACTTTTATGAAAGACTCCACTGCTCTCAATTGGGAAAAAGTACAACTTCCACACACGGCTCATCTGGAACCTTTGATTGTCAACAATCAATGGCAAGGCGATTGTTGGTATCAGAAAAAGTTTGACCACCCAAAAACGGATGACAAAGTTTTTCTCTACTTTGAAGGTGTCATGCACGAAGCTTGGGTTTGGGTGAATGGCGAATTAATGACACACCATCAAGGGGGTTATTTGCCGTTTACCGTTGACATAACTGACATCGTTTTACCACATGACAACACGATTATTGTAAAAGTAAACAATCAGGACAATCCACAAATTCCTCCGGGGAAAACATTAAAAACATTAGATTTTAATTATTACGGCGGTATTTATCGCAATGTCTATTTAATCCAAACAAACAAAACGTATATCACAGATGCCGTTCATGCTAATAAAGTAAATAGTGGCGGAATTTTAGTGAATTTCAACACTATTGCTAAAGAAAAAGCGAGCGGTAGTGTAAAAATTCATGTAAAGAATGAAGCTAATCAATCGAAAAAAGTAAAAGCATCCATCACATTTAAAAATGGTTCAGAAGCGATTTCTTTTACAACCAATGAAGTCACGATGGAGCCCAATTCGAATGCATCACTTTCGCAAAGTGTTGAAATTTTAAATCCAAAATTATGGGGAATTGAAAACCCGAATTTATACGAAGTAGAAGTACATTTGATTGCTGATTCAAAAACCATTGATTCTCAAACTATTCAAACCGGAATCAGAAAAGCAGAGCTCAAAGCTGATGGCTTTTATTTGAATGATGAAAAAGTATTCATCAACGGAACCAATCGCCATCAGGAATATCCATACATTGGCTATGCACTTTCCGACGAAGCCAATTACCGCGATGCAGTGAAAATTAAAAATGCAGGTTTTGATTTTGTGCGATTGTCTCATTATCCGCAAACCGAATCTTTCATGAAAGCTTGTGATGAATTGGGACTTTTAGTGATGAATTGTATTTCAGGTTGGCAATTTACGGGTGACGAAAAATTTATAGAAAACTCCTATCAGGAAATTCGGGATTTAGCCCGAAGAGACCGAAATCATCCTAGTGTCGTTTTTTGGGAAGTTTCTTTAAACGAAAGCGACATGAAGGAACCCTACATGAAAAAGGCGAATGAAATCTTACGGGGTGAATTGCCTTATGCCAACATATATACCGCCGGTTGGATTGATAATCCGAATTACGACCTTTATATTCCCGCTCGTCAACACGGAAAAGCACCGGAGTATTGGAACAACTACGAAAAAGAAAACCGAAAAATCTTCATCGCTGAATATGGCGATTGGGAATATTACGCTCAAAACGCCGGTTTTAATCAAACTTCTTATTCCAATTTAAAAGAAGAAGAACGCTCCAGCAGACAATTGCGTGCTTACGGCGAAAAACGATTGCTGCAACAAGCATTTAATTATCAAGAAGCATTCAATTCAAATTTGAAAGGAAAACACACTATTGGTCAAGCCAATTGGTTGATGTTTGATTACAATCGCGGATATGCCGATGATATCGAAAGTTCCGGCATCAGCGATATTTTCCGTATCCCGAAATTTGCTCATTATTTTTACCAAAGTCAGCGTTCACCAAAAGTGAAGTTGAACCAAAAATTAGTTTCGGGTCCCGTGATTCATATTGCTTCCTATTGGAATGAAAAATCGCCTTTGGACGTGACTGTTTTCAGCAATTGTGAGGAAGTCGCATTTTATGTGAATGACGTTTTAATCAGCCGAAAAAAACCAACAATTTCTCCTTTTTCCAATGAATTACCCCATCCGCCATTTGTTTTTTCTATTCCAAAATTTGAAAAAGGAACACTACGAGCTGAAGGATTTATAAATGGAAAAAAAGTAGCGGAACATAGTGTAAAATCAGCCAATGAACCTTCAAAAATAGTTGTAAGCTATGATGAATCAACAGTAAAAATAAATCCTGATTTTCCCGATGTTGTTTTTGTGTATGCTACAATAACTGATGCAAATAGAAATTTGGTTTCGGATGCAACAACCGAGATTACATTTAGTATTGAAGGTACAGATGTTGAATTAGTTGGTCAAAATCCATTTCCGGCAGAAGCCGGTATGGCTACAATTTTAGTGCGAACAACTACTTTTAAAAAAGCAATTAAAATCAAAGCCAAAGCCAAAGGACTGAAAGAAGCAACACTTGAATTAAAGCCATGAAAAAGAAGTTAATCAAAGAAACAACTAAACATTTTGAAAAGCAGTTCCACAACAAACCCGAAGCTGTTTTTTTATCTCCGGGACGTATCAACATTATTGGTGAACACGTAGATTACAACGACGGATTTGTACTCCCGGCAGCCATCAACAAATACATTTGCTTTGCCGTTTCAACAAACGATACTGGCGATTGTACCCTTGTGGCAAAAGATTTAAATGACGCTTATAAATTTCATAGCAATGATGCATTAGTGCCCGTTGACAAAATGTGGGTGAATTATATTTTAGGAGTTTTACACCAATTAAAATTAAAAGGGTTTCCTGAAAAAGGGTTTGACATGGTTTTCAGCAGCACCATTCCAATGGGAGCCGGTTTGTCTTCTTCAGCGGCGTTAGAATGTGGATTTGGCTATGCAATGAACAAGTTGTTTGATTTAGGCTTAAGCAAAGAAGAAATTGCTTTAATCGGCCAAAAATCTGAACACACTTTTGTAGGCGTAAAATGTGGCATCATGGACCAATTTGCGAGTGTATTTGGAAAGAAAAACAAAGCAATAAAATTAGATTGCACCTCGCTTGAATATGAATACCACAACGCCAATTTTAAAAAATATGCATTACTTTTACTGGATAGTAATGTGAAACACACCCATTTAACTTCCGGATACAATGACCGTAGAAATGAAGTGGAGCAAGGTTTGTCCATCATCAAAAGTCATTTTCCGCAAGTGAAAAGCTTTAGAGATTGCACCGAAAGTCAATTAGCAACTTTAAAAAATGAATTGGGCGAATTGCTTTTTAAACGATGTCATTTTGTAATCAATGAAATCCGAAGAGTAAATGAAGCCGTGGCAACATTAGACAAAAATGATTTTGAAAAACTAGGACAATTGATGTATGAAACCCATGAAGGTTTATCACAAGACTATGAAGTAAGTTGTACTGAAATTGATTTTTTAGTGAACGCTGTTCGCTCTGAAAAATCAGTTTTAGGAGCCCGAATGATGGGTGGTGGTTTTGGTGGTTGCTCCATTAATCTGGTAGAAAAAGGAACCGAAAATGAGCTAATAGCTAAAGTATCCGAAACGTATAGAAATGCTTTTGGTATTGAACTATCCGCCTATAAAATCAAAATTTCAAAAGGAACAACAAAAGTATAAATGATGCAAACATTCAACCCCAACGAACACCCACATCGTCGCTATAATCCATTAATAGACGAATGGGTTTTGGTTTCGCCACATCGCACCAAAAGACCATGGCAAGGGCAAAATGAAAAAAATAATTCGGAGGCATTACCCGAATATGATGCCAATTGTTATTTGTGTCCCGGCAACGAACGTTCCAATGGAATTAAAAATCCCAACTATACCGATTGTTTTGTGTTTGAGAATGATTTTGCCGCTTTATTAGAAGAAGAAGTAGTGCATGAACCTACTTTAAATCCGATGTTTCAATTAAAACCGGAACGCGGCATTAATAAAGTAGTGTGTTTTTCGCCAAAGCATAACCTAACAATTCCTGAAATGGAGGTTTCAGACATTGAAAAAGTAGTTCAAACATGGAAGGAACAATACATTGAATTGGGCAGCAAAGATTTTATCAACCACGTTCAAATTTTTGAAAACAAAGGAGCTGTGATGGGTTGCAGTAATCCACATCCACACGGACAAATTTGGGCACAATCGTCGTTACCTACGCAAGTGGAGAAAACACAAAAAAGCCTTGAAAAATATTATTCCAACAATAAAAGAAGTTTATTAAAAGACTATTTGGATGCCGAATTAGAAAACAAAGAACGTGTCGTTTTGGAAAACGAACATTTTGCGGTAGTTGTCCCTTTTTGGGCAACATGGCCGTATGAAACCATGATTATCAGCAAAAGACATTTTGGTACCATTATCGCCATGACGAAAGAAGAAACGACAGCATTTGCCGAAATTTTAAAAGGAATCACGGTTAAATATGATAATCTTTTTGAAACCTCATTCCCCTACTCGTCCGGAATCCATCAAGCTCCAACGGATAGAACCGCTCATCCTGAATGGCATTTTCATATGCATTTTTATCCGCCTTTATTGCGAAGTGCGACCGTAAAAAAATTCATGGTAGGTTATGAAATGATGGGAGAAGCCCAACGTGATAGTTCGCCTGAAAAAAGTGCAGCCATTTTGAGAGACTTGCCTACCTTGCATTATAAATTAAAAAACTAACCAAACTTATTTCCAAATGAACACAAGTTTTGAAACGCTGGATTATGTAATTTTTGTGGCTTACGCGTTGATGATTTTAGGCGTTGGCTTATACATGTCGCGAACCAAAAAAGGACATCAAAAAAATGCTGAAGATTACTTTTTAGCCAGCAAATCATTGCCTTGGTGGGCTATTGGAACTTCCTTGATTGCTGCAAATATTTCTGCCGAACAATTTATTGGCATGTCGGGTTCCGGATTTGCCGTTGGTTTAGCGATTTCTTCTTATGAGTGGATGGCAGCCATTACGCTAATCATTGTTGGAAAATACTTTCTTCCGATTTTTATTGAAAAAGGAATTTATACCATTCCGGAATTCGTTGAAAAAAGATTTTCTACCAATTTAAAAACGATTTTGGCGGTGTTTTGGGTTGCCTTATATGTGTTTGTAAACATTACTTCGGTGTTATATTTAGGAGCCTTAGCCATGAACACTATTATGGGGGTTGATATGATGTGGGCCATTATCGGTTTATCTCTTTTTGCAGCAGCCTACTCCATTTATGGTGGATTAGCGTCTATTGCTTGGACGGATTCTATTCAGGTGGTATTCTTGGTTTTTGGTGGATTAGCCACAACCTATTTGGCATTAAACACTGTTTCAGGTGGAGAAGGAATGGTGGAGGGATTGGGCATTATTTATGACAAAGCTCCCACAAAATTCTCTATGATATTAGACGAATCCAATCCGGAGTATTTGAATTTACCGGGTATAGGCGTTTTAATTGGTGGATTATGGGTGGCCAATTTATATTATTGGGGATTCAATCAATACATCATTCAACGAGCATTGGCTGCCAAATCATTGAAAGAAGCTCAAAAAGGAATTCTACTGGCGGCTTTCTTGAAATTATTAATCCCGTTCATCGTAGTAATTCCGGGAATTGCAGCTTTTGTGATTGTAAATGATCCTGAAATGTTAGCCCGTTTGGGAGCAGAAGGCTTAATCAACATACCAAGTAATGGTGCCGCAGACAAAGCCTATCCGTGGTTAATTCAATTTTTACCAACTGGTTTAAAAGGATTAGCATTTGTAGCGTTAACAGCGGCGATTGTTTCTTCTTTAGCATCGATGTTGAATTCTACTTCTACTATTTTTACAATGGATATCTACAAACAATACATCAACAAAAACGCTGATGATAAAGCTACGGTTAGAGTGGGAAGAATGACTTCTGCCGTTGCACTTACTATTGGAGCAATTATAGCACCTCTTTTGGGTGGTATTAACCAAGCATTTCAATTCATTCAGGAATATACGGGGGTTGTAAGTCCGGGTATTTTAGCTATTTTCTTATTAGGTTTGTTTTGGAAAAAAACCACAAACAAAGCCGCCATTTGGGGAGCATTAGTATCCATACCTATTGCGATGTTTTTTAAAGTGGGACCGAAAGGTTGGGCTGAAGGTACCGGTTTAGAAACTGTTTTCCCTAGTGTCCCTTTCTTAGACCAAATGGGTTATACCACTTTAATCACTATGGCCATCATCGCTGTATTAAGTTGGAAGCAAAACAAAGGGGCTGATGATGCAAAAGGATTTGAATTGCAAAGAGAAACGTTCAAAACTAACGCGGTATTTAACATTAGTGCTTTTGCAATTATGATTGTTTTGGTGTTCTTGTATGCCTTCTTTTGGTAAATAAAAAGGCCCAATCCACTAGTGTAAATTGAGCACTTCTAAAAAAACTATTGATTTATTGATTGATTATTCTTTAATGATTTTATGGGTGGTCAATTGCATATCGCTATTGATTTGTAAGAGATACATACCGCTTGATAGTTTGGAAATATCCAAAAACCCATCATCAGCTAAAAATCCCGATTGTATTACTTTACCCATTACGTCCAAAATGGAATAGCTTTCAGGTTGAAAGTTTTGTGAGCTTATTCTAATTTTATCTTTTGCGGGATTGGGATATACCTGCACAACAGGGTTACCATTCGGATTAGTAACACTTAAACTACAATCCGGATTCCAAGCAACAGCAAATCCTAAGGAATTGCTGGAATTGTCCGGGCAAAAAGAAGGGGCTGCAATTACATAATAATAGCCGGGTTCAGTCACCATATAATTAGATTGGGTGGCTCCTGCTATTGGCGTGTCATTTTTATACCAAACAATATTCGTATCATAAGGAGGATTATTGATTGACAATTCAAAGGTAGTGCCTTCACATAATAAAAAAGTTTCAGTATCCGGATCAAAAGTGACATTATCATTCATTTCATTAAAAACAACCAACCCAACCCAATTCCAACTGTCTACTTGAATCACATTGGATTCAAATGTCGATCCATCAAGTGTTACAACAACCTTCAATAAGGCTTGGTCATACGTATACCAATCATAAGTTAAACTTGCACCGGTGGCTCCACTGATGGCTTCATACTCACCCGGTAGAAACCAATATTTAAAATACCATTGATAACTATCATAGGTTTGACTAGTAGTTATCGAAGCTGTGCCATCTGTCCATGGACACATCAAAATGTCGCCTTCAATTTGCGGGGCCTGTGCCTGCATGTTAAAGTTCAAAAGGAATACAAAAAGGAAAAGTAAATTTTTTTTCATAGCTTGTTTATTTATTTGGTTATTTAATTTCTCAAACAAAGTAAACAAATAGAAATAGTAAATAAGGTTAAAATAATGCTACAAGACGTGACATCGAGCGTGACATTTTGTGACATTACTTGGTTTTAGCCACCTGAGTCAAGTAAGTATAAAGAGGTGTAGTAATCCCAATACCCAACTTTTTAATAAGTCGCTCTTTTCTTTTTCTACAACTCTCTGGTGAAATATGTAACAAAGAAGCAATTTCCTTCAGACTGATATTCAAATAGATAAAAGACAAAAACCGAATATCATTGGCGTTTAAATCCGGATGCTTTAGCTTTAATGCATGGATAAAATCAGTATTGACATGCTCAAAATGGGCAGTAAAATCTTCCCATTTCACATCCTCCTTTAAATGACTCTTTAATTCTTTGACAGATTGTAGTAATGTGACATCACTTGTAAAGTTAGTAGCTCGGGTAATGGTTTGAATAAGGGATTCAATCAATTCATTTCGCGTCGATTGAAAAAGTACCTTGTCCGAAATCATTTTATTTTTCAATTCAACTTCATGTTCCAAAAGCTTTCGTTGATTCTTTTCTTTTTCAAGTTCCAAATGCTTAATTTGTAATGTATTGGCTTCAATAATTCGCTTTTGCTTAGTCAATTGATTTCGTTTATAAAACACAACAAGTAAGATAAAGAGGAGCAAAAACAATAAAATAATAGATAGTAAATAGACCTTTCGTTGGTTTTCGGATTGGGCTTTTGAAATAGCTAAAGCATACTTTGATTCGGAGAGCTCAAAACGCAGGGTAGTGTTTTCAAGTAATTCACTGTTTTTGGTATCACTGAGTAGTTGGGTTAATTGGATAATGGAATCCTTTGAAGCTAGTGATTTTTCAAGAAGCTGCAATTGAAAGGCGATTTGCGAATGAAGTTCAAAAAGTTGAATTTTCACTTCATGATGTTGTGTAGAAGAAAGCCCGCGTTCAACATAGTGCATGGCTTTGTCAAACTGACGATCCTTGAAATAAGCCTTTGCTATCAAAAGAAGTAATTCGGTCTGTTCTTCCGCAAAATTGCTTTTTTGAGCTTTTTCCAGTAACGGAAGTCCGTTCTTTAAAACTTCTTTTGAAAAACCCTTTTCCAATAAAATGGCGTTTTGAACAAGCAAAGCACTCATTAAAATACGAGGCTCTGATTGTAGCTTGGGAACAGCGGTAGCAATATAAGTTGTTGCCTTCGCCAAATTATTCATTTCTAAATTCAGTTGAGCCAAATTGGTGGCATAATAACCAATACGGGTATCCAACTTTTGTTCTTTTGCAATTGCAAAGGACTTCAAGAAATAGGATTCTGCTTGTTCCAATTTCTTTTCTTTGATGTAAACAATAGCAATATTATTGAGTACCGTCATTTCATTTACCGGATTCTTTTGAGCTATCGCAAGTTCATAGGCCTCCAAATAATAGGTAAGTGCCTGGCCATAATCCATCATTTTAAAATAGGTTAACCCCAAATTATTGGTGGCTAAAAATAGGGGATTTGATAATTTTGCGGATTGAGCTAACGCTTTGGATTTTGATAAGTTTTCAAGGGCAGATGCGTAGCGTACATTCATCATATCATCTACACCTTTTTTTAATAACGCATGACAAACAATAGAATCTTGTGCAATAGTCTCATGTACAGTAGTGAAATAGAGCAAAAACAGTGACAAACGCAAGTATTGTTTCAGTAAAGAAATTTTCATCAAAGCTTATTTTAGCAAAGGATAAAGATAAAAATTTATAGATTGCCTAGTTACTATTTTTAGTGACAATTTTTTATCTAGTACAGCTTCTAATTTAATAACTCACTTAAACAAATCTAAAGAAATGTCTCTGACTTCGCAGCAAATATACAGTTCCAATTTTTATTATAGAAAAAGCAGATAATCCGATTGTTAATGTAATGAATTTTGAATAATTTACATCGTTATGATTCGTATTGAAAAAACAGGAAGTGTTATGCTGTCTCCTCCTAAAATAAGTTTACATATTTAACTTAATCCTAAAATAGTTTGATCATCATTCCCGTGATTTCTAGCACTGATATATTTCGAATTTAGTGAATATGAAAAAAATTCAGGTTGCTTCTCCAAATTTGTATTTTCTACTCATCTTTCAAAGATAGAAAAAATTTAATTTGGCAAAACCATAATTATCGGGGGTTATACTTGTGGTTTACTTTCTGTAGACCATTGAAGGTAGAGACATCAGTTCCTCCAACATTTTTAACAACAAGCTACCTCAGTTCATCATAGATATTGTGAGACAATAGCATCTCAGGACTACCTAAAATCTGATGTATTGCCACCTGCCTCTTGCCTCTTGCCTTTTGCCTCCTGCCTCTTGCCTCCTGCCTCTTGCCTCTTGCCTCCAAAAAAAAAACCGGGCTTTCACCCGGCTTTCCTTCAACGCTCTCGCGTCCTCCTACATCGCTTGCGACACAGGTACTTCAACAATAAAGAAACCCCAAAACTGACAACAGCTCCAACAGCTGCCAAGACAGCCGTCTGTAACAAATCACTGCGGCTCAATAAGGGAATCACACTGAATAGTGTACCACCTGCTGTGCCCATAAACAGCGGACTACTCGTCTGATGCATCATCAGAAATAGTCAACTGACTAACCGCTGAGGCTACACCGCCGCCAACAACCATATAACCGCCTATCGTAACCAATGCAGCAGGTAAGGCAATGGGAGCAGTTAAAATCGCACCGCCAACGGCCGCTAAAGCAAAACCGACCGTGCGAAGAACTCTAAAAAACTTGGGGGTCGGAGCCGAAGCTCGCTCTACAATCTTATTCATAAATTCTAATTTTAAGTGGTGATTTCTAAATAAACCAATACGCCCGAATCCATAGCAAGTCCTACATACTCCATGAGCTTTTCAAAAGCTTTTCGGAATTGAACGCCATTGCCCGGTGCTGTGAGTGTGGTCACAGGTGCAATACAACCACGCAATTCTCGCAAGGCATCATTGGCGGAATGAATCAAAATAAAATTCCTTTCCGGAACATCTACCAGTTCCAAATGATGCTGAAATCGCGTACTATAACGCCTCCGTAGTAAATACTTCCCCTCAGGCACACAGGAAATACCGCGTTGATTGCCTTGGTCAGGCAACTCAATAGTGTAGCATATAAGCGTACCATTGACGGTTAGCATCCCATTAGTACCCTCAGGGAAGTAAATACGTTCCAGTACTAAATCCATCAATTAAAGAGTGTCAACTCCTACAATCGACAACGGATTAAACGCACCATTTTTCAACGGATACATACTGCCGTTAACTTCTTGGTAGAAGACAATACCCAAAACCAAAAACAACGGATGAGCACTGTTAGCGGGCACACTATTCACGTGATTAATTACTGCAGTAGGTGTAATATCCCACGGTAAAATCGCAGTCTCCGACGTTTCCGTAACAAATACACCGGTCTCAAAATCTAAATCAACCCCACCGGAGACAATCTTGAAATGAGTCGTACCTTGTGGTACTGCTAGCATTTGCGAAGGTACAAAGGAAGCGATATCCACCGATAACGTTCCGGCTACTCGGTCTATTACACCCTCAAAAGGGACAAACAAACTACCGCTTAACTTACCTTTAAGGTTAAACTCAAAACCGGTAAGTAGTCCTAAATCACCATTGATAACATCACGCATACCTCGGTCGCTAATCGTGTCGGTCTGCAACACTTGAATCATACTTTGTGTGAGCCTACTCACCATTCTGGAATCGGAAGCACTCAATAACAACGGACGAATAGCTGTTCGCAACTTACGCCCGGCCTTGCCGCCTCGTCCAAATTCAGAATTGTTCTCCCGAGTACGCTGAAAAGCAGCATCGTTTTTAATTCTGTTACCGTCCAGCGAAGTACGCTCCTTCGCTATATACCCATCTTGGGTCTTTAAAAAAGTAATATCTCCGATAGTACCTTTCAACTTGATAATGCCTTTTTGTCTGGCCATGATCTTAAAATTTTAAATGAAACTTTGTTTTAAAAACTCGGTCTTTTTTATTTTTCGTTGCAACGTATCTCTAAAAGACTGAGACAAAGTTCAGCAGAGAAGTACCCGCAATACAAAAAGGCAGTGTACCGGATGTCCTAATACGACACAATACGACACAAAGTGACAGGGGTGTCCTAGTATTTTCGTAAGAAAAAAGTTGTAAATTGCACCCGTATAATAGTTATCCAATGTTGAGATAAGGATAAATTTCGATTTCACAGAGCTGAACCTCTAGAAAAGAAACACAGTAAACGTTCTTAAATTTAAAACTTGCTACGTTCAGTAATCCATAGCGAAAGCTATGCCTTTGCGTCTCCTATGCGTAAACCTAGAGAATGCTAGTCACTGCGACTTTGCGAGAAACATAAGCGAACGCCATATCATTGCGGCTTTGCGGCTTTGCGAGAGAAAAAAAAGTATACTTTGACCTCGCGAGAAACCTAAGCGAACGCCATATCTTTGCGTTTCTAATGCGTGAACCATAGCGAACCCTAGTCTTAGCGACTCCTATGTTTGCATAGTTATAAAATCTTGTTTCAAAGATATATATATTTGGATTTATAAAGTGAAAGAGAGTGAGAGTCGATTCGCGACTAAATGACTCAAGAAGTACATTGACGCAAAGATATGACCTCATTCTTTTTTATCTTTTAGAGTCTGAACAGAATGTAAGGAACTACGCATGTCGTATTATCCAGAATATCCAACCAGGAGAAAAGACGAAGGGAGATTCATCACTTTATAATAACATATTTAAAATTAAGAAGTTATGAAACTATTGAAACAAGTATTAGGAATTGATGTGGCACAAAAAGAATTAGTGGTTACTTTAGGAAGAATGCATGATGATTTAACAATCGAATTGTACGCTTATAATATTTTTAAAAATACCGAAAAAGGGTTTTTAAAACTTACAGAATGGGTAAATAAGCTCACAGATAAAGAGATTAAAGTTCGATATGTTATGGAAGCCACGGGTGTTTATCATCAAAAGTTTGCCTATTATCTTGATGAAAAAGAAGAAGATATAAGTATTGTTTTGCCTAATAAAATCAGTAATTACATGAGAACTTTAGACACCAAAACAATCACAGATAAAACGTGTTCAGAAGGAATTGCCAGATTTGGATTGGAAAGAAAATTAGACAATTGGAAAAAGCCAAAAGAAATTTATAGATTATTAAAACAACTCACTCGTGAACGTCGTCAAATAACAGATGAGAGAACAATAGTAAAAAATCAATTACATGCTGAAGAAACAGAAGCAATGCCTCATTTTTCAAGTATTGAACGTTTAAAAAGAAGAATAATGTTCTTAAACACCCTTGAAAAAGAAATTAAAAATGAGATTGAAATTAGTGTAAAAGAAAACAAAGAGCTTATGGTAGATATAAATAACATTTGTACAATTCCAGGGATATCAATATTGACAGCAGCAACAATAATTGGAGAGACCAATGGATTTGAGCTAATACGAAGTAAAAAGCAACTGGCAAGTTATGCTGGATTAGATGTAAAAGAAAAACTATCGGGAACCTCCGTAAAAGGTAAACCATCAATATCCAAAAAAGGAAATCGACATTTAAGAAGCTGCCTCCATTTACCGGCACTTAGCACTATAAAATGGGACGAGAACTTTCGAAATCAGTACGCAAGAATTGTAGCAAAACACGGAATAAAATGAAAGGATGCGTAGCGGTTCAGAGAAAATTATTGGAACTGGTTTACGTTATTTACAAAAATAAAACAGTATATGATCGGGATTATGAATCAAAAAATAGCGTGCTAGCACAAAAGGCATAAGCACGCTATACAGTCTAGCTCAATGGCTGACTTAGAATACAAATTTAATCATATAAAAATATAAAACAACAAGCCTGATAAAAATAAAATTAAGATTTTTTAGGAAATCAACACAGAATCTTTGCGAGAGAAAAAAACAGAACAGTAGTAAATGAAATCGAATACACTCCATTATCAAAAACAATCGGATACGCAAAAAAAAGATGAAACCCGGACCAAAAAGAGTCTGCATCTACCCGAAAGACATTCAGCTTATCACCGGTAAAAGCTACCGGCAAAGCACTCGGTTAATGCGGAAAATCAAAGATGAGTACGGCAAACTCGACAAAGAATTCCTCACCATTGACGAATTCTGTAACTACACCGGAATTAAATACGATCAGATTGCCCATCTGATCTTTGGTTAATACCTCCTAAAACCCAATTAACCAAAACCTACCCGCAAAAACAATCCCAACCGGTTCATTTTTTAAACTTTGAAAATCCATTCAATGAAATTGCATCACAATAATTGCAGATAAATTTTATATTGGTGTTGTAAACTATAAAGACATTATTTTAAATTATTTATGTAAACAGCGGTATACTAATAATTATTGTTATTACGCTTCACTGTAGTCAGTAACTCGCCGCACTTTCCCCGGATATTTCTCTGCATATCCATAAAGCAACTGCATGATATAACTATTACTTTTATACTGCATCACATACCCTTTTACCTCAGCTAATTCGGTTACTCCCACCTCAGCACTGATATATCCCATGCCGTAAAAGTGCCCTTTTTCCACCCATATACAGCTTCGCTCTTCGTTCGTGCGACCTTTGTCAATAATAGCAAAAGTGGGTCGGTTGCTGACTAAAAATTCCAAAGCATTTTCAATTTGGGCATTGTGAGTTTCTAATTCAGGTAAATCAGTAGTGCTGAATTTGGAATGAACCTCGCCATCATTAATCGCACCGTAATTACAAAAACGATGATCGATTTCAAACTGAGTTGCCAATTTCCGAAGTACGTTGATGCCATCATATAGATTGCTGAAGGTTTCAATACAGGAATGAAATTTAGGTAATTTGCCAACGGCTAAATAACAGTAACCGTTGCGGGCTTCGTAGCTATACAATCCAAATTTAGGTTCAAAACGTTTAAGGGCCTTGTTGTACATAGGCCATAATTTCTTTATTTCAGTACATTCCAAAACCAACGCCATTAACTCGGTAGCACAAACTTCAAACGAAATACTATAAATATCCCGCATAAAATGTTGTCGTTGCGGCGAAATAGTGTGGCCACTAAAATGCGAAGCCACCCGTTTTTTTATATTGACGGCCTTCCCCACATAAATCACCTTTTTATCAATGTTATAGAAATAATAAATCCCCGGCTTTTCAGGTAATTGTTCAAAGTCGGTAGGTGGTAAATTGGGTGGTAATCGCTGGTCTACCGCCGTCTTCTTTATCATTTTTGAAATTTCACCTTCACTATCCCAGGCTACTAATTGTGAAAATAATATCGCCGTAGCATCAGCATCACCTCCGGCACGGTGTGCATTAAGTAACGGAATGTCGAGCGAATGACAAAGTTTACCCAAGCTATACGAAGGCAACCCGGGTTTTATTTTTCGTGCCGCTCGTACCGTACACAATTTCTTAGCCGTCCACTTAAACCCGGCCTCTTCTAATTGATGGCGAACAAACGAATAGTCGAAGTTGACGTTATGAGCCACAAAAATTCGATCCGTGAGTAGTTCTAAAACCGTTTCTGAAATGGCATCAAAAATAGGTGCATCTTTGACCATTTCATTATCTATACCGGTTAAAGCAAAAATAGCAGGCGGAATATGTTGTTGCGGATTTACCAATGATTCCCAACTTTCAATGACACTGACACCATCGTGAATTCGAATGGCAATTTCTGTAATGCGACTGCCACCGGCATAACCACCGGTGGTTTCGATATCTACTATGGCAAATTCTTGTTTTTTCATTGTTTAGTCCTGCTTCATCTTTTGCCGTGGCAAATTAATTTCATGTTCCTGTGGATACGGTGCTCGGTGCGTCATACTCACATCTTCGCGAATTTGTTGCTGTGTTTGAAAACGTTTTTCATCCGTAGCGGAATAACGGGGATCAGGAATAAATGGCATTTTTTCCATTTTTGAAATGGTAATAGTAGGAAAATGATAATCCACCTCCACTTGACCGAGCAACAAATAACATCCTCCTCCTTTAAAAGGATACTTTTGAAGGCAATCAGCAAAATGTGCCGTATCAAAAAATTCGCCTTCCGCATCGATCCAAGTGCCAAAATACATATCGCCTCGTTTGGTTGGAACTTGTTTTCGGGAAATTAAATACGCCAACATCCGAACGGTTTTCTTGTGATGTTTGGTCAAATCCCGTGCCATTACGTCTCCACGGTAGTTAGTCTGTAATAAATTAAAAGGAGTGACCGAAACCGGAAAATCCAACAGTTCAATTTCATCAAACGCATCTTCAAATGGAGAACGCTCAATAACAGGTAATTTATATTCTTTCACCGGTTCTTGTAATAACGTCAGGTGACGGTGCTCCGGTTTAAAGTTGATGAGAATCAATCGTGCCAGAATGAGTAGTTCATTTTTCGGTTTTCCCGTAAATCGAAAGGCTCCAATAAAAATCAAGATTTGAATGCCTTCAATGCCAATGGGAACCCGATTGATAAAATCTTCTAAGGAGGCATACTTCCCGTTTTCTTGTCGTTCAGTTACCATGAGTTCGGCTGTTTTTACATCCAAGCTTTTTAAATGCTGAAAACCTAAGTACACATTTTTTCCATACACCGTGGTTTGATAGGCACTTCTATTAATACAAGGATTATGGATTTTAGCACCGGACATTCGTGCTTCATGCACATACACTTCCGTTCTGTAAAAACCTCCAAAATTATTAATAACAGCGGTCATAAACTCAATAGGATAATAGGTTTTCAAATACAAACTCTGATAACTTTCCACCGCATACGACGCCGAATGGGCTTTGCAAAAGGAATAACCGGCAAACGATTCTATTTGGCGATAAATCTCCTGACTCAACTGTTCGGGATGCCCTTGTTTTTTACAGGAAGTAAAGAAGTTGTCTTTTACTTTTTGTAAAGCGGCTTTAGAACGTCCTTTTCCACTCATCGCACGACGAAGGATATCACCATCAGCTGCGGGAAGTCCGCCATAATGCAAGGCAATTTTGATTACATCTTCTTGATACACCATAATGCCATAGGTTTCACCTAATTGTTCTTTAAACACCTCATGAAAGTAGTCAAAACGATCAGGATAATTGTGCCTAAAAATATACTCTTTCATCATCCCCGATTGGGCAACTCCCGGTCGGATAATGGAGGAAGCAGCCACCAGTACTTTATAAGTATCACATTTTAATCGTCGAAGTAATCCCCGCATCGCAGGACTTTCGATATAAAAACAGCCAATGGTTTTGCCTTCACTCAATAGTTGATTACAGATTTTCTCATCTTTGGATAACGAAGTGTCACGGATATCTACTTCAATGCCTTGATTTTGCTTAATCAGTTTTACTGTATCATCGATATGCCCGATGCCACGCTGACTTAAAATATCAAATTTATCAAACCCGATGTCTTCGGCTACATGCATATCAAACTGCACGATGGGATAGCCTTTGGGAGGCATTTCCAATGCTGTAAAATTGGTAATTGGTTCTTCTGAAATAATTATTCCACAGGAATGCATACTGCGTTGGTTAGGATATTTTTCAAGTAACATACCGTAATCTTGCACCATTTTTACCACTTCATTTTTATGATGGGTTTTCATGGGGTTTTTGGCTAATTCATCCAACTCTTCTTTCGGTAAACCAAATACCTTCCCTACTTCACGGAAAATGGAACGGTACTTAAATTCTACATTCGTCCCACAAAAAGCCACATGATCTGTACCATATTTTGTAAAAATGTAGTCTAAGATAGTATCCCTTTCCCGCCACGACCAGTCAATATCAAAATCAGGAGGTGACTTTCGATTCACATTCAAAAAACGCTCAAAATATAAGTCGAGTTCCAACGGACAAATGTTGGTAATATCCAAACAATAAGCAATGATGCTGTTGGCTCCACTCCCACGCCCGATGTGCAAAAACCCTTGACTGATGCTGTATCGCACAATATCCCAAGTAATGAGAAAATAACCGCTAAATTCCAATTCATTGATGACTTTTAATTCTTTTTCCACTCTGGCTTTGGCTTCAGGATTGTTTGAACCATACCGCCGAATCATCCCTTCATAGGCTAGTTTAGTCAATAAGGCACTATCGTCTTTTTGATTGGTCGTATAATGTTTCTTATTTTTTGGTGTATTAAAATCATAGTCAAAATGACAAACTTCAAGTATAGATTTTGTGTTTTCTATAATTTGCGGATAATCACTATACTTTTCAATCAGTTTTTCCATCGGAATCATAACGTGCGAAACTTTGCAATAATCGGTGTCAGTAAGTTTTGAGCCTAAAATATTAAGGTCAATGGCTCGAAGTATCTTATGCAGATTATATTCTTTTTTGGTCCGATACGTCACCGTTTGCAAAATCACCATTTTATCCATCTTGCGTTTCCAAACATAATTATACAACTTGGGTAGTTGCTCCGGTGCTATGCCAATAAATTCATTATCATTCAACGATTCCGGGATGTTATCAAACGGATATAGGATAATCGTATTTTCAAAATTAGGTGCTTGAGTGGGAAGCGGTGTATTTTCAAAATTATGCTTGGTCAATAAACGGTTCATTTCAGCGATGCCTTTTCGATTTTTGGCTAAACCAATATACAATTGCTTGCCCTCATTGCGAAAGTCAATACCAACCAATGGCTTTATGTTTACAGCTTTGCACGCTTTATAAAAATCGTAAATACCCGTAACGGTATTAATATCGGTCAATGCCATAGCCGTCACACCAAACAATACTGCCTGTTCCACTAAATCCTGTAGCGGAATCGTGCCGTAACGTAGCGAATGAAAGGAATGGCAATTGAGATACATTATTCAGGGTTTATGGAGTTAGGTACTACTGATTGACTTCTGGGATTGCTAACGATATTTCCTGCTTTGGAGGTAATGTTTCTTCCACCACAACGGGTTACAGCATCATAGCCAAAACGGTTTTTGATTTTGTCCATCGCCTGATACAAGGCAATCATTTCTTCGGTGTCTTCAAACATATTGATTTGATAAGTACCACGAACCAAACCGGCAAACGATACCCCAACCAACCGAATTCGCATACGTCGGTTGTAAAGTTTGTTGAACAATTCAAGAGCTATTTTACTTAAAATATGATCGCACGAAGTATAGGCTATCTTTCGTTGCAAATTCTCCGTATCAAAATTGGCATAACGTATTTTAATCACTAATGTCGAAACCAACCATTGTTCCTTACGAGCCTGATAAGCTAATTTTTCCACCATACCCAAAATCAGAGATTCTACTTTTTTTATGTCAATTGTATCTTGCAAATAGGTATGCTCCGTCGAAAGTGATTTTCTTTCTCGGTAAGGTTCCACCGGTGCATTATCAATGCCATTGGCTTTTTTCCAGATTTCTAATCCGTTTTTGCCAATCATACTTTGCAACACTTCAGCAGGCGTTTCCGCTAATTTTTCTATGTTTCGGATGCCCAATCTTGAAAGCAGATTAAAAGTCACTTCTCCCAACATTGGTATTTTACGAATGGATAACGGATTCAAAAACGGCTTGACCATGCTTTCCGAAATTTCCAAATTGCCTTTGGGTTTGCCTTCTCCGGTAGCAATTTTAGAGACGGTTTTGTTAACGGATAACGCAAAACTGATGGGCAATCCGGTTTCTTTGGTGATGGTTTGTGTTAATTCATTGGTCCATTTATAGCAACCGTAAAATTTATCCATTCCGGTAATATCGAGGTAAAATTCATCAATGCTTGCTTTTTCAACCAATGGGGAATGCTCTTCAATAATTTGGGTAACCTCATGCGATTTTTTGGAAAACAATTCCATATCCCCTTTTACAATTTTGGCTTGCGGACACAATTGCATCGCCATTCGAATAGGCATAGCAGAACGCACCCCAAAATAGCGTGCTTCATACGAACAAGATGCCACCACGCCCCTTTCGCCGCCGCCCACTATTAGAGGAATCCCAATCAATTGTGGGTTTTCTAATCGGACGCAAGAGACAAAAAAAGTGTCTAAATCCATATGTACAATCGCTCGTGACATAGTGTTCTAAATTTTTGGAATTGAAATTAGTTTACAAAATTAGGACGTTTAATCCCTTTATTTAGTATTTTTGTAGTGACTTAAAATCCCTTTAACATATGTTGTATATTGCAGACAATTTAAAATGGTTGAGAAGTAAACGAAACTTGTCCCAACAAGAAGCTGCCGACGGTATGAAATTACCGCTTGATCGCTACAAGAAATATGAATACGGAAAAAATACGCCACCCGCAGAAACCTTACTCATTATTTCGAGGTATTACCACATCAGTATCGATTTATTGTTAACCGTCGATTTACGAAAAACACCCATTGATAACTTACTACAATTGGAAGACAACCGCATTGTGTTACCCATAACCGTGAACAACGAGGGACAGAACTTGGTGGAAATTATCACCCACAAAGCCAAAGCCGGTTATGCCTCAGGCGGTTATGCCGATTTTACGTTTATGTCACAACTCGATCACATTTCCCTTCCTTGGCTCAATAAAAACGAAAAGTACCGCACCTTTCCCGTGGATGGTGATTCCATGCCGCCGCATAACAGTAAGTCGTACATCATCGCGAAATATGTGGAAAAATTGGGCGACGTGGTAGACGGCAAAACCTATATCGTGATTACGACCAACAATGAAATGGTCTATAAGCGATTAAATAAAAACGGAAAAAACACTTTCACATTAAATTCCGACAACACTTTCTATAAACCGTATGAAGTCAAATTTTCTGAAATTGCTGAAATATGGGAATATGCAGGAAGTCTTGAAAGAGAAAACTTTAAACCGGAACATTTTTCTGCAGATAGTTTGGAGGGGATTATAAGGAAATTGCAGGGGGATGTAATGGAGATTAAGGAGAGAATGGGGTGATGAAAGGAGGCTATGAATTTTATGTTTTTTGAGATTTGTATAATTTTTACTTTGAAATGACTTTATGATGTACCATTAAATAAAGCAAATTTGAATAGTGTCACCATTTAAGTAGGTGCCGAAGAGCTCCACATCATCATTCTTAATCTTTTCCAGACATTTTTCATAAACTTCAATTTGTGATAAAAGATTCAAATGATGTCTTTCTTTAAAATAGAAAGCGATGTAAGTTACAAATTCTTTCGTATCCCACATTTCATTAAAGGGCTCATCCTTATCAACTTCATAGAGGTATACATATTTTGCTTTTCCTGATTCCATTAATTTGATGACCTTGGATCGCATTACTTCTAAATTTTCATTTATTAAATTAGGCTCAATTGCCGTTTCAAAAGAAAATACCGGTATAAATCGTAACAAGTCATCATGAAACTGTTGATCGTAAAAGGAATCTAATCCCAACATTATAAAATGACAGTTGGCAACACGACAAATGTATTCACACTGTACATCCATATTTGAACTAGTTTCATACATATAATGTAATTGTTCTCTAAATAATTCCTCTTTTGTTAGATTTTTATAGTTGTAAACAAGCAAATCAACATAGTAATTTTCTGTGTCTAAACTTGTATTTGGTTCAGGCTCGCTTGGATTTACAGGTACACCTTCGTAATCAATCATAGCTACTACTTCAGCATCCTTTAAGTGTTTTCTTAAGTAGTCTGAATAATAGCCGTCATCATAATAGGTTGGATCCTCCGTCTCATATACGGATTCAAACGGAGCTTTAAATTTTAAGCTTAGGATTACCGGTTTAATCATAATTCTGTACTTTTGATTTAAAGTACAAAGATATGTGTTATTACTCTGAACAAAGCGAACCGCTACTAAAAGTTGAAAAACGTTTTAACGCAAAAGTGGACCAACCTGCTTTGTTTTTACAATCTGATTTTATTGTTGGGTTTGAGTATTTGAATGTTCCGGTTATTTTGAATACTTCTCCTGAAATTATTGCTACTAATTATCATTGGGGACTTGTACCCTCGTGGTCAAAAGATATCGACTTTAGGAAAAATACGTTGAATGCACGAATAGAAACAATCGACGAAAAGCCTAGTTTTAGAAATAGTACATCGAATCGCTGTTTGGTGATTGCTTCCGCATTTTTTGAATGGCATTGGAATGATGAAAAGGGCAAATCGAAAGACAAGTATCGCGTATCTTCCAGTGAATCGGAACTATTTGCTTTTGCCGGTATTTATGAAACTTGGCTTAATCCAGCTACAGGAACAAATTATAATTCTTTCTCGATTGTAACTACCGCAGCCAATAAGCAAATGGAGTATATTCATAATCATAAAAAACGTATGCCGATTATGCTTAAGCAAGGTGATGAAATGGCTTGGTTGTATGGTAGGACTAGCGTACAGGATTTTGCTTTTCCGTATAGTGCAGACCTACTTGCTTTTAAAGTTTAACCCTATTACCTATGCAACTCCATTTTGATGATTTTGCCCTAACTATTGCTGCCGGAAACATAGAAGTACCTTACGGCAGTTTGGATGAACTATTATTTTTGCAAGTGAGGCAAGATGTTTTGAATAAATTAAACGATCCATCTACTGAAGTAGTACATTTCGGCTATGCTCCCGATAATACAGCAGATGCACAAGACGAATTATTGACTAATGGTATTTTTTATCGCATTATTGGCTACGAGAAAAATTTAGGGGTTGATTTCGATAGTTCTCACGAAGAAATAAAAAAAGCATTCGCCTATCTAGCAGAAAACTACAAACCGTTTTGGAGTACTATTATTGTGGAAGAAGGAGCTACCAAAAAAGAAGTTACGATTGAGCTATTGTATCAGGATGTTTTTTAAGTAGAATACGAGTAAACCAATTTTTCGACCCTAATACGACCCAAACTCCTCAAAAAACAAATTGCTTCCCGGTACAAATCAAATTGGCAAATTGCACCATCAACATAATGTCAATCCAGGAACCTTCCAATACAATAACATAAATTTACCCAACCACTTCAACTATTCACAAAACCTCTCAATAACAAGCCTAGCAAATTCGTATGCAAACATCTTAACCTCAATATTTAAAAAATTCCCCAAATCCAACACATTCCTCAATGTTCACAAATTGTGCTTGTTCACGTTTCCGCGAACAGTAAATAAAAGTGAACAATTTATTATAGGGTAACTTATAAAAGTAAATCTAGCAAAAGTACATGATCCATTCTCGTTAGTATCGTTTAACTTTCAAAACGTAAATATTCTTTTCGCATAACACTACGCATTGTGTAGTAGATAGCAAACAAAATATAGTAATTAAAAAGGATTTCATTGCTACGCTAGAATACCACGCCCTCCAAATCCACAACGTCTCCCTCTCCTTCTTCTTCCGTCTGCAGGCGGATGAAGAGGGCTGGAATGAGGTGTCTGATCTTAAAAAGAAAGAGAAGCAAAATTCAAATGCTTATGCAAATAATCAGCCATATCAACTAATCAAAATAGGTTCCAAAATCCGTTTGGCTTTACTACTCCCGTAATCCAGTAACACCTTTTTCAACTTTTTTTGATCCATTGTCTTGGCTCTAAAACGAACGTTAGAAACCACGTCTTTGGGGTCTTCAGCAAGTTGCTCCAAGTTGTTCAATAAATCAACCAACAAAAACTCTTTAGTAACTTTAGTCGGAAAATGGGGTTTCACTCTAAAAGAAAAGGTTTTCCCACCCAAATCAAAATCACCATGACGTTTATGATTGTAAATAATTTTTTGGTTATAAAGTTGTGTAGTCCCAACACCAAGAGAATTATAAGCATTAAACGAAGTAAGTAAAAAACGAGAGTCCTTCAAAAACGAACGCACCAAAACTTCTTCCTCTGGCGGTGCTTCGCCAAAGGCAGTAACCTCCGGATAAAAGTAAAGACCCTGCGAAAGCTTTTGCAATGTCCCTTCACTCACCAGTTCATCAAGGTGACGGTCTACAGATTTAGACCACTTCGACAAATCTGCCCGGCGGTAAACCTTACCTCTTCGTAAATGTTTTTTTAATTCTTGTAGCTTGTTCATAAAACAAAACTACAAAATATAAATGAAACGCATAGAGTTTCATTGAAAATTCATGCAAATTTATATAGTATTCACACCGGACACTATAGATAGCCTGTACTTCAACCCTACTTTAAGCCCCCTGCTTGCCACTCCTGTGTCTTAACCTGACACCGACTACGGATGGAAAAGGTTACATCATAGAAGCACTGGTAACCGTTGCTTTGATAAGAGCCAAAGCCGTTATGCTTGCAAAGGGAATTTCTTTGGTTTGGAAATTCTGATTGTAGGAGACTAATAGCACATTATCCGGGTTTGTGTTGGATTTTTGAAGGTATTTAAAAGTAACATATTCTTCATTATCAATAGTGAGACTAATAAGATACATTTCACCATAAAAAATCTGATTGCTGTTTGCCTCCACCTTTTTATAAGCTAAAAAATCACCACTTTTGATAAGCGGGTACATGCCTTCCCCGGTAGCTATTACAGCACCATCGCAGGTAGGGGCATTTGGAAAAGAGAGGTAGCCAATTTTATGACGGCTTTTTTTAGTAGACGTCAATAGTTTTTTTAGACCACCTGATTTTTCTATATCAAACACGGGAATAATTTCTTGTTTTGCATACTCGTTGGTTGGAGCTGATTCATTTACCTGCATTAACTCATTTCCGGTAGTACTTTCAAGAAGGGTTTCGAAACTAATACCGAGTTTTTCCTTAACGGTAATTATAAAGTCAAGTCTTGTCAAATATCTTTTACATCATCCAACTAGTTTTACTTTTATCTTTTAAATAATGATCAAACCAATCCTTAACTCGCTTAGTCAAATCTAATTGATTAGATTCTTGCATCAAAACATGACCTTCATCAGGATAAACCAATAGTGTACTTAATTTATCTAAACGCCATAATGCATTATGAAATTTAACACTATGGAGCCAATCCAATTGTAAGTCTTTAGTTCCTGTCCAAGTTAATATAGGCGATGTGATTGAAGGAACATATTGCAAAGGAGAATTTGCTAAAAATCTTTCACTGTAAAAAGGAGCTGTAATACGCATTTGGTCACGCTCAAAACGCCACATATTCGATTTTCCGTGACCATCACTCGTCAAATAAGCACTTGTCAAATCGATCATTGGTGATCCAATTACAGCAGTTCGAAATAGATTCGTATTTCCCATTATATAAGCCGTTTCATAACCCCCAAAAGAATGTCCCATTAATGCAATTCTATTTTTTGAGATAGAATATTCTTTCAAAACTAATGTTACAGCTGCTTTTACACAAGCCAAAGCATCTGCACCAGGACTATCAACACCATAAACAATGTCCGGATACAACACAAAATAACCATCAGAGACATATGTACTCAAGTTAAATCCCCACGTACTTTTATCAGTTGGTGATACATACTCCATAATTTCACTCGACTTCCTTTCATAAATAACCACTAGCAAGGGATATTCTTTCTTTTCATCATACGACTCAGGATAAAACAAAGCCCCTTTCAATTCCTTGCTTATATTAGGTGAATTGTATTGTATCAATTTTGATTTCCCCCATTCATATTTAGCTTGCTGTTTATTGGTTTGAGCGATTTCAGTTACGTTTCCAATTTCATTTACAAATAGTAACCTCGGTGGTAAACTAAAATGCTGCTCAACAAACAAAAAAGCATCAAAAGCATCGGAAGCCTGAATCAAATGCAAAGTACTTTCTCTCTCTAGTACTGAAGTCACTTGCAAGTCACTATTCATTAGTGCAAATCCAGTTCCTAAAGTCGATAAATCTTTCACATATAATAACTGTTGACTCTTAACTGGTACAACCCGAGTTTGAAAACCGTAATACGAAGCTTTAGGTGGCGTACGCAAAGGAGATTCATAAATTCTGTAAACCTTTCCTTCCTCCTTTCCTTTTGTAATTCGCTTTGAAAGAGTTTCGCCTGTAGTAAACTGCCAAACATCATGAGTATCACTCAAAAATAAACTACTATCATCAGAAGCCCACCAAGCTGGAGCTGCAGGTGGAAAACCACCTGGCTTATCGTATTGCTCATTATGAAAATTTGTTGAAATCAAACAAGTAACACAAGTATGTAATTGTGTTTGTATAGTATAAATCCACCATTGCTTTTGTATATAATAAGCTATAAAGTTTCCTTTCGGTGAGAACATTAAAGTATTTGGAAAACTTTTGCGAATAGGGTCTAAAGCAAAATATTCTTGTCTTTCTAAATGCTTCAAATACAAATCATTCGAAGTATTTTTTTTAAATCCCAAATCAAATCTTTTCTTTTCAACTAATAAAGCATATTCTGCATTTCCATTTAAAATAGCATCCTCATAATTAGAGTCTTCAACTGAACCTACTTGCTGTGTTCTTACATCCCAATAATGCCAATACAAGTGCTTATTCACTTGAGTATTTTTCTTTACTGACGGCAAATCAACTGAATCACTATGCCATACTTGGACACAACTCTCACAAATGTTTTGACTTTTGGAAGGAAGTGACTCCAATGAAAAAAACACTTTAGAGCCTTCATTTGTCAAATAAAGAGATTGACGATTTAAAATAAAATTTTTCGGAAATCTCGAAATAGGTAATACTTGTAAATTTGACTTTTTACCTTTTATTGTATTTATATAATAATAATACAAATGTAAAGAGAGATTTTTAGTATCTTCCAAAAAAAAAGCAAACTGCTGACCTTTATCATCCCAAGTAAAATCAGTTAATACAGAAGAATTTGGAAAAACAGCCACTACTTGCTCTTCATTAGTTTCCAAATCATATAGCATAATTTTTTGTGACTTTTCCGTAGTAACTACTGCAATAATGAAACGTTTATCTTTACTGAAGCTAAATTCAGTAACAGCACTCATTACTTTCCTTTCTAAAGTGTTTAGTTTTAACACCGTTAACTGATTATTGCTCCCTGAATTACTTACAACAACCAATTGTTTCCCATATTTTGAAAAATGATAAGTCAAAACTGAATCTCCTATCAGGTGCAATTCCACTTTTTTCAAATCAAATAATTGCAAACTATCATTCCTCAAAAACACAAAAAAACTAGTATCCGACGAAAACATCCCCCCTTTACATTTGGGGAAAATGTGTTTTTGGTTGTTCATTACTTTTTGCAAATAAAGTGTATCTGAAGTGTGATTACCTAGTACATAGCTCACCCAAGCACCGTCGCCACTCATAGCAATTGCTTTAAAATCATTCCATTGCGAATAAACTTCAACAGTCAATGGCAACTTTTGAGCATAAGCTATTGGTGAAAAGTTAATCCCAAATAATCCTATTAGTAATAATAGCTCTCTATACATTTTTTAAAAAATTTAAAACAGGTAGCTTAAGAAAAATTAATCCTAAACTACCCTATCTAATTAATAACCTGGATTTTGAGGTAATAAATTTGGATTCAACAACAATTCAGATTCTGGCAAAGGCAATAACAAATCCTTAGTATCCCAACCAGGCTTAACGCTACCCAATATATTAGATGCAGTCCCACTACGCTTCAAATCAAACCAACGGTGACCCAACTCAGTAAAAAATTCATGGCGTCGCTCCTGATGAATCGCATATAGCAAATCAGCTTGATTAGAAAATGGAGTATCATCCAAACCAGAACGGTTCCGTATTATATTCAAATCCACAGTGCCTCCTGCTAAATCTAACAATTGAACCTTAGCCTCCGCTCGAATCAAATACAATTCCTCCAATCGAAATAAGATAGAATATTCAACCGAACTTCCTGTATTTCCAACTGCTTTATATTTAAATGCATGATACCAAGAATCCACACCATTTGAAATTGTTTGTATCCAGTTAATTCTTCTAGTATCTCCAACTTCAAATGAAGAAACTAACGCTGGAGTTAAAGCAAAAGTAGGTGGTGGTGCACTCGTAAATGTATAATTCTGGGCTTCTAAGGTATTAGCCCCTGAAAATTGAGGCCGTAATTGCCATAGTGTCCCCATGCTTTCCTTCAAAAAAACATCAGATACAGGTACTAATTGATACATTGAACTATCGTCTATAACCAAGTCGGCATATTGTATAGCTTGCAACCATTCTTCTGAGTACAACTTCACTCTGGCTAACAAAGCGTAAACAGTACTTTTATTAGGACGCGTACGTTCAAAACTAATATAAGCTGAAGGAATTATAGTAGCTGATTGTTGTAAATCGGTTGTTATATAGGAATAAATATCAAGTACAGAACTCTTGGAAATACTGGCATTTGTTACATAATCCGTCGAAACTACATATGGTACCTCACCAAACAAATTAACCAAATAAAAATGCAAATAGGCACGTAAAAACAAAGCTTCTCCTAGTAAACGGTCCTTGTCTGCTTCTGATAAGGAAGGAGATTGTTGAACGCCTTCAATTACAGCATTAGCCGAATAGATCAATTGGTAAGAGCCGTTCCATAATGTTCTGATAGTTACATTCGTGGGCAAAACATTATTCTGATAAAAAAATTGGGGTGCCAAATTCCCGGAACTATAATAATCCAATTCATCAGCATAATGCCCCATCAAACAACCAATTCCTGAAGAATTACCTTGCAATAACACATCGTCTCGAAGTTTAGCGTAAATATAACCTAAGGCGGCATCAGCGGTTGCCACATCATCAAAAACAGTCGGCCCATTCAATTGGGAAGTAGGTAAATCTACTGTAACAAATTCATCACAACTACTTAAGGTAGCTATCGAAAAAATTACTAAAATAAAACGTGGTAAGGGGTTTAGTATTCTAAATAAAAAAGTATTCATAATTAACATTTTAAAATTAAAAACTCATTTGTACACCAAAGGTTAACATACGCAAAGTTGGCAACCTACCTTGAGATTGATTTTCAGGATCAGCTCCTTGAAATTTGGTAAACGTCAATAAATTTTGCCCTTGAAAATATAACTTGCAACTCCCATCTTTTATCAATGTCTTTGGCAAAGTATAAGAAAGAGATAAATTTTTCAATCGTACATAAGTAGCATCCGTGTAAGCCGCATTACTATTGATGTAATAACTGTAAAAATTATTCACTGCATCACCATTAAATCCAGCAGTAAAAAGTTGACCTGTATTAGTGTCTCCTATTACCTGCCAACGATCTAAAACACTTACCGGCATATTACTTGCAGAACCTGGTAAATCAGAAGTAGAAACACTATTCAAACCCAATTGCTTAACAAATTGAAACAAGAAATCCAAATTCCAATTCTTGTAGGTGATACTGTTTTGAATTCCTCCATAAAAATCAGGAGTTATATCCACTAGTTTTTGTCGGTCCTCTGTCGGAGTCAAAAGCCCATCACCGTTATAATCTTCAAAAGTAAATAACCCAGTATTGGGATCTACACCTGTAAACGAATAGACTTTTCTAATTCCTAAGGGCTGTCCTATAACCAGCTGATTGGCATAAACAGAACCTTCTAATTCAGGAAATGATAACAACTTATTTCGCAAACTAGTAATATTAAAAGAAGTAGTCCATTCAAAATTTGACTTTGAGAGATTAACAGTTCGCAATTCAAATTCTAGCCCTCTATTTGCTACTACTGCATCTAAATTAGACTGCACAGAGGTAAAACCAGTAGTGCCAGGTAATGGAATACCTACCAATTGATTCGAGGAACGATTGGAAAAATATCCAGAAGTTAAAAAGATTCGATCATTCAAAAATCCAGTTTCTAGAGCAACTTCAAACTTTTTGTTGATTTCCCAACTAAAATCAGCGTTAAATAAACGAGTAGGTTGTAAACCAATTGCTCCTGCATAAGGAATACCTGTAGGCATGTAAGTATTCAAAAACTGATAATCACCAATCTGATCACTACCTGTTGTTCCATAACTACTTCTTAATTTTCCAAAACTTAAAAAAGGGAGACGCTCACGCACACCGTCATAAGTACTAAATAGCCACGCAGCACCAACAGCACCAAATGTGGCAAACTGTTTACCCGGTCCAAATCTACTTGAACCATCCCTTCGACCAGTAAAATTTAATATATAAGTGTCCTTATAAATGTAATTTACTCTTCCAAAAACTGCAGCATAACGATATATATTTTCACCATGATTCATCACTTGAGTAGTGGTAGCAGCATTCAAATTGGTAATTAAACTATTACTGGCAAATCCAATCGCATAATTAGAAAGTTGTGAAGCTTCGCGTTCCTGAAAAGTACTACCTAATAGGAAACTAAGTCTAGAATTGGAAATTGTTTTTTTCCATTCCAATTGTGGTTCTACATTCCATGAATGCTGAAACGAATTATTAAACATAGCAGATGATATAGCACTAGTCAAACCAAAAGCAGGATTATAAATAGTATGCGGGGCTGTACTTAATTCACTTACTCGTGTATCATTATAACCTATCAAAGTAGAAAGTTCCAAGTCTTTAGCTAAAATATATCCTATGCGACCTCCTAAATTCAGCCCTTTTGTTCTAGACAAATATTTCCCATTTAACATACGTAAAGGATTTTCCCACGTAGAGTTCTCCCAATTCAAATTGCCCTCTACATCATACAAAGAAGGTGCATTGGGAGCTAAAGTTATGGCTGTTCGCGTCAAATCTATAGGCAATAAATCATTTTCATCAGCTACATAGATTCCAGAAAGTTGTAAACGCAACTTATCACTAGGGGAAGCATGGGAAACAGAAAAATGAAAAGAAGATTTTTTATAACCAAAATCACCCGGAAAAACCGTTGTTTCATTATAATGAGTTCCACTTACCATAAACTGTGTAGTAGAAGAACCTCCTGATGCTCCTAACTGTACAGAGCGTATATTAGCAGTACCTCCTATCAACTCTTTCTGCCAATCGGTATACTTATTTTTATCCCAAGTGCCATTAACATCATACGCCCAAAAGGGTAATGTAGTTATACCATCATTGGCAAAAGCTTCTTCTCGCATTTCCAAATACTGCTGCGTATTCAACAAATCCAATTTACGTGTTATAGTCCCTCCTCCTGTATAAGTATTCAAAGTAAACTGGGTTTTCTTAGCATTACCTTTTTTGGTAGTAATCAAAACCACTCCATTAGCACCTCGCGAACCATAAATAGCCGTAGCGTCAGCATCTTTCAATACAGTTACACTCTCAATATCGGTCGGATGAATAGCATTTAAAGGATTAACTCCAGAGCCAGGTAATATTGGTCCTGAAATAGATATATTACCTAAACTCTCCGAAGAGAAAGGCATACCATCCACAATATACAATGGTTGATTCCCTTCTGGTCGAATACTGTTTCTTCCTCTAATTTCTATAGAAAAACCACCACCCGGAACTCCTGTAGATTGAACAATATTTACACCTGTCATTCGTCCTTGTAATGCACCTAAAATATTCGCTACAGGTTGCTTTTCTATCACATCATCTTTTACAGTATTAATACTCCCCGTACGCTCTTTATCTTTTACGGTATAATAGCCAGCATTTAGAATTACTTCTTTAAGATTAGTGGTGTCCTCTTCTAGTTGTATATTAAATGTTAATTGGTTTGATACTGAAACCTCCAAAGTTTTATATCCTATGTATGAAAATAGTATAATATCATTTTCTATGGCCAGAATACTAAATCGACCATTTTCATCAGTAATAGTTCCTATTGATTTTCCTTTAACCAGAACCGTTACACCAGCTAATGGGCCGTTTGCATCGCTTACAACACCTGAAATTGTTTGCTGACTGATTGATTTAGATGGTGTAGGCTCTGGAATTGAAGATTTAGCTTTTATAATTATTGTACTGTCATCAACTAATTCAAAATTTAGATTGTTGTTAGATAGACTTAGTTGTAATAATTCAGAAACCAATATTTCGCCTTTTTTAAGTTGCACTTTTTGGGAATTTTTAAACAACTTTTTAGGGTAAATAAACTTGTAGTCCGTTTGAAGTTTAATAATTTTAAACACTTGATCAACTGAGACTACTTGATCTTCGTGAATAACTACCTTTTTCTGAGAAAAAGCTGTTCCGGAGTTAAAGCTAAATACTGCAGTACAGAAAAGGAAAATAAAGGTTTTCATAATCATTAACAATAACCGTTTTTGGTTGAAATAACGGATTTTAATAAATTTTAATTTCATAAATTTGCATGTTTTGGTTAGACATTAGTTTAATTAATTCACTCTAGAGGGACGGAGTAGACGCATCGCCAAATGATAAACTTCGTTCCCTTTTTTTTAATATAGTATTACTTTTTTGTTCTGTATTTTAAAATCTTTAATAATCCCAAAGCTTTTGATATTCAGTAAAATGCTTTCAAGATTTTGATTCTTCCCTAAAACTCCTATGAATTCTTCTTTTTCAATCGATTTATTTTGGAATTCAATATCCACATCATACCATCTGGAAAGAACAGTCATTATTTCTTTTAACGATTTATCTTCAAAACTAAATACTCCATCTTTCCATGATATTTCGTTATAAACATCCACCTGTGATAAAGTAAAAGAATTGTCATTAAGATTCAGATTTGCTTTTTGATTAGGTTTTAAAATGTGTTTGTGTTTTTGTGCTGTTAATGCGATTTTACCTTCAACTAAAGTGGTATAGATATTATCTTCATCGTTGTAAGCTTTGATATTAAATTGGGTTCCTAATACTTGAATTTCTTGTTTTTTATGGATGACTTTAAACCTAGAACCTTTGTTTTCTGAACTTGGAGATACATCAAAGTAAGCCTCACCATAAACTAACTCAACTTGGCGTATTTCACCTTCGATAAAGCTTACTTGATATATTAATTTACTATCTGAATTTAACCATACTTTGGTGCCATCTGATAATTTTATAAAAAATTGACCACCTCTAGGAACAGTTAAATGATTGTACTTGATTTCAGAGTTTTTAGGGTCTTTATTATAAACTAATTCTTCACCGTTACTTGTTGTAGTACTATTTTGGTATAAACTCCCTTTTTCAAGAACAACCTCAGATCCATCTTCTAAGGTTAAAATAGCTTTGTTTGAACCCGGTTCAACAGCATTTACTACTGTTGGTATATTGTTGTTTTTATCACTTTCATCTCGAAGATATAAATATGATATTGAAATAAATAGCGTGAATAATGCGGCAACTGCTGCATACTTTTTGAAATTTAATTTAAAGACAGGAACAGTAATTTTCTCTTTAATTTTATTCCAGTCTTCTTTTTTGTTAATTTGATTCGATAAATTAAGTCGGTTTTTTATTAGCCTTTCATCGGTTAAATTATCAAGTATGTATTTTTTTTCCTCTTCGCTAAATAAATGAGAATTTTCTAGGTCTTCCGGAGCTTTATCTCTTAAAAGTGAAACAGCAATACTTTTAGATAATTTAATAATTTCTTTAAAAACATCCATGCGATAAAATTGTAAGTTATAGCTAGGACGACAAAAAGTTAAAAGAGGGTTAAAATTTTTTAAAAAAATTTAATTCGTTGAATCAAAGACAAAAGCAATAATGGAAAAATAGTCCTTTAAGATAGGTTTTAAACGCTTGTAGGCAATTTTCTTTTGTGCCTTTACTGTATTAACAGAAATAGAAAGTTCTTCTGCTATTTCAATGTTTGAAAAACTTTTAATACTTAGTCGGATTATTTGGGCACATTTATTTGGAAGTGTATTAATTGCATTTTCAATTATACTTGATGATTCAGAAATTACAACTTCACTTAAAAAAGCAACTTCTTTTTCTAACTTTTCTAATTCTTTTGTAGCGTACTTATCAATTTTTTTAACATGCTTGCTTTTTAAATAATCAAGGGATTTATTTTTAATAGATGTATATAAATATGCCTTTACAGTAGTTTCAGTTTGAAACTCTATCTTTTTCTCCCAAATTTTTATGAATACCTCCTGAACTATATCTTTGGAGGCATCTAAATTTTCAACATACTTATTGGCAAACAGGCATAACGAGGTATAATGCTTGTCAAAAAGAATTTTATATTCTTTTAGATTTAATTCGTATTTATCTGTACTCAGCATAAAAATAATAAAATTTGAAAGTCAAGAATATTTTGCCAGAGTCTTTTGTAATCAATTTGAAAATTAAATTTTTAAGTAAATCATTTTTTTTGAGGCTAAAAAATAAAGTATACTTCTTGTAATAATAGAATTTTTGTTTACACAAATATATATAGTTTACTCGCAATGCATTATAAAAAAAACTCTCAAAATAACAAACATTAGCACATAGTGTTAACCATCAGCTAATTACAACTGAAAACAAACTTAGAGAAAATTGAAAATTAATTTCCAAAAGAATCTAGTAAAATTCAGATATAGAAAAATTTTATCAAACCCATAAATCAAAAATATAGGATTTACAATTGATTAACTTAATTGTTTTAGCAGAGTTTAAATCGATCGACAAAGAGCTTGAACTTTTTAGAGTAATCAAAGGTTTAGCAAATGAGACTAAAATATATCGAAGTGTTTAATGAAGTGTTTATTAAAAGACCCTTATATGCATCAATTGACTTGCCAACATGCTCCTTATTTAATTTCATTGGAAAATCAGTAACTTTATTCATACATGGTTATTGATATGTCATTACAAATAATTAAAATATCCTCAACACTTTTCATTCTCATTCAAATCTAAAGCTATCGTTGTAAAATCAGAAGTATTCTTACCTAATATTGCCATTCCGGCATCATGCGGATTTTCTAATTTGTACCTTCCTTTCGCAGAACCATTTAAAGCATAGTCATAACCATCAATTGATACAATACACCAATGTTTCTGCCTACATTCTACAATTACTTCATCTGCATAAAATGGCCAATCTCCTTCATAATCATTTTTTCGAATCTTCTTTGATTTAAACTGAGGATTCAACTTCCTTTCAATTTCGTCTATTACAGTTCTTTTATGAACTTTTTTAGGAGTCTCTTTATATTTTGTTGTTTGTTTTCTATAATCTTCTATACCATAGTCATTGTCATACAACATTCCAAAATCAAAAACTGTTGCAGTGGACAGTTGCAAGCCCTTTTGTCCCAAACATTTGAATATAAATTGTCTTGAAAGAGAAGAAACAAATTTTTCAAATAAAATAATGATATGATTTGAAATTTTATGAAAAACCTCATTACATAAATTAACATCCATCAACTTTTCATAATCATCATTATCAAGAAGTCTATTTTCAAATTTTTCCCATAACTTTTTAGCATTTATACCAATTTTAGTATTCCCTGTAATCAAATCAAAATTGTGATACCTCGATAGCTTACCAAATTCTGATAATATAAAAAGAAGTTCTTTTATGTCTGAATTTGTTTCAATAAAGTCTTTATCAATATAAAATTGTGGATGCTCATAATTTGTAAAATAATTACTCATTATTTCATCAAGTAACTTTTCTAAATCATGACCTAAATTTTTTAAATATCTAAAATCAGGCAGTTTTCCATGTTTATTGAAGTGACCAATACAGATGTATGCCTTCATAAATCTTTCAAAACCTTGTGACAGAAGCTGAAAAGGTAGAAAGTAAAAATCATTACTTAAATTAATATTTTGCAACTCTCCAAAACCTAACTTTAAAAGTCTATCAGATGTTTCAAACTCTTCCAGTAAAGCAAAATACTTAATGTTTTCAATTTCTTTCATTGGTGGTTTTATATTAAATTACAATATTTATCTGAAATTACGCCCCTATCGCAATCAGCAACTAAAAAATGAGATATTCTTAAAGTGCGAAAATAGTACCTCTATCACTTATGAAACATTTCTTTAATGTAATAGGGATTAGAATTTATCTTTATTAGGTCACTATTAATCTGTTGAATAGCTATTTGCCTGTCCGTTAGGTGTATTCTATTTAATAGATTATTATTTGAATTAGCATAATCTAAAATTCGTGTACCAGATAATCTTTCCACAATATATTCCATGCATTCTACGAAATTTTCGGTAACGGAAAATTCTTTACCATAATTATAAATAGAAAGAGATTCAAGAGCTAACTGTTCTAGAAGTGTGTTCTCAATAAGTAAACTATTCTTGTCTCGGTAAGACCTTAATAACTTTATTAATTCCCTAATTTTAGGCTTGTTTATTAGTAGATTTTTCTGAATATTAATGTTTGTTTTAAAAGTTGTTCCTTTTTGCCAAAAAAATGGACGTCGAATGTATAAATTTAGGTTTTTATCGTCTTTATAGTTTCCAATTTCTTTACCATACACTACATCAACTTTATGAATGCCTTCATTTCCTTGAAATATCAAACTTGTAGCTTTAGTTCTTTTTATCACTTCAGCTTCTCCTTCAAATAAATCTTCTATTGTATTATGAATTTCATTTGATAAATTTCGCATATTACCGAAATGGTTATCTTTTTTAACAGGCATGACTATATCAGAGTCATAGGTATTGGTAATAGCTATCTTTTTACTCAATGAACCAACAGTTTCAGGATAGCATACAAGTTGATCTGAAAATTCATTGTAAAGCTTGTCTTTAACTTCTTTAGTTATTGATTTTAATTCCTGCAATTTCACAGGGTTTAAATTTGGATTTTCTTCCCTTAACAAATTTCTAAGAAAATTATCGCTTGAAAATTCCTTCTTACTTTCTTCTCTAAACTCCCATTTATAAAATTCATTACCCGCAATTCCTCCTACTATTCCAAAAACGGTTATTTTCTTGAATGCCTGAAGTCCATTATAATTTTCCCAAGTCATCTTTTGGCCAATTCGCTTAAGCTTTTCTTTTTGTTGAAAATAATCAATAAGCCCAACAATTCCTGCTGCTACAGCAACTCCAGTAAAAATATATTTGTCTTGTTTTCTCATAATTACAATTTTATTCAGGATGTTCACCACCACCTAACCATTTATCAGTAGCATGCCAGACTTCATAGTAGTACAGCCATAAAGAAGTCCATGGAATAATTGTATCGCTAATATACATTTTCCTTGTAAATTCTGAATATTTAGGCATAAATAAGCATAATGTTTCCTGCGAATACATATGTGGTATTTTCTCACCTTTTTCATTTTTTACCAAAACTGGATTAAGTACCCGGATTTGAATTGGTTTCAAAATATGGAACTTAATCTCAATAGTGTATGTTTCACTTCGAGGTGTAGGCTGTAATGTCCCTACTGCCTTGAGTTGATAAGAATCAAAACTTACTTTCCAATCAGGATATTTTACTCTTATAGCATTTACCTGTTGTACAATAGTTTTGTTTCTGTTTAGGTTTTTAATCCGCATCATCACCAAAAAAAGTATTTGATTTAACCGCTGTGGTTGTAGCTGCTCCAATTCCGCCAATTATTCCTGAACTTCTATTGATTCCTAATTGATTTGAATTTCTGGCTTTCTCAATAATATCTGCTTGCGAAATTTGTGCCCTTGAATACAAATCATCACCAAATAAACCTTTAAGTATGTACCCTTCAGAAATAATTCCGTTATCCTTTTTGAGTTCCTGCCACTGCTCATATAAATGCTCGCAAAATGCTCGGAATGCTTCATAATATCTCGGTTCTTTTTCCCATTTATCTGTAAAGTCTTCTTCAGAATTTACAGGATTTAAAACTTTAATTCTCGTTGAATTATAAAATGTATGCTGACGAATCTGATTTATAATATTTTCAACGGCTAGAAAAATACTTTCCTCTCCATTGTAATTGAGACCAGCAATAGTTGTTAAAACAATACTTGAAGTTTTAAAAGTATCATTCTCCTGATAATAAATATCTCTATACCTTTTAATCAATTGCACGGCACGTTGAAGAGGTTTTTTATCCTCATAGTCATTGGATGGTAAATTTTCAGCTCGTAATGCTTTTTCCAATAAGCTAATCTTAACTGTATTGGATTTTTCCAAAAACCATTTGGCATACCCCCTAGGATTAGAACTTACCCAACAACCTAACAGTCTGTCTGGAATTCGCAATTTATCTTCATCCCATTCATTTTCTTGAATGCCGGGGAGGATATCCATATGAAAATCTCCTGAATAGTTCAAGCGGATACATCTGTTCTTCAATTCCATTTTTTCTTTATAAACAGAATGTTCAGAAAGTCGTCTTTTTAGTTCAGAATATATTTTTTCTGGAGTATGGTTGCTCCATTGTATTTTCAAATGTAAAGCAATATCCAAATCAAACTCATCTTTGCCTATTGGTTTTACAGTTGTCTTGATCCTAACTGAACCATGTGGATATAGTTCGTATTTAAATGGTTTAAAAAACAGTTCATCTGCTTCTATCCATTTTTTTATTGCTTCATAATGCTGAATCATTAATTCATAACGCGTTTTATCCAGTTGCATAGATTCAGCCATCCTGTCGAGTAAGTCGTCCAACTGCACGTATTTGTTTTGAAATGGTATCATTTTGGTAATATTTTAAATGTGTGAGGTAATATTCTAACTCCTGAATTTGTTGCTCCCTTTTTAATTTCTTCTGCTGTTACAAAGGCTATACTTTCGTTAGTAATTAAATCTTTTATCGCCTTTTTTTGAGCATCAGTTTCTAAGCGTAATTCAAATATGTCTGCATGTCTAAATTGATCAATAGGATAGTCATCTGTCTTGAGTATGCCTTCTTGGTGTCCACAGATATATGCGTATTTGATATGCCTAAAATGTTCTGCCGGTAACAAGCCAGGTTCTATTAACTCTTCACAAAACTCTCGCCAAGGATCAATCTCTCTGTTCTTTCTGCTATTAAACCATTTGAAGAACTCAACTAGTTTTTTACGTTTATTAACTATTATTCTTAAATCGTTCTCAGTATCATTATCACGAGGAACATTATTGCAAGGTGTTATTCCCAGGCTGTCAAACAGCTCTCGATTTTCTTCTTTAAAGTATTTATAAGCACCGCCTACAGGTTGAAAACCTATAAAATCTTTCTTATGTCGTTTTATAAGCATGTACTTTCCATTGTCTTCAATCCTGAACAGATATGCTACAGTGACACGAACGGGCTTATTGTACTTCCATATTTTCGTTACTAATAGTTTCCACCTTTTTTTGTTTTCATAAATGAATACTATAAGTTCAATTGCACTTGCAATAACAAGACCTAGAGCAACTTTAAAAATTGTACTTTGCACTTCCCCACTAGAGAGAAACAAACAAGAAAGCAAACCTATAGAGCCAAGAATAAAACTTATTTTTCCTTTAACATTCATTTGCTCTAGCCTTTAGGTGGAAAATTATCTTTACCATAGGTATTTCGCTCTCGTATTTGCCCATTTTCACCATGAATAAACATTTCTGAACCTTGATTGATTGCAATATCCCTTGCAATCTTTATAGCTTCTTTTTGTGTTGAAACTATTTTTGTAACCTTTTCGTTACCCGCCCCTCTTACTGCCCAGTCGTCTCCTTTAGGAACAACATGTTGATTTTTTTTGCTCATAATGATTTTATTTATTATATTAGTACTACTTTTGTTTCATATATAATACAAACATCTATTCTGTTGCAACAAAGTTAATCAAAAATTTATGCTGTTGCACAAATGAAACACTGTTTAATTAATAAAACTTATCAACATGCAATCAACACTTAATACAGACCTTTTGGCAGGGATGTTAAAAAGTAAAAGAGCTGGCAAAGGTTTAAGAACAATAGCAGAAGAAATTGGTAATATCAGTGCTGCTACATTATCCAGAATAGAACAGGGAAAGATTCCTGATGTTGACACTTTCATTAGTATTTGCGATTGGCTTCAAGTTACAACTGATACTTTCATTTTAGGAGAAAATCAAAACAAAACGGTTTCTAATAAAGAACATGTTGTCGCACACTTACGAGCAGAAAAGGAGTTAAGTCCAGACACAGTCAATATGCTTATCAAAATGATTGATATGGCTTATGAAACTAAATAGTAATTGATTGGCGACAAAAACTTCATTAAAGAGAGGATTTAAAGCAAAGGCTGAAAGAATTGCGACCGAATGTCGCGAAAAACTTGGCATTCATCCTTGTGCACCATTATGTGCTTTCGCATTAGCTAAGTTTTTAGGAATAGTAATATATGATGCTACATATTTTCTTTCAGAGCTTTATGAAAAAAATAAGTTAGCTGGTTTAAATGGAAATGACTGTGGATGGAGTGCACTTACTATGACTAATAAAGATGGAAAACGATTAATTATACATAACCCATTTCATACAGCTGCTAGACAACAAAGTAACATAATGCACGAAATAGCCCATATTTTATGTGAGCATAAAAAAAAACCACTTCCAGAAGGAATTAACTTGCCATTTGGAATGCGAGACTTTGATAAAGAACAAGAAGATGAAGCTATTTATTTAGGTGCCACATTGCAGCTATCAAGACCATGCCTTTTATGGGCAAAAAAGAGAAACATGAGTAATTCAGAAATTGCAAATCATTTTAATGCTAGTCTAGAAATGGTAAATTTTAGAATTTCTGGCACAGGGGTAAATAAACAATATTTTAAAAAGAAAATAGTATAGAGGTTTTTAATTACAACATAATTTACCTAAATGTAATAAAATAATAAATTATGCCAAAATCAGCGTTATTTATAGCGGGCGAAATTCTTAAACGTGCTAAGGAACTAGGATTGACAATTTCAAATATGTCAATGCAAAAATTATTGTTCATAGCGAATGGAGCGTATTTAGCAAAAACTGGAAATACATTAATAAACGAGCCTGTAGAGGTATGGCAGTATGGACCAGTAATCAGAACTGCATATCACGAATTTAAAGATTACGGGAACACAGATATAAAAGGTTTTCCACTTGCATATACAGAAGCAACTGATAAAACTATTGATGAAACTGCAAATGAAGCAATAGAGTTTGTTGTAAAAATAGCCAGTGAACTTGATGCTTTACAACTATCAAATTGGACACATTTGCCTGACACGCCTTGGTCAAAAGCAAAAGAGTGTGGACACTCGATCATACCAAATAAAGTAATGCAGGAATATTTTAAACAATTCATTAAAAAAGAATAAATGGCAATATTCGATAATAATATTTTTGTTAAAGCTGCAAGCTCTGCACCAATGAATTCAATTTCAATACAAGAATATGTCGCTGAATGCATTTCTTATGAGAAACATCAGCATGATATTGAGCATTCAAAACAGAATATGATGGAGCGTAAAGTATATGCTTCTTGGATATTTCAATTCACATCTCTATGGTGCTTAGGCTTATTTATTATTTTATTTGGTTGCGGTTTGGGAAAATTGGAACTTTCTAATATAGTGATTACAACATTTATTGGCTCTACCACAATTAATGTTTTTATATTCTTTAAATTAGTCACCGAGTATTTATTTAATAAAGAAAATCCACATAGTTAGATATTAATTGCTTTGACTATAAGAGCATAATGATAATAAAACCTTTAGTGATTATTTTTAATAATGATGAGTTTGGTTATCTTTTTTAACTAAGCACCGATTGCAAATCCGCCTTATCTGGGTTATTTAATCCCTAACAATAAGTTTTTAAAATTTGAATAAATTTTTCTTTCCACTTCTAGAGATGTCATCATGTGAATTTTTGCAAAATAAAGCAAGACCATGGTCACGTCACTGGGAAAAATAGTTCTTTTTTCAACTTCAATAAAAGGACCATCACTTTCAGTTAATACTCTATCTAAGGGAATCTTAGAAATTATTTTTTTTCCATTTTCAGATTTAATCATAGCAGGATTTATTGAAAAGTAAAAGCCTGCTTGAACAATCTTATCAATCAAATTTAATGGACCTGAATACCAATGAAAAATCGCAAATTGTATTTTATTCTCCATTAAATGTATTAAGACTTCTTTTTCAGCTCTTCTGGAATGAATACTTAGTATCTTCTTTTGCCCGGAAATAACATTTAGAATTTTAGTAAATGTATCAATCTGAATCTCTTTTGTAGATATACCCTCTTGAGAAAAGTCCAAACCAACTTCACCGATATATGATGTTTTATTTATGTTTTTTAAAAATAAATTAAATTCCTTTTTGTGTGAATTAGCCATCAAAGGATGCATTCCTAGAGCCAATCTTACTTTTTTTAATGATTGAAAATGAACATATCCCATCTCAAAATGGCTTGGAAGATTAGTCATAGCTAACACAGTGATATCTGCTTTTACACAATCCTGCAAAACTTTTCTTGGATTTGGATATAAATCTATATGGCAGTGTGTATCAATAATCATCTTAAACCCAACTCAGATTTGACAAATCTATTTCCTTTTTCTCTAAATAATTGTAAAACTTCTTCTTTAGACCTTAACACCATTTCAGCATATTCTTCAAGTTTATCAATTTCAATATTTCCATTAACCAAAAGATCTCTTTTCATTTTTTCCAAAGAAATATCTCTTCTAAGATAATTGATTAATGCTGGTAAATCTTTACTGTAGTTTCGTGAATTAGCCCTAGTAATAAAGTTACCATATTGATTTTCGTTATCTAATCCTGCTTTATTCAAAGCAGCTCGTCTATAAATACAAGGCATACAAATTCCACACTCCTGAATACCGGCTTTTACTTCCCAATTTTGTTTTCTACCTCTTTTACCACAAGAAACCGAATTTTGAAAAATACCTTGTATAAATGTTTGGTTTGTACATTCAATAAACATTTCTCCTTTAGTTTTCAATGTATAAGGATTATTTATTGTTATAGATAATCTTAAATCTACAAGTAATTCTTGCGTATTTTTTAAAACATATGGATGAGTTGTTCTTGTGCTTAAAGAACTTACTCTTGAGGGTGTAAGGGGATAATTGATTGAGATTGTACCATTCTCAGGTATTATTAATTCATTAATTGTAGATAAATAGCAACCTAAACCAATGAAAAATAGAGAGCGACTTCGGTAGTTACTTTCTATAGTTACTCTATTGCCATCAGCATCTTTTCTTGATAGTGCTAACTTTGATTGCACCCAATATATTTTATTTGGATATTGAGTCATTAAATGCCTCAGTAATGTTCTTTGGTCTCCATTTGGCCCTGGTGATTTTGAATCAAAGTGAGAAACCAAAAGTATTCTTTCATCATTACTAAGTTTTTCTAATTCATCTATGACGCCTATTAAAGAATCTAAACCACCCGAAAACAAACTTACTGATTTGATAGAGTCTCTTTCATATCGTGGAATTTTCCTTCTGTTTGTACGTGGTTGAAACAAATCAACATCTTCTATTTCTCGGAAGGAAATCTGCCAATTATCTCCTGTTAAGAAGTCTAAAATCTGTTTCAATTTTGCTTCTTTACCACTCCAAACAGCTAAGTTATTCACAGGAAACTCTACTTCTATATCTCTTGTCCAACCATCATTTGAATAAATATCCCGACTAAGCAGGTTATCTACACCATAAACTATTGCTGATACAAAAAAGAAATCAAATTTTACAGAAGTAAAATCAGTCGTGAAATCAAAAACTCTTTCATAACCTAAGAAAGATAATGGAACTTTTCTATTCACTCCGTTATCTGTATAACAAAGCTGTAAGTCTGAAAATTTGCCATAATCTGCGTTGTCAATAACTATATCTACTCTCATAACTATTCAAATACGGTTAATACATCTTGCTGAATATTTTTAACAAGCCTGTCGGCTTCATCAGAACTCCAATCAATGTTTTGCAGTGGATTTCTTTTGTGCATATCTCCAACTCTTCCAACTATGAAATTTTTTATCTGGTTGAAAAGGTTATTACAATCATTTTCACTCTTCTTTTTTATTAAATTTTCATAGAACCACTTTGATAAAAGCTCATTAATATAATATCCGAAATACTTTATTATTACATCTTCCAATGTATTAGTTGTAAAGGTTTCTTCCAATAAAGTTTGTACTTCTTCAATGGATTCAGCTTGTCCCATTAGTTCTTCTAATAATAATCTTGTAGCTTCTTTCGCAGCATTATCATCAATAGAAGTTGTACTACCGGAACAATACTCAATCAAATGATTAATTACATCGCCAACAGTTTTATTATCAATATCAGTTAAACCTGTAGATTCTAGCGTTTGTCTAATATTGTTACCCGAACTAATAAACGTTGAAAAGACCCCTCCAATTTTTTTAGCGGTTCTAATGCTACTTCGTCCACCTGCTTTTGAACCACCACGACCTCCTGTTAAGGCTCCACCTAAGGCCGAAACAAAATTCCCCATAATGTTTTGCAGCTTCTGAGCTGGAAGAGCAGAAGAGTCACAATTTGAGGTGAGCGAAGAACTAAGCGTACCCCAATTCGGAACCATTGAGTGTTTTACATCAGAAAATGATTTAGATGTTCCCATATCTATTTTTTTAAATTAAATGCTTTACTTGCTTTTGATTTTCCATCTTTGAAATAATCGTTTAAAAATTCTCCTATCTCAGGTTCTGATTTAAAATCCGCTAATCTCGTTGCAACTGCTGGTTCAATATCTGATACACTAATTATTTTAAGAGCTTCTATGTAATGATAGGCTGTGTTTTCAATTTTATCTTCTGTCATTACATTAAAAATGTCATAGAGTCGTTTTTGCTGAGAATTCCTTTTTAAATTTGAAGATAATAAGTTAAAAAATGCATCTTTTTCGATATCGCTAAAAGGCTGAAACTTTTCAGTAAGTAAAGATTTGGTAACCGTTGCCGTCATATTATCGGGTAATAACTCATTAAACAATGCCCTTACTACTGGTGGAATCATACTCGTTGCAGTGATAGAATTTTCTAACTTATCACGGGCAATCCAATAATAATCTCGTAAATCAACTCCTGATAACAAAGGCTCTATTTGAAACCATTTTATTATTTTGGGTTTACTCCATTCTTTGAAATCTGTATCTTTTATTTCTGAAGAGATATCATCAACTCCTTTATCTTTACATAGAACTTCTATATCGGTTATTTCTTTTGGTACTCCATCTTGAACTATTTGCCATTCAAATAACTTCTTGAATAGTTTAGGTTCAGAATATTCAAGTATCATCATTTTTGCAAGTACAGCATCATTAAAGCTTTGCAACGATGCAACTTCTGCAAGTCTTTTTCTAATCGTATAAGTATTTAAAAACCTTTTAATTTGTCTGGGATTTCCATATAAACTATTTGTAATTAAAGGAACTAATGAAGGAATTGTAATTACATTATCTTTAACTTTTCCGAACTCCTCTGATTCTAAAATCTTTTCAAAGTTTGATAATCCAAATGCAGAATACTTGTTCGTTAATCTATACTTTTTAAATTCATCAAGTACATTTTTAAACTTAGTATCGCATATCTCTTTTTTACAGATAAGCATCGATATATAAGTTTCGACTTCTGATTCAGAAAGCCTTGGTAAAGAGTATGGAAGCTGTATTAATTTTTCTAAGTAATCAATTACAATTCGGCTGTTATCTTCCTCAATTTCTTTGTTGTTTTTGTACTTATGTTCAATAGCATATTTCACAATTCGAGGGTCAGCTCCAATAAGGAATGCTGTTTTTGGTACGTTTAGAAACAGTTTTATTGCTTCAAGATTTTCAATAATCCTTTCTGGACTGCATCTATCCAAATCATCTATTATAACAACTAATCTTTTAAAGTTTGTTGCTGCTAACAAGTCTGAAAAATCTTTTCTAAATTCTGCTACGGCATTTGTAGAATTTTTATCTACTTCTTTTCCTTCTTTCACAAAGGCTTTAAATATTTCTTTTCCTTCGTCTGATTGAAGCTTTTCAATTATTTTTTCTGGATCATCCCCCCATTTAGCCATTTTCTGATATGCAAAAGGAACTAAACTAAGTCCTCCTGTAAAATATGCGGAAACAGCAGGTAGTGCTACATTTTTCATTACCATACCTGCCCCACGCATCCAATCAATAGATTTCCAAAGTTTCTTTGCTTTCTCTTTTACTGCATCTTTTAATTCAGCAGAAATTTTTTTATTGTCTTCCAATTCTTTGAGAATCGAATTAAGCAATGCTGCTTTAGCATCATCATATCCTTCAAAAGTCCACCCATTAAAATAAATACAGAGTGAATCCTTATCATCTTCTTTCTCAAATTCATCTTTTACTATTTGTAAAACACTAGATTTTCCACTTCCCCAATCGCCAAAAACTCCAATTGTGATGGGCAATACTGACTCATCATTAAGAATGTTAATTAACAAATCTGCGTGTACTTTGAATCCTAATAAGTCTTCTGAAGTTTCATTATCTGCCCACATAATAACTTTGATTTTATTTTTTTAAGGGATTATACTTCAATTGATTAAAAAAAGTTAATTTTAGTTTACTATGCCAAACCTAACGAAAATATTAACAAAAACTAATTATATTTTCTAACCAATTATAAACAAAATAACAAACTAAATAGATAAACATTTTACGGATTTCCGTAATCACATAAAATATTTTATAAAAAGACCTAGGTAGTAATTTGAATTAATTATTTACTACGTATAAATACCTGTTTTTTATTTTCTATAAAATAAAAAGAAAATGCGTCAGCATCTATTTCTTCCTGCTCCAACTTTTATTTCGTTTATACCCATTCTTCCCCTCATAAATCTTTCCCCTTAAATAAAGTCCCAAAAACCAAGCAGCAACTAGACCAATTATTTCCCACCATTCCATACCGTGAATATTAAAATCAGGTTAAATTATAAACCAAATTTTTATTACAATATGCAATTCCAAAATTTAACTACGCAAAAAAGTAACAATGAACTAATTAGTTTTAATAAAAAAGATGCCTCTGCATCTTTTCTTATTACTTCTCATTCTGCTTAAATTTAAGAATTTATGATGTTATTTCAAATTAATTATTAATTCATTAAGTTCTTTATCTATTTTATCGATTACCTCTTTATTATCCCATCTTTTATGTGCATCTACAGATAATAAAGAAAGTCTAACATGAATTTTATTTTTTTTATCAAATTTTGGTATATGAATTGGCGGATTTATTTTAAATGACCTTGAATCGGATGAGTTTAATATAAAAGATTTAGTTATTGGTGCATTTAAAATAGCACAAATGTAATGAGCTTCTTCCAAAGTAATGAAATCTCCATTTGAATTTTGTGAAATTGTTACCGCATGATTTTGAAATTGAGGTCTTTTCAATTCGCCCCAAGGCATCATTATTGAACTCACTACTGTGGCCTGCCATTTTGAATTATCTCTAAAAGCAACATAATGATCTGCAAAGCTATATTCACCAACCCTAGCTAAAGCATAGAATTCAGTTTTATTTTTTTCTCCAATTATTTTGTCATTGTACTGAGTTTGAGACTCAATTACTTTTTTAAATTTATTAAAATATGTAGCTAATAATTTAGAACTTTTTGTTAATTCTTTTATGGAAATTGGACTTCTAGTATTACTTATTTCGTAAGGAAATGGTACAATATAACAGGACGGTTTAAGATGAAATCTTTGTATATCTACACCTTTAACTAATGGATGGAGATATTTTTTCTCCAAAGGGAAAGATTCTAAAGGAATTTTATATTTTGACTTCTTATTTTGATAGTTCTTTACAATAACAGTATTTTTGGATTGCGGCATTTCATTATCTACTTCAAGTAAATATAGTTCTTGAGGATAGAATTCAATCCCTTCACGTCCTTTATACTCCGGTTTGCCAGAAATTTTGCTAAAAGAGTCTAATTCCATTTTATTTTTTGCATAAGAAAAAATAGTATTGTCGTTATTTGCCTGCCCTACTAATGAAGTTTTTTCTGTAAAAACACTCTCTAAAACATCAAAGTTTGTTTCATTTTGATATTGTGCTAAATTTACTCCCTTCACTTTATAGTAATATTTAACTGGAATACCTTTTTTATAATCTACTTTTTTACTCGAGAAAAAATAAGTTAAAAATTTATGTGTTACTGGGGCAAAAGGATGGCCGGCATTTGTCCAATCAAATAATTGTTGAAAATATAGATTTGAATTTTTATCCAATTTAAATTCTCTAAAACCTTCATAAGTCTGTTGAAAGATTATTGTTTGCGGCATAAGAAAAGCAATTACACCATCTTTTTTTAACCAATTTACTGCAGCAACATTTGAAATTAATGCACAAATATTCAAATTAATTCCTCCAGTTACACTATCGCCTGAAAAAAGATGTCGTTCAATACATATTGACTTTACACGCTCTCTATAACCTGCGGGTAGATTTTTCCAATCTATCCAAGGAGGGTTACCAACGATGAAGTCAAACTTACCCAAATTAGCTGTAGTCAAGAAGTTTGTCACAATTCTAGCCCAAATTCCATTCCATTCGTTTCTTTCCAATTCGACAAATTGCTCAGCTAAAGAACTTATACTTTCTTTTATAGATTTTTTTAGTTCTTTCGTTGAAACTAAACTAAATAATTTAAACTTAATAGTTTCTATATCAAGATTATGAATATCCTCTTCAATACTTGTCATTGTTTTTGAAAATAAAATAGGATTAGCTACTGCACTTTTTGGCAAGTCAATATTAATAAAGCCTTTAATGGTCCTTATTTGGTAATTAAGACATTGAACACCTTCAATTATTATTTGATTAGGAACATACGACGCATCACCTAAATAAACTGGAATTTCAAATTCATCTTCATTTGTAATTAAATGTGAAATATTTATAAAATAGTTAATTCTTGATGTCAGTACAGCAAGAGGATTTAAGTCTATTGCTTTTACTCTTTTCAAAACATCAAGTAATCTTTCTCTATTTGTTTTTTCTTTATTTTCTATTAAAACGTGTTTGATAAGAACCGTGACAAATGTTCCAGAACCTGCACAAGGATCTAATGCTGTCCAATTTTTTTTTATGCTACTTAAATTAATTGATTCTTTTATTAAATTATCTGCAAGCCAAGAGGGCGTGTAGAATTCTCCGAGGCTATGTCTCACTTTATCAGGTATTATCTTCATAAATAAATCCCTAAACAAATCTTGTACATTCTCACCTTTCTGAAAAAGAGCTTTATCCTCATATTGTGTTAGAATTTGAAATATCTGTTGAACTAATCCACCTATTTCATTATTCCATTGATTCAGAGAACAGTACCAAGCAAAGAAGTCTCCTTCTAATAAATTTCCTATACCAAGACTTCTAAAAATTGCTCCCTCTTCAAGTGAGTTCATTTGATGTCGTAAAGTTTCAAAATCGGATTCTGAAAGTTTATTAAAGTCGATCAAACTTTTATTAAATCGAATTTTACTAATTACTTTGTAAGCTATAATTTTTACAATTATGGCATATGTAGTTTGAATAGCATATAAAGCTAGATATTCATCATTATTGTTTTTTAACTTTGAGCCAATAATGTCTTCTAATGATTGTTTTCTTTCTTCTATCGCTTTTTGTTTAGAATTATCATCGTGTGCTAAACGAAATAATTCTTTCCATTCATTAAATAGCATCAGAGAACGACCAGTTGCATCATTCTTTAAAGTATTAAAAAGACACAATGTTAATTTTTTTGAAAGACTATTTTCTGAATCACAAAAATCTTTTACTAAATTTTCAGGTGTTAAAGCGACTTTATCAAGTAGTACAATATCTTTAATTATACTATTTAAATGTTTAGAATCTAGTTTTTCAAAAGCTCCTTCATTGATTATTCCATTCTCGACGTTTATTAATTTACACTTAGTGCCATCAGTTACAATACCATAATAATCTAAATTATCTTTGACGGCTAAACCTTTCAAATAATCAATTAGCTGTGAAGATGCTTTTTCCTTATCTAAACTTTTTATTAATTTTGAAGTATGCTTAAATTCTATTACTAATGCACCTACTTTACTATCAATTCTTCCCTTAGATACGTGTCTCTCTGTGTTAATTGTTTTTTCCTTTTCAGGATAATATGTATATCTTCAAACTAAATTGGACGTTATCTAAGAGAGTATTTCGTGAATAATTCAAAGATAAATGATTTTTTTGATTTGTTAATAATTTTGATTTTTGGTACTCATTTCTTCGGTTTGTA
>NZ_DIVJ01000045.1 GCF_002428305.1 Flavobacterium sp. UBA6135 | reverse complement strand
CCACGAAAAACTACCATTTGAATCGATGCTGATTTTTTTTCCGGTAGCGAGCAATTCATCACGTAAGGAAGGCGACCATGAATTAACTTTCACTTTACAAAATTCCCAATCCGAATCGATGATTTTCTTGAGTTGAACCGCTTCCTCATCCATACTAATCGTAATGGAGGATTGAGGAAAATGATTTATTTGTAGTTGATTTAATTCTGCAAATGTTTTATTTTCAATTTTTCCATACAAATCCCAAAACGCACAATCGATTGCCGATTGCAAAAAAGGATGTAATAATAAAGTCTTCAGTTTCTTGAAAAAATCAAACGGATGTTCAATTGCAAAATTGTTGAAAATGGGTTGAATTCGCTCTAAATCATTCACAAAATCATCCAAATGAATGTGATAATAATCAATTTCGGTACATTCACCAAAACCTATTTTTCCATCAAAATCAATCGAAATAATTAATGCTTTTCTGAAATTATATACACCATACGCAATTTTGAAAGGTTCTTTCAGTTGATGTTGCACTATTTTCCATTTTAATTGCATAGGGTAGAATTTGGAAAATTTCTGAAAGTTTGAGAGTAGAATCTGAAACAAGTTCAGATTAAAAAAAAATGGCAAGCGACCTACATCGCACCGCTACAACCGCATACCTTTGCTGTGTTCCCACCCTGGAGGAGTTTGCAGGAGCTGGTCGTGTAGGACTTGCCGCTGCAAATATACAATCTTTTTATGTTTTTGCAAGTAATTTTACTCGATTCAAATTGTTATATTTGCTTCGATTCTATTATAATTCACATGAAAAACCGTAACGTATTCTCATTCATTTTATTAAGCATTTTATTCCTTAGTTGTGACGACACTAAAAAAGATAAATCGGATTGGTTTTCTTTTAACACCAGTGTCTTAAAATCACAATATAACCCTACTGAAGCAGCTACTTTAGACATTGTCAATGCAAAAAACAAGACAATTGACAGTATTATTTTTTATGTAAACAACAAAAAAATTGGTAAAGTAGTGGGCAACGAACCTTTCACCTTTGCTTTTGCCAATGAAAAATTAGGCTATCAAAACCTGAAAGCTTTAATCTATTTTGAAAAGGAGTATGTGGAAACTTCCTATCGTTCAGAATTGGTTTCAAATGTGGAGCCTAAACTACTTTCTTATTCAATTATAAATATCTATCCGCACGACATCAAAGCCTATACACAAGGTTTAGAATTTCACCGTGACACGCTGTTTGAAGGAACCGGAAACGGTGAAGGTGCCGGAACTCGAACTAAAGGAAAATCAAGTTTAAGAAAAACCGATTATAAAACAGGTAAAGTACATCAAATTGTAGAACTAACTGATGATTTATTTGGTGAAGGCATTACTATTTTAAACAATAAAGTGTACCAACTCACCTGGACAAGTCTGGTGGGTTTTGTTTACAATGCCGATAACTTAGAACGCATCAAAACATTCAATTATACCAAACGTATTCAAGGTTGGGGTTTGTGCAACGACGGTACAAACCTGTACCAAACCGATGGCACAGAAAAAATATGGATTATGAATCCGGAGACTTTTGAAATGACAGATTACATTAACGTATATTCCAATATACGAAAAATCACTGCATTAAACGAGTTGGAATGGATTGACGGTAAAATTTACGGCAACGTGTATCAAAAAGATTCCATTGCTATAATTGACCCTAAAACCGGAGCTATTGAAGGTATCATCAATCTATCTGAATTAAAAAAACAAGTCACGCAACATCCGGATATTGATGTGCTGAATGGCATTGCATACAACCCTAAAACAAAAACTATTTTTGTGACAGGAAAGAATTGGGATAAGATGTTTGAATTAAAAGTGAATTTTGAGTAATTACTTTTAAACTATCTCAATAGCAAGTAAGTAACCCTAAAGATAATTAGTACAAAGGCTTTTTTTCATAGAAAAGCCTTGATTCTTTAATTAAATCAACCAGAACTTTATTGTCAATTTCTTCTAAAGAAAAATAACGTAATGATTTAAACGTATTTCGCTTTTCACCAACCAACAGTTCCGTATGTTGTTGAAGTTGATAGCCTTTATTAAAAGCTAAATCTACATATTTCCCTTTGTGACTTGCATTTAAAAAGCAAAATGGTTTTCGGTTTACATAATAATAAGGAATTTTCCATTTGAAAAGCAAAACAGCTTCCGGTAATTCTTTTTCGATAATGACTTGCAAATTCAGAAGTATCTCTCTGTATAATTCAGGTTGATTTAAAATGTATTCTTCAGCTGGTTTCATTTTTCAAAAATAATCTAAAAATGTTTTGGTCAGAATAAAAATTATATTTTACTTTGCAATTCAAAGTACTTTAAAAATGGAAAACGAGAAATACCTCAACGACCTTTCTGAAATCAAAAATTTAATGAACCGTTCCTCACGATTTTTATCGTTGAGTGGACTTTCTGGGATTTTAGCCGGAACCTATGCTTTAATTGGAGCATGGATGGCTTACAAAACGATTTACTTTGATACGTCAACAATGGGAGCCTATAAGAATTTAGTAATATCAGAAGAGGCGGTTATCCGACTATTAGTGATTGCAGCATCTGTAGCTTTACTTTCTTTGCTAACCGGAATTCTATTAAGCATTCAAAAAGCAAAAAAGAACAATGAAACCATTTGGAACAGCACAGCAAGAAGATTAGTAATAAACTTTTTAATTCCATTAGCTACCGGAGGTTTCTTTATACTATTTCTTATTGAGAAAGAAATGTTAGGTCTAATTGCTCCTCTCACCTTAATCTTTTACGGATTAGCTTGTGTAAATGCCAGTAAATATACAATAGGAGGTGTTCGTTATTTAGGATTAACCTTTATTGTTTTGGGCCTGCTTTCTACATGGTTTTTAGGCTATGGCTTATTATTTTGGGCATTAGGTTTCGGCGTTTGTCACATTTTATATGGTAGTATTATGTATTTTAAATATGAAAGAAGTTAGATTTTGGATTATTGGATTGTTCGATTTTTGGATTGTTCGATTTTTAGATTTTTAGATTCTTTTCAATTTTTCAAATTTTATCCATCTGTGTTCCAAAAAAAATAGTAATTCCTTTCCTTTGCAAAATGAAAAACATCATACAAAATATAAACAAAGCCTTTGACCATCGCATACGACTGGGCATCATGTCGATTCTGATGGTAAATGAAAGTGCCGATTTTAACACGTTGAAAGAATTGTTGGGTGCAACCGATGGTAACCTTGCCTCCCATGCAAAAGCTTTAGAATCTGAAGAATATATCGCTGTTGAAAAACAATTTATTGGTAAAAAACCTAACACAAGTTACAAAGCCACCAAACTTGGAAAAAAAGCTTTTCAAGACCATATTGATGCTTTAGAAAAATTAATTAAAAAAAACTGACCTATTTTTTTATCCATTAACTTTGAAATACAAAGTACTTTAAAAATGAAAAAACTAACCTATTATTTAAACACCAGAAAAAAAGAAGCCGTTGTTTTAATCACACTAACGGTGTTTTGTTTTCTACTCTTATTGATTCGGGCAAAAGTGACACAAAGTGTGTTCTTTTTCTTTTTGGTTTGGAATTTAGTTCTTGGGGCTTTACCCTATTTAATTTCGTCACTAGTAGCTACATCTGTTTCATTGCAAGAAAAGAAAGGATTGAGAATTGGTATGTTATTACTGTGGTTGTTGTTCTTCCCGAATTCGTTCTATATCATTACCGATTTTTTTCATTTGGATAAATTTCAAACTGTACCCATTTGGTATGATTTAATAGTTGTTTCCTCTTTCGCTATTACCGGATTCTTGTTTGGTTTGTATTCCTTATTTACGATTGAAAAAATTCTAACCCTTCACTATTCCAAAAAAATCAGTCAATTTCTGATTTTTATGATTCTCTATTTAACCGCTTTTGGAATTTATTTGGGCCGATTTCTCCGATTCAACAGTTGGGATATTTTAACCAATCCGATGCAATTGGTCTTTTCTTGTTGTGAATCATTATTCATTCGTGAAGTACAACATTTCACACTGGGATTTGGCACCTTTTTATTACTCATTTATTTCGTGGCTTCAACCACTTTTTCTTCTAACAAAAAATTTTAAACTATGACACAAAAAACCTATGAATTCCAAACCGGACAATTATCCACACAAATTGCAATTGGCTCATTTGTAATTGGAACGTTACTCTTGATTTTATATCAAGTTGCACCGGATAAAGACATTGTTATTGTTTGCGGCATTTTCTATGTACTACTTGCCATTTTTACCAATGGTGCCGTGTTGATGAATCTGTTGCATCATTTTGTTTTCATGCACAACCATAGAACGTATTTTGGGATTAAAATACTAATTGTTTTAGCCAATATTCCCATTGCTCTATTCTATTTTTTACTCGTAACCAACGAAATCAAATTTTAATTATTTAATCACTAATTCATTATATAATGGAAAAACAATCCGGCTTTTTACAATCCAACACTGCCAAAATCATGTTGATAGGTTTTTTAACTTTAATTCTTTTAATTCCGCTTTTCTTTGTCAGAAACTTAATTGAAGAACGCACACAACGCCAAAAAGAAGTAGTTTCTGAAACTTCCGAAAAATGGGGAGAAAGCATTCATTTTTATGGACCCATTTTAAAAATTCCTTATAAGAAATACAGTGAGTCCTATGTCATTGATCCCGTTTCAAATAAACAAATCAAAACCCGAAAAACTGAAATTCAAACGGCTTATTTCTTCCCGGAAGAATTAAAAAACAAAAGTGTGGTTACTATGGCAAAACCCTTGGAACGCGGTTTGTATAAATCAAATGTGTTTACAGCCGAAATGAATTTTTCCGGACATTACGCCAAGCCAAACTTTGAAATCAACAACATTCCGCAAGAGGATATTGTTTGGGAAAAAGCTACCATTATCATCAGAACCACCAATTTAAAAAGCATTAAAAGTCAAGTAAATTTAAAACTCGGTGATCAATCCTATCTTTTTGAGCCCACACAAAGTTTGAGTTCTGATAAAATTGCCACGTTAGAAACCGGCGTTGTTAACCTTCAAAAATTACAAAACGATGTCTCGTTAGCATTCAACTTTAACATCAACTATAATGGTAGTAAAGGCATTTATTTTGCTCCGATTGGAAAAACTACGGTTGCAAAGATGGAATCTAATTGGCATTCGCCGAGTTTTATGGGGAATTACATCCCCAACGAAAAAAACAAAGAAATTACGGCTAACGGTTTCAAAGCCGATTGGGAAGTTTTACACCTCAACAGACCGTTTGCACAACAATCGTTTGAATCGTTACCCAATTTGCGGCCTTATACGTTTGGCGTAGATTTTATCACTCCAGTTGATGAATACCAACAAAACGAACGGGCTTCCAAATACGGATTTTTGGTTATTGGCTTAACTTTTTTAATCTTTTTCCTGATTCAATCCATCAGTAAAATCAACATTCATATTTTTCAATATTCGATGATTGGATTGGCGTTGATTATGTTTTATACATTGCTAATTTCCATTACAGAACACAGTAGTTTTACGTTAGCCTATGTTATAGCTGCAAGTTCTGTAATTCTTTTGATTTCATTTTATGCCATTTCAATTCTCAAGAACAAAAAGTTTCCGTTGTTTATTGGTATTTCCTTAACAGCATTATACACGTTTATATTTGTGATCATTCAAATGGAAGATTATGCGTTGTTGGTAGGAAGCATTGGTCTTTTCATGATTTTAGCGGCGGTGATGTATTTTTCGCGAAAGATTGATTGGGGAGCCGGGAATTAAGTATTCTTATTTTTAAACCATTTAGAAATTAAGGCTCATTAAGGATTGCTATATAGGGTTGGTTTCTGGATGGTTTTTCAAATTAATTTTATTTAATTATATTTGAAAAATATCTTACAAAAATAAAGTTTTCTAACTCTAACAAACTATGAAACCTGAAACAACGTTCTTTATTAAAACATTTTTAGTATCCGGATCTATATTTGCATTGTTAATGGCTGGTTTTAATTATTCTTTCAATGATGAATTTAACATTTATAAATCACTTTTCCATTTTGTTTTTTTTGGATTAATAATGGCTTTTGTTTCAAGGAATAATTTGAGAAAAAATAAAAAGAATGAATAAACCCCACAATCACTTGCTAGGT
>NZ_DIVJ01000005.1 GCF_002428305.1 Flavobacterium sp. UBA6135 | reverse complement strand
GTTCGAGCCCAAGAGGGGGAGCTACTAAAGAAAAGACTTCACAGAGATGTGAGGTCTTTTTTTATTTTTTAAATGCAACATTTAGGCTGTTTTCTGATGGGATTAAATAAAAAAACCTCCGTGAAGGAGGTAATTTAAGACTAACTCATACAAAATGTTAAGGTTAAATTTTGAAGGTAGATGTGGGGCAACTAGCTTCTAGTTTGTTTTGAAGTTTGATGTGGGGCAAAAAGCTTCGACGTGTTATTTAAAATAAGAACGGTTATATTATTTCGTTGGACAATAGTAGTAATTTAATATTAAATAAATCGATAAAATACATAAATAATCGATGAAATGCACATAATAATGCATAATAATATTAATATACTTACAAAATAAAACGAATGAAGTAAACTAAAAAGCTTCCAGTGAGGAGGTAATTTATTGCAAGAAATAGTAGAAAAGTAGGATGTTTATCCACTTTTCATTAGTCTAATTTTTTTCCAAAATTTAGTAAAATCTATCTTTGAAGTTTTTATCTAAAGCAGAACCAAAACAAATGCGTATTTATAATGCTTCAGGACAAATAGTTTTCAAAGGAGCGTATCAAAACTCGATTGATGTTTCTATCTGGGCTACCGGTTTATATTTCGTTCAGGTAGAAGCCAATGGCACCTTACTTAATGCGAAGTTCTTGAAACAATAGGTTTCCTTTACTACTTTTAATTTAATAAATCCCTTTGAGTCTTAATCGATTTAAAGGGATTTTTTATTGCTAGTAAAACCACTTTTATCTCAATGTTTTCATGGTATTATGTGGTATTTTTTTGATTTTACCTACAAAGGGTAATTCAAATTTACTTTTAAAAACATTACAACAACTTCAATACACGGTTGACTCTAATTAGCATTCATTTTTTTTACGTTGAACGATGTTGTCAAATACAATAGTTCAAACGAAAGTTTTCTAAGTATTTTATTTACATTTTTTTATTATATCGAATGTGATACAAAAATTTATATAATTCGCCCATCCAGAGTATCAAAGAGGATAAAGCGGCAAACACTACAAATTCTGTAAAAGAAATTGGATCAAATTGAAATAAATCTTCAAAGAAAGGGATGTCAATAATCATAACTTGGATGATTACCGAGGCAATCAAACCAACATTTACCCATTTATTTGAGAATAGACCAATGGTAAAAGCCGAGTGGCGTAAGGATCGCATGTTAAACATATTAAACAATTGACTAAAAGCCATTACTACAAAAGCGGCAGTTCTCGCTTTTTCGATTCCTTCCGGTAGGTAATATTTAAAAACACTTAATGCCAACGTCGCCATTAAAATAGCATTAATAATTAAAAAAGGCACCACACTTTTGTTTAAGATTTTCTCTTTGGGATTCACAGGAGCTTGTTCCAATTCATCGCCGTGTCCTTTTTCAGTGGCCATAGTGGTCGTACAAGTTCCGTCGGTAACTAAGTTTAACCACAAGATTTGCGTAGCTGTTAATGGAATGGGCAATCCCATAAAAATAGCTGACAACAACGTAACGATTTCCGAAAAGTTGGTAGTGAGTAAAAAGAAACTGGTTTGTCTAACATTATTAAAAACTACCCGACCTTCTTCAATCGCTTTTACAATCGTAGAAAAATTATCATCTGCAAGTACCACTTGAGCGGCATCACGGGCTACATCGGTTCCCATAATTCCCATAGCCACTCCTACATCTGCTTTTTTGAGAGCAGGAGCATCATTTACGCCATCACCGGTCATAGCAATCAATTCTCCTTTTGCTTGTAATGTGGTGGCTATTCTCAACTTCATTTGTGGGGTTAGTCGAGCAAAAACACGGGTTTCCATGATGGCTTTTTCAAACTCTTTTTCATCCAATTGAAGGAGTTGGGTTTCTGTTAAACCCAAGTGGGAGGAATTACCTTCTTCAGTAATAATGTGAGTGGCTTTTGCAATAGCAATACCGGTGTTGATGTGGTCACCCGTTGCCATTATTACTCTAATTCCGGCTTTGTGACACGCATCTACTGCTTCTTTTACATCCGGGCGAGGTGGGTCTATCATTCCGGCTATTCCCAGAAAAGTGAGTTCCGTCAAGTCATGGTCTTTTAGGTGGTCATGATTACTTGTGGTTTCTTTTTTAGCTAATGCAATTACACGCATGGCATCTCCGGACCAATGCTCGATTTGTTTTCTAATGTCATCTTTTGCTGCTGCTTCAAATGGGATCGTATTATTTTTATGAGCCATGTGTGTACAAGCATCCACTATTTTTTCAGGAGCACCAATCACAAAAATTTCTTTTACATCCCCATTTTGAACTAGCGTAGCACGCATTTTTAGGGTAGCACTAAAAGGCAGATCGTCTATCTTAACACGTTGGGTTTGCTTTGCGGGGAGCACTCCTCCTTTGCGAGCTAATGCCAATAAAGCTCCTTCTGTGGGGTCGCCTAACAATACATAAGAGTCACTTTCAATATCATGATGAATATCGCTGTTATTGCTAAAAGCAGCCACTTGGAGCAATGCTTCTAAAACGGGTTGGTTTTCTATTTCAGTAATATTTCCTTCACGATGAAAGTTTCCGATAGGCGACCAACCTTCACCACTTATCTCCCAAGGGATTTCACCCGGAATCATCACTTTTCTAACCGTTAATGTGTTTTGAGTGAGTGTTCCTGTTTTGTCTGTAATAATGGTGGTAACGGCTCCAAGGGTTTCCGTGGCACTAAATTCGCGAACAATAGCATTTTGCTTACTCATATTGTGAGCTCCAATAGCTAGCACTATGGCAAGTACCGCCGGCAGTCCTTCCGGTATCGAAGAAACCAAAGCGGCAATGGCAATCATTAGTGTTTCATCCAAGTTTTGCTTACGGATAAAGTAGGCGACAGAAAACAAGGTCAACGCACTGATTATCGCAATAAGTCCCATTTGTTTCGCCAGTTCGTTGGTCTTCTTTTGAAAATTAGTCAGACCGTGTTTGATGGAATCTAATGAATGGGCAATCTCTCCTAAAGCAGTCTTCATTCCGGTTCCGGTCACAATGGCTCTCCCGTATCCTCCCGAAATAAAGGTACCTTTATAGACTGTATTTTTCCGATCGGCTAAGGGTAATTCATCCGGTAGGTCAATTGCCGATTTATTCACGGGTAAAGATTCTCCGGTAAGTGGAGCTTCAATCGCTCTGAGGTTTTTGGCTAAATAAAGTCGTGCATCTGCCGGTATGCTATCTCCTTCTTCTAGAATGATAATATCACCCGGCACAAGTTCTGCTGCAGGAATGGTTTTTTTCTCACCATCACGAATGACTTTGGCCGCTGTTTTAAGATAGGATTTTAAGGAAGCTACTGCTTTTTCTGCTTTCCATTCTTGTAAAAACCCAATTAATGTATTGATTAGTATAACCGCCAAGATTACATAGGTATCTACTTCATGTCCGGTAAACCATGAAATTAAAGCGGCCATAAACAAAATCAGAATTAAGGTGCTCTTGAACTGTTTTAAAAAAAGCATCCACCAAGTTCTGCCTCCGGTTTCCTGAATTTCGTTTTTCCCATATTCTTGTTGCCTTTTGGGAATGTCGCTTTCAGAAAGACCATTTTTTTGGGAGGTTTGAAAAAATTCAAATAATTCAGGAATGGTTTTTTGATAGGCTTTCATGGAATACAATTTATTAAATTGTAAGTTACTGATTTTATATTGTTTACGAAATGATAATTGTCATTGTGTCGAAAATTGGCGGGTTTAAAATCCATACATGGAAGATGGATTTGATTGGGGATAATAATTGTTATGGTTTCTATGTTTTGGACGGGTTAAAACCCATCCCTACAATATGGGTCGAACCTACGGCTCTTTGACGTTTGGTTAGAACAGATCCTTATGAAATGGATTTAAAAATGGACAGGTTGAAAGCTACATTTTGTCATGGATTCTATTTTGTGGATGGGTTAAAACCCATCCCTACAATATGGGTCGAGCCTACGGCTCTTTGACGTTTGGATTGAGGATTTTACCTAAGAAAGGGTCTAACTATTTTCGGACTTCATCGGTGTGGTTTCCATTTAAAATTCATTAACTACGTAGTATAAAATAGCTTTATTTTTCATTAATTAAAGCCTTGATTTCTTAATAGTTATTAATTTTATGATAGTTGTATAGATACTAAGTAAAAATATGCTATTTTTGTTATTATGCAGAAGAAATCAGTACAAATAGCATTTCTTTTTTTAGCTTGTTTTATACAATTAGGACATAGCTTATTTCCGCATACCCACGAAACAGATCATCACCATCATAATGGAACGCACCATCATCACCATGATGAAGAACATTCTGCTGAGAAGGGGATTTCACATTTTTTCTCCCATTTTAATCACGCTGCTGATGCTTTTTCTACTACTCAGGTAGAAGAAGTTAGTAAAATCAATGAAAAAGTTCCTAGTGATATATTGGTAATAGAAAATTATACCACCTATACATTATCTCTTACTTTATACAATAAAAAAGAAGCACTTTACAAAAAAGAACCGCTGATTTTTATTTCTCCTCATTTACATTCTTTACACTTTCGTGGTCCGCCCACACTCTTTAGTTAAACTATTCATTATTTGAATTACAAGACACTTATTGCCTATTATGGGCTGTAAGTCATTTTCATATATACTAATTTTAAAAACTAAATCAATGAAATCAACGATTCACGACCCGAGCGTTAGCGACCCGGTAAAGCAATTCCAAAAACTAAATCTTAAAAGCAGGAGTAGAAAAGCATTGCTTTCTATGGCAGTTGTAGGTATGCTACTTACTGCATGTAAAAAAAATGAAGAACACGGACATGATCACACCGATGGAACGCACCAACATGTGGACGGTGAAGAACATCATCATGAACATGAAGCAGCTGCTGCTTCACAAGAGGAATTTACCGTTGGGAAAGATAGTGTGGCGAAAAATGAGGCTCACGATCATCAACATGAAAATGGTGAAGACCACAAACATTAATCAATTTGATGTCTATAATTTATTATTATAGGCATCAAATTACTTTTTACTTTATATGAAAATAATAAATAAAATACTGTTACTTGGTTTATTCGTTAGCGGATTAACCAGTTGCAACAACAAAGAAGCGGCTAAAGAAAGTACTGCACTAGAACCTTTGTCACATACACTTTACACTGAGAATTCAGAATTATTTGTTGAATTTAAACCTTTAATTGTGGGTGAAACGTCAAAGTTTGCGGCTCACTTTACCGTTTTAGGTGAAAACTTTAGGGCTTTAACGGATGCTAAAATAACGGTCAGCTTAGTAGTTGGTGATAAGGGCATTAAAAACGCCATTGACACTCCGAGTTCCCCGGGTATCTTTCGCTTGGCTCTAAGTCCGAAAACCGCAGGAACGGGAACATTGATTTTTGACATTGTAGCCAAAGATTTTACCGATAAAATCACGATTGAAAAGGTTGTGGTTTACCCGGATGAAAAGACAGCTTTCGCTAATCAACCTCCACACGCTGAAAGTACTGCTATTTCGTATTCGAAGGAACAAGCTTGGAAAGTGGAATTTGCCAATCAAGCAGTTAAGAAACAAACATTTAATGACATCATTAAAACAAGTGGTCAAATTCTTTCTGCTCCGGGTGACGAAGTGATTGTTACCGCTAAAGCAAGTGGGGTTGTTCTTTTTTCCGGTAAAAGCACGATTGTAGGTGCTGCTATCAATTCAGGAAGCTCACTTTTTACCATTAGCGGTGGTGATATGGCTGAAAACAATATTGATGCCTCTGTAAAAGATGCCAGAGCCAATTATCTTAAAGCAAAATCAGATTATGAACGTTCAAAATCACTGGTTGCAGATAAAATTGTTTCAGAAAGAGAGCACCAACAAGTCAAGTTGCAATTTGATAATGCACAAACTGCTTACCATACGATTTCAAAAAATTACAGTTCTAAAGGCCAGAATGTGCTGGCTCCAATGTCGGGTTTTGTAAAAAATGTATTGGTCACCGAAGGACAATATGTACCCTCCGGAGCACCATTGGCTACGATTTCAAAAAACAAAAGATTATTAGTTCAAGCTAACGTCTCTCAAAACTATTTTAGTAGGTTATCAAGTATTACATCGGCTAATTTTAAAACACCTCAAAGCGATGTGGTTTACACTACAACTGCATTAAATGGAAGCCTTGTTTCTTATGGTAAAAGTGCCTCTGCATCCACTCCTTTTATTCCTGTAACTTTTGAAATTGATAATGATGGGCAGTTGGTTTCGGGTTCGATAATTGAGATTTATCTAAAATCTTCAACTATTGCAGATGCTTTAGTAGTTCCGGTTTCCTCTCTAATTGAAGAGCAAGGCATTTTTTATGTGTATGTACAAACAGGTGGCGAAAGTTTCGAAAAAAGAGAGGTGAAAGTAGGTGCAAGTGATGGTTTGAATGTACAAATTGTAGCAGGAATAACCGAAAATGAAAGAGTTGTTACCAAAGGAGGTTATCAAATTAAATTATCAAGTGCTTCAGGTGCTTTGCCAGCTCACGGACACGAACATTAGAAATTTTGAATTTTGAATTATTAATTGAAAGTATGAAAAAAGAAAATATTATAGTAACTAAGTCTTTTGATTTTGCATTGGTAATCATTGAGCTTTATAAACAATTGGCTGAACAAAAAGAATTTGTGATCTCCAAACAATTATTACGAAGTGGAACAAGTATCGGTGCAAATGTTCAGGAAGCAACTGCGGCAATATCTAAAAAAGATTTTACAGCAAAAATGTCAATTTCTTCAAAAGAAGCAAGAGAGACAAAATATTGGTTGCAATTGCTTGATAGAAGTAAATTAGTAGATTTAGACTATTCAAAATTAATTGATGATGTTGATCAACTCATCAATATTCTTACGGCAATAGTCAAATCATCTCAAAAAAATTAACAATGTTGAATGTTGAATTTTAAATTGTGAATTATTTATTTAATTCAAAATTCAACATTTATAATTCAAAATTCCATAAATGCTAAATAGAATAATAAAATTTTCACTACACAATCGATTTTTTGTAGTTGTAGCATCGGTTTTACTGCTGATTTTTGGCAGCATAATTGCTTTCAAAATGGAAGTAGATGTCTTTCCGGATTTGACTGCTCCAACGGTAGTTGTGCTAACTGAAGCTCACGGAATGGCTCCTGAAGAAGTAGAAAAGTTGGTTACATTTCCTATTGAAACCTCCGTAAATGGTGCAACTAATGTGAGGCGTGTTCGTTCCTCTTCCTCTGCCGGAATATCTATTGTATGGGTTGAGTTTGAATGGGACACCGATATTTATAAAGCACGACAAATTGTAAATGAGAAAATAACTGCGGTTGCTGAAAAACTACCACAAGGAGTTGGAAACCCCACAATGGGTCCACAATCTTCAATCATGGGAGAAATTATGTTGATCAGTGTAACCGCTGATAAAACTTCTCAAATTGATTTGAGAACCATTGCCGATTGGACTATTAGACCAAGATTATTAGCTACTGGTGGTATTTCGCAAGTAGTGGTTATTGGTGGAGAATACAAGCAATATCAAATATTAGCTTCTCCTCAAAAGATGAACTATTATAATGTTTCACTTAATGAATTGCTAAAAGCAAGTGAAGAAGCCAATGGGAATTCGTCGGGTGGTTTTATGAATGAATACAATAACGAATACATCGTTAAAGGTATTGGTAGAACCAACGAAATTGAAGCTTTGAGCAAGTCAGTTATTAAAATGCTGAACGGAAATCCAATTAAAATTGAAGATGTTGCTGAAATAAAGATTGGTGCTTCCTTAAAAATTGGCGATGGTTCGTTAAATGGCGAGCCGGCGGTGATTATGACAGTAATGAAGCAACCTTCAACCAATACGTTGGAGTTGACTGAAATCATTGATGCTTCGATAGCTGACATTCAAAAGAATTTACCAAATGATGTAAAAATTAATACCAAAATTTTCCGTCAGGCCGATTTTATTAATGCTTCCATCAGTAATATTCAAAAAACATTATTGGAAGGAACAGCTTTTGTCATCATCATTTTATTTTTATTCTTGATGAATTGGCGAGCTACCTTTATTTCGATGTTGGCCATTCCGATTTCCTTACTTGTAGCCATAATTACTCTAAAATATCTTGGTTTTACAATCAATACTATGAGTTTGGGAGGTATGGCAATTGCTATTGGCGACTTGGTAGATGATGCTATTATTGATGTGGAAAACGTTTTTAAACGACTCAAAGAAAATGCACGCAAACCAAAAGCAGCACAGCATGATAAAATAACCGTCATTTTTGATGGTTCGTTTGAAATCAGAAGTTCTATAATTAATGCCACCTTTATTATTATTGTTGCCTTTTTGCCCTTATTCTTTTTATCCGGAATGGAAGGTAAATTATTAGCACCACTTGGCATAGCTTTTATCGTTGCCTTGTTTGCTTCGTTAATCGTTTCCATAACGCTTACACCTGTTTTAGCAAGTTACTTATTGACTAATGATATGATGCTTTTAAAACAGCATAAAGAAAGTTGGTTGGTTGAGCGTCTGCAAAAAGTTTATTCCAAGACATTGCATAAAGTTATGGAAATGAAAAAAGCGGTGCTGATTTTTGCAGGTTGTTTGTTTCTAATTTCTTTGTTTGTCATGAGCCAATTGGGGAGAAGTTTTTTACCAGAATTTAACGAAGGTTCCTTAGTTATTAGTGCTCTTAGTTTACCCGGTATATCCTTAGAAGAAAGCAACAAAATTGGTACACAAGTTGAAAAAGCATTATTATCGGTACCTGAAATTAAAATCACAACCCGAAGAACCGGAAGGGCAGAATTGGATGAACACGCTCAAGGTGTTAACGCTGCCGAAATTGATGCCCCTTTTACACTTGAAGACAGAAGTCGTGATGAATTTATGGCAGCTGTTCGTGAAAAATTAGCCGGAGTTACCGGAGCCAATATTACTATCGGACAACCTATTGGTCATCGAATTGACCATATGTTGTCGGGAACTAGAGCCAATATTGCAATCAAAATTTTTGGGAATGATTTGAATATACTCTTTACACTTTCCAATGAAATCAAAGCCAAAATTCAGCATATAGACGGATTGGTAGATTTGAGTGTGGAACAGCAAGTTGAAATTCCTCAAATTCAAATTAAAGCGAAACGTGAAATTTTGAACCAATACGGAATTACCATTGGTCAGTTCAATCAATTTGTTGATGTCGCTTTTGCAGGCGAAAAAGTATCTGAAATCTATGAAGGCAATAAAACTTTTGATTTGATACTTCGTTTTGACGATGCCAACAAAGGCAAAATTGAGCATATCAAAAATGCTTTGATTGACACCTACGACGGAAAAAAAATACCCTTGTATTATGTTGCGGATATTGTAAGTACTTCAGGACCCAATACCATCAACAGAGAAAATGTACAACGTAAAACGGTTGTTTCTGCTAACGTTTCCGGTCGTGACCAAAAAAGTGTTGTCGCTGATATTCAGAAAATCATTGATGAAGAAGTAAAATTACCTGAAGAATATCATATCGAATATGGTGGACAATTTGAAGCCGAAGCCGAAGCCTCAAAAACATTAATTCTTACTTCACTTATTTCGTTATTGGTCATTTTCTTAATCTTGTATCAAGAATTTAAAAAGGTTAAAACTGCTTCTATCATATTACTAAATCTACCTCTTGCTTTAATTGGTGGTGTTTTTAGTATTTACTTCACTAGCGGTATTTTGAGTATTCCTGCTATTATAGGTTTTATTACTTTGTTTGGTGTTGCCACTCGTAATGGAATACTACTTGTGTCACATTATGAAACGTTAGAAAAGGAAGGATTATCGCTTTATGAAACCGTCATTCAAGGTTCAAAAGATAGATTAAGTCCTATTTTAATGACTGCCTTAACCGCAGGATTGGCTTTGATTCCGTTAGCTATCGCAAGTGATTTGCCAGGAAATGAAATACAAAGTCCGATGGCGAAAGTTATTTTAGGTGGCTTATTGACTTCAACCTTATTGAACATTTTTATTGTTCCTGTGGTGTACTATTTATCTAATCGAAAAAAAGTAATAAATGAAAACTAAATTATTAATTGGTTTGGCACTGTTAGCATTTAGTTCGGGATTTGCTCAATCTAATATTGACAATATCTTAACTGAAATTGCTAAAAACAATAAAACCATTCAAGCCAATACGAACTATTGGAATACTCAAAAAGTGCAATATAAAACCGGAAATTCATTATACAATCCAACTATTGAGTACGATTATTTAAAAGGAAGTCCTGCTAATGCCGGTAATCAAGCGGATTTGATAATCACGCAATCTTTTGATTTCCCAACTGTTTATGGAAAGAAAAATGAATTAGCTAAACAAATGAGTATGCAAGCCGATTTGCAATTGAAAGCTGCGAACCAAGAATTACTTTTGGAAGCTAAAAAGATTTGCATTGAATTGGTGTACCGAAACAAAATGCAAGTCCCGTTGACCAAACGAAAAGAAGCTACTGAAAAGTGGTTGGCCAATTTTAAGAAGAAATTGGATAGTGGCGATGGAACTATTTTGGATGTAAACAAAGCTGAAATTCAATTGTTGGAAATCAAAAAGCAGTTTCAAGATAATGCTTCAATCCTAATGAAATTAAAAGAGCAATTGACAAGTTTAAACGGTGGAAATAGTATAGATCTAACTGATCTTACTTATTTCGATATTCCGTTTATTCCCAATTTTGAAACCTTAGTAAAGGAGATTGAAGCCCAAGATTACATCAGAAAAACGCTAGAGCAAGAAAAAGTAATCGCTCAAAAACAGATTGATGTCAGCAAAGCTTTAGCGTTACCAAAAATGGAACTTGGGTATCACTATCAAGGTATTTTAGGCCAAACGTATAACGGAATTCACACCGGAATTTCATTGCCCCTATGGGAAAGTAAAAACACGGTAAAACTTCAAAAAGCGAAAATGGTTTATGCAGAAAGTGTGTTGACAGACCATTCCAACGAACGCTATTACGAAGTAAAACAGCTTTATGGTCGTTATGAAAGTTTAAAAAATATTTTAGCTGAATACGAAAAAATTAACCAATCTGTTGAGCCCATTCGTCTTTTGGATAAAGCATTGGCTGCCGGACAAATTTCAGCTTTGGAATATTTTGTAGAATTGAACTATTACAATACTACTTTTAATTCTTTTTTAGAAATTGAAAAAGAGTATTATGATGTTGTAGCCACATTGTTGAAGTACAAATTATAGCGTAGTTTACTACATAATTTTAGCCCAACAAATTAATGTTGGGCTTTTTGTTAGTGTACTCTTTGTTGATTTACAAATTCGCAAAGAAGTCATTTCCTTTATCGTCGGTAATGATAAAAGCCGGGAAGTCTTTGATGGTGATTTTCCGAACGGCTTCCATGCCTAATTCTTCAAAATCGACGACTTCAACAGACAGAATATTTTCTTTTGCAAGAATGGCTGCAGGACCTCCGATGGAACCTAAATAGAATCCGCCGTATTTTTGACAAGCATTTCGAACTTCGTCGGTGCGGTTTCCTTTGGCCAACATAATCATGCTGCCGCCGTGTTTTTGGAATTCATCCACATACACATCCATTCTGCCAGCTGTGGTTGGTCCGAAACTTCCGGAAGGCATTCCTTCAGGTGTTTTTGCCGGACCTGCATAATATACGGGATGATTTTTGAAATATTCGGGCATCGGTTTTCCGGCATCGAGTAGTTCTTTGATTTTAGCATGAGCGATATCTCGAGCTACAATCAACGTACCGTTTAATTTTAATCGGGTTTTGATGGGGTATTTTGAAAGTTCAGCCAGAATTTCTTTCATCGGTCGGTTCAAATCGATGGTTACCGGTTCTTCTAAATGCGGAGCCGTTTCGGGCAGGAATCGTTTTGGGTTGGTTTCCAATTGTTCCACAAAAATACCCTCTTTGGTAATTTTACCTTTAATATTTCTATCTGCAGAACACGAAACACCCATTCCAACCGGACAAGAAGCCGCATGTCGCGGTAAGCGAATTACTCGTACATCATGTGTCAAATATTTTCCGCCAAATTGAGCTCCAATGGCACTCTCTTGGCAAATTTGTTGTACGCGTTTTTCCCATTCCAAATCACGGAAAGCTTGACCTGCCATGTTTCCTGTGGTTGGTAAATGATCAAAATAGCCTGCAGAGGCTTTTTTGACTACGGCTAAATTTGCTTCTGCTGAAGTGCCGCCAATCACTAAAGCTAAATGATAAGGTGGACAAGCGGAAGTGCCTAAATCCATGATGCGTTCGCGTACAAAAGCTTCTAACGATTTTTCGTTTAACAACGATTTTGTCTTCTGGTATAAGAAGGTTTTGTTGGCCGAACCCCCACCTTTTGCCAGGAATAAAAATTCATAGGAACTTCCTTTTTTGGAATAGATATCAATTTGAGCCGGTAAGTTGGAGCCTGAGTTTTTTTCTTCAAACATCGAAATCGGTACAATTTGCGAATAACGAAGGTTTCTTTTTTGGTACGTATTAAAAATACCTCTGGAAAGCCATTCACCGTCGTCAGCACCTGTGTAGACATTCTCTCCTTTTTTTGCCATAACGATAGCCGTTCCGGTATCTTGACAAGAAGGCAATTGTCCTTCCACAGCAACAACCGCATTTTGTAACAGGTTGTACGCCACAAAACGATCGTTGTCGGTCGCTTCCGGGTCGTCAATAATTTTTCTAAGCTTTTCTAAATGAGAAGAACGAAGCATGAACGATACGTCGCTCAAAGCTTCTTCGGCTAATAAGGCAATTCCTTGTGGGTCAACTGTCAAAATTTCTCGGTCTCCGAGTTGTTCTACTTTTACAAAATCAGTTGTTATTTTGCGATAGGCTGTATCGTCTTTAAGAATGGGATAAGCGTCTTGGTATATAAAATCCATAGTCATGTAATTAAAGTGTAAAGTTACCATTTATTGGGGAATTTGAAAATAGTAATGAAACGAAACTTGCGTGCAGAATTCATTTTCAACTCCCAAACATTTGTTTACCTTTGCTTTTTAAAAATTAAGCTTCTCACTATGTTACAAATAGCCGTTATTCGGGAAAATAGAGATCAAGTTATCGCAGCTTTAGCGAAACGAAATATGGATGCCGTTACTTTGGTGGATACCGTTTTGGATTTGGATGAAAAACGCAGGGCCACACAAGTAGCTTTAGATAACGTGTTGGCGGAGTCTAATTTACTGTCAAAAGAAATTGGTGATTTGATGAAATCAGGTCAAAAGGACCAAGCCACTGCTTTAAAAGAAAAATCGACTTCTTTCAAAGAGCAAACGGCTCAATTGAAAGAGGCGTTGGAAAAATACACCACCGCTTTAGCGGAGGAATTATATAAAATTCCAAATACACCTGCTGCGATTGTTCCTGAAGGGAAAACGCCGGAAGATAACCTGACTGTTTTTCAGGCAGGGGCAATTCCGAAATTACATGAAGGTGCTTTGCCACATTGGGATTTGGTAAAAAAATACGACATCATTGATTTTGAATTGGGAGTAAAAATCACCGGTGCGGGTTTTCCCGTTTACAAAGGAAAAGGGGCAAAGTTGCAACGAGCTTTGATTACTTATTTTTTGGATAAAAATACCGAAGCCGGTTATTTGGAATACCAAGTGCCGCATTTAGTAAACGAAGCATCGGGTTTTGGAACCGGGCAGTTGCCTGATAAAGAAGGACAAATGTATCATGATGCGACCGATAATTTGTATTTGATTCCAACCGCAGAAGTGCCGGTAACCAATATCTTTCGCGATGTGATTTTGAACGAAAGTGAATTACCTGTTATGTGCACCGGTTACACGCCTTGTTTCCGAAGAGAAGCCGGATCCTATGGAGCTCATGTTCGCGGATTAAACCGTTTGCATCAATTTGACAAAGTAGAAATTGTTCGCATCGAACATCCTGATAAATCGTATGAAGCTTTAGATGGTATGGTGGAGCATGTTAAAGGTATTTTGAACGAATTGAAATTACCTTATCGAATCTTGCGTTTGTGTGGTGGCGATATGGGCTTTACCTCTTCATTGACCTATGATTTTGAAGTGTTTTCTACGGCACAAGACCGCTGGTTAGAAATCAGTTCGGTTTCTAATTTTGAAACGTTTCAAGCCAATCGTTTGAAATTGCGTTTTAAGGACAAAGACGGTAAAAACCAATTGGCACATACGTTGAATGGAAGTTCGCTAGCCTTACCCAGAGTAATGGCCGGCATTATAGAAAATTATCAAACTCCGGAAGGAATTGTCATACCGGAAGTATTGCGACCTTATACCGGTTTTTCAATTATTGACTAATTGCAAAATCGTTTAAAGAAGAGGTCCCTTTTACATCAAATGGGACCTTTTTTTATACAAACCCACATGGTTTTCGTTAATCTTACCCTAACGGGAGCTTGATTTAGTAAAAAAAAGTTACTTTAGTGCCTAGTTTTTTTGAGTTATGTTACAACGTTGTATTCTTTTTGTTTTTCTTTTGACCGGATGGGTACATTTTGGCCAAAATGAGCAGTTGGCACAAAACTACTTTGACAGTGGTTCTTTTGAAAAAGCGTTGGTTAGTTATCAAGAACTATTGAAAACCAATCCCGGAAACGGCATTTATTTTTTGCGAACCATAGAATGTTACCAACAATTGGAGCAGTATGATAAAGCGGAAAAAGAACTGAATGAACGTTTATTGAAATACAAACAAGCCACACTTTTAATTGAATTAGGCTATAATTATCAACTTCAAAAAAACACTACCAAAGCCGAATCATTGTATGAAGAAGCTCTTTTAAAAATAAATGAAGCTCCCACCAATGTCTATTCCGTTGCTTCCACTTTTGAAAAGAAAGTACTGTTGCAGTATGCACTAAAAGCTTATGAAACGGCTTATGAAGTGGATCCAAAATCCCGTTTTAATTATCAAATGGGTTTACTTTTCGGGCAATTGGGGCAACCGGACAAAATGATTGAAAAGTTTTTGGAGGAGTTGTATACCAATCCACAAAACAGTGTACTCATTCAAAATCAATTGTCTCGATTTATGAATGATGATACGGATGAACAATTTAATAACCAACTTCGCAAGGCCTTACTGGTAAGAGCACAACAAAACCAAGATATTTTTTGGAATCAAATGTTGAGCTGGTATTTTGTTCAGCAGAAAGACTATGGCAAAGCCTTTATTCAAGAAAAGGCCATTTATAAAAGAGAACCCGAGACGTTTTCCAATATTGTTTCCTTGGGTGAAATGGTAATAGAAGCGGAAGAAAACGATTTGGCTAAAGAAATATTCAATTTCATTTTAGAAAACACCAATGATTTGGATTTGCAAATTCAATCGCATTATTATTTGATGCAAATACAAATTGATCAGGCGGTAGAAAAAGACTATGCCACTATTGATGCTGCTTTGGAATTGCTTCTGAAAAAATACGGGGTGAGTCCTTATACACTTTCCATCCAATTGATGCAGGCCAACTTTGTTACTTTTAAACGCAACAATCCCGAGCAAGGGAAAGCTATTTTGAACCGGACGATGGAGTTGCCTTTGAATCGTTTTCAATTGGCTGATGCCAAAATGGAATTGGCGGATATCTTATTGTTTGAAAATAAATTCAATCAAGCTTTAATTTATTATACACAAATCCAAGAGGATTTAAAAAATGATGTGATTGGACACGAAGCCAGTTTAAAAGCGGCAAAAACCAGTTATTTTAATGTTGATTTTGATTGGGCTTTGACCCAACTCAAAGTATTAAAAACCGCCTCTACCCAATTGATTGCAAATGATGCTTTGGAATTGTTTTTATTGATTAACGACAATACCGTTGCGGATTCCACGCAAGCAGCTTTAAAACGATTTGCCAAAGCAGATTTTTTGGTTTATCAAAACAAAAAAGCAGCAGCCTTAAAAGAGTTTCAGACCTTGTTGCAGGAACACCAATCGGATGTCATTGCGGATGCTACGTTATTGCGAATAGGCACTTTGTATGAGGATTTAAAAGACACATCAAAGGCATTAGAGGCCTACCAAAAAATAATTGATGATTTCCCCGAAAGTATTTATAGGGATGAAGCCTTGTATTTTTCAGCGGAAATCTATCACAAAAAACTTAAAATGCCCGATAAAGCAAAAGCTCTGTATGAGAGTTTGCTTTTCAATCACCAAGACAGTATCCATTTTGTGGATGCGAGAAGAAAGTATCGACAATTGCGAGGCGACAGCAATTTGTAATTTTTTAATTTAACAGCAAAGCGTATGATTATTTATAATGTTACCATCAATATAGACGATAGTGTTCACGAAAAATGGCTGCATTGGATGCAAACCAAACACATCAATGATGTGTTGGCTACCGGAAAATTCTCCACAGCCCGAATGGTTAAAGTTTTGGTGGAAGAAGAAGGAAGTGTTACCTATTCCGTTCAATATGTAACCGACAGTAAAGAAAAGTTACAACGCTACTACACGGAAGATGCTCCGCGATTGCGTCAGGAAGGACTGCAGTTGTTTTCGGATAAAATGCTAACCTTTCGAACCGAATTGGAAGTGATTAGCGAGCATTTTTCAGAAGTTGCCATGCAGTAAACTGTTTCAGCAGCCTTCGCAGCAAACCACATTTTTTAATGCCTAAATCCCATCAACATGGAACAAGTAAGAGCAAAAAAACACCTTGGGCAACATTTTTTAAAAGAGGAATCTATCGCCAAAAACATAGCTGATTCGTTATCCTATTCCGGTTATTCCAAAATCTTAGAAATTGGTCCGGGAATGGGCGTTTTAACCAAATATTTATTAGAAAAGCCCACAGAAACTTTCGTCATAGAAATTGATAGGGATTCAGTGGTTTATCTCAATACCAATTACCCTCAATTGGCAGGAAGAATCATTTCCGAAGATTTTTTAAAATATGATTTAGGAGCCTTTTTTGGTCAGGAACCATTTGCTATTATTGGTAATTTCCCGTATAATATTTCTACACAAATAGTGTTCAAAATGTTGGCCATGCGAAATCAGATTCCCGAGTTTTCGGGGATGTTTCAAAAAGAAGTAGCCGAACGAATTTGTGAAAAAAAGGGCAGCAAAACGTATGGTATTTTATCAGTTTTGACTCAAGCTTTTTATGAAGCGGAGTACTTATTTACCGTTTCCGAGCATGTTTTTTCACCACCTCCGAAAGTGAAGTCGGGCGTATTGCGTTTAAGACGAAAAGAGAACTATCATTTACCATGTGATGAAAAACTGTTTTTTGCCGTGGTAAAAACGGCTTTTAACCAACGCAGGAAAACACTTCGTAACAGTTTAAAAACATACCAACTGTCTGATAATTTAAAAGAAGATAGTATCTTTGACCTCAGACCGGAGCAGTTGTCGGTTGAACAATTTGTGGCATTAACTCAAAAGATTGCGGCCAATGGAGTTTAAAATCAGCAGAGACTTTTTAGCTCAAATAGAGCAACTTATCAGTGAAAACAAGGGGCAGGAACTGTATGAGTTGCTCCATGACATTCACTATGCTGATATTGCCGAAATCATGGAAGAACTTGACCAGAAAGAAGCAAGTTACATTTTCAACCTATTAGATTCCGAAAAAACCGCAGAAATTCTTCTGGAATTGGATGAAGAAGTTCGCGAAAAAATACTTAAAAATTTAACGGCAAAAGAAATTGCAGAAGAGTTGGATGAACTTTCCACCGATGATGCTGCCGATATTATTGCTGAATTACCCCAAGAGAAAAAAGAGCAGGTAATTTCCGAATTAGAAGACGTTGAGCACGCCAAAGACATTGTGGATTTGTTGCGTTATGACGAAGATTCTGCCGGAGGTTTGATGGCCAAAGAGTTGGTGAAAGTCAACGAAAATTGGAATGTACTCACCTGTGTTAAAGAGATGAGAGTTCAAGCTGAAAACGTTTCAAGAGTCCATTCCATTTATGTTGTTGATGACGAAGGACGATTAAAAGGACGGTTGTCTTTAAAAGATTTATTGACCACTTCCACCAAAACACCGATTAGCGATATTTATATTCCAAAGGTAGATTATGTAAAAGTAGATACTAAAGATGTTGAGGTAGCCCGAATCATGCAGAAGTACGATTTGGAAGCCATTCCGGTAATAGATGAGATGGGACGCTTGGTGGGACGCATTACTATTGACGATATCATCGACGTCATCAAAGAAGAAGCCGATAAAGATTATCAGTTAGCGGCAGGTATTTCGCAAGACGTTGAGGCTGATGACAGCATTTTAGAATTGACGAAAGCCCGCTTACCGTGGTTGGTTTTAGCACTTTTGGGAGGTTTCATCGCTGTAAAAGTAACCGGACAATTTGAAGGTGCTATGGAAAATTACAAAGTGCTGTTTTTTTTCACGCCACTTATTGCTGCCATGGCAGGAAATGTAGGAGTTCAATCGTCTGCAATTATTGTGCAAGGTTTGGCAAATAATACTTTAGGAGGAACTATTTGGCAAAGGTTGTTTAAAGAAATGAAATTGAGTCTTTTCAATGGATTAATACTATCTTTTATTCTCTTATTAGGGAGTCATTTTTTATTAGGTCATGAGTATATTATCGGGATTACAGTTTCCATTGCCCTAATCTCTGTAATCGTCATCGCATCACTCATTGGCACTTTTGTTCCCATTACGCTAAATAAATACGGAATAGACCCGGCACTTGCAACCGGACCGTTTATCACAACGAGCAATGATATTTTTGGGATTTTAATTTATTTTTCCATTGCAAAAGCGATTCTAGGATTCTAAAATTTGTATTTTTAGGGTGCAAAAACCTGTTATGTATATAGCCAAGGACATAACTTTACATCATATTTCGTGAACATAACCAAAGTAAAAATTCTACACCTCGATTCCAATCATCCGCTATTGTGGGAGCAATTGGAAGTGTTAGGTTTTGAAAACCATGAGGATTATTTGTCTTCTAAAGAAGAAATCGAAGCAAAAATTCAGGATTATCAAGGCATTGTTATTCGCAGCCGATTTAAAATTGATAAAATTTTTTTAGACAAAGCCACTAATTTAGAATTCATAGCTCGTGTAGGTGCCGGTTTAGAAAGTATTGATTGTGACTATGCCCTTTCAAAAAATATTCATCTCCTAGCAGCACCTGAAGGCAATCGCAATGCGGTTGGCGAACATGCATTAGGGATGTTGCTTTCGCTGATGAACAAATTAAACCAAGCCAATCAATCTGTAAAAAGCGGCAACTGGCTGCGTGAAGGTCATCGCGGTTATGAATTGGAAGGAAAGACAGTGGGCATCATCGGTTATGGTAACATGGGCAAATCATTTGCTAAAAAACTGCGTGGTTTTGATGTGAAGGTTTTGTGTTATGATATTTTGCCTTTTGTTGGTGATCAAAATGCCAAACAAGTACCATTAGAAGAGTTGCAATTGAAAGCCGATGTGCTTTCGCTTCACACCCCATGGACACCGGAGACGGATAAAATGGTTAATGAAACATTTATCAATGCATTTGCTAAGCCGTTTTGGTTTCTTAACACCGCTCGCGGTAGGTCGGTGGTGACGGCAGATTTGGTAAAAGCACTTCAAGCCGGAAAAATTTTAGGAGCCGGATTGGATGTGTTGGAATACGAAAAACTTTCGTTCGAAAAATTATTTGAAGGAGAAAAACCGGAAGCTTTCACGTATTTATTAGAAGCAGAAAACGTTTTGCTTTCACCACACATTGCCGGATGGACGTTTGAAAGTCATGAAAAATTAGCTCAAGTTATTGTAGACAAAATCAAAAACCTATATCTCCCTTCAGAAGAAACAGCTGAAATTAAGCGAGTAACCGGAATTGGCGGCATCTTTTTTAAATCAAATGATTCCAAAAAATTAGTGGCATGGTACGGTAAACATTTAGGTTTAAAAACCGATCAATACGGCTCCACTTTTTGGTGGAAAGATAACGATGGTAACGATTGTTCCACACAATGGTCGCCTTTTGCTGCCGATACTACATATTTTTCACCATCCGAGAAACCATTCATGCAAAATTTCAGAGTGGAAAATTTAGAAAAACTTTTAGAAAAATTAAAGCAAGAAGGTGTAACAATTATAGGAGATATGGAGACTTACGACTATGGAAAGTTTGGATGGATTTTGGATCCCGAAGGAAATAAAATTGAACTTTGGGAAGCAATTGACAAAGCCTTTTTATAATTTTTTTCTATTTTTATAGTAACTAACCAATTTATATAAAAAACCATGGAAACATCAAAACCAAGAGAAGAGTGGAATACTCCAAAACCATCTGAGTTTCAACCGGCTTATCGCGAGTCAAAAAAGATTGCGGCAGGTATAACAGCGATACTTTTAGGTGGTTTAGGCGTGCATAAATTTATCTTAGGTTACACAAATGAAGGTGTAATTATGCTAATGTGTACCATCTTTGGGGTGGCCTTATCTTGTTTTATTTTTCCAATCTTCATCGCTGTAGGCGTTGGCATTGTGAGTCTTATTGAAGGCATTATCTACTTAACCAAAACAGATGAAGAGTTTTATCAGACCTATCAAGCTAATAAGCGACCTTGGTTTTAAATAGGAATAATAAAAAAACCCCAATAGTGATTGCACTTTAGGGGTGTTTTTAGTTTATTTCTTAACCGTTTTTTTCTTTCTTTTCCAACTCTGCCTGAAATTCTTCCATAACCGGTTTGACAGTGCTTTCAGGAATATCAGCAATTCTGATATACATTAATCCATCTACGGCATTATTAAAAAGAGGATCCACATTAAAGGCAACTACACGGGCGTTTTGTTTGATGTATTTTTTAATCAATACCGGCAGACGTAAGCTCCCCGGTTCAATTTCATCAATGATTTTGTCAAATTTATTCAAATCGGCTTCCGTTTCATTGAACACAAAATCTTTGTCGGCGTCTTTCAGTTTGACTTTGTACTCTTTTTTTGGATGAATGTATTGTGCAATATATGGGTCGTAATAATGCGATTTCATGAACTCAATCATCAACGATTTTGAAAAATCTGAAAATTGGTTACTGATACTAACACCGCCAATTAAGTATTTATGTTCGGGATAACGAAGTGTGGTGTGCACAATTCCTTTCCACAATAAAAACAAAGGCATTGGTTTTTGTTGGTATTCATTGATGATGAAAGCCCGTCCCATTTCAATAGATTTTGACATGAAGTCGTATAATTCCGGTTCAAATCGGAACAATTCATGAAGGTAAAAACCATCTATACCATATTTGGCATAAATTTGTGAACCCAATCCCATACGGTAGGCACCGGCAATCACCTGAGCCTCATCATCCCACAAAAACATGTGGTGGTAGTATTTGTCATATTGGTCTAAATCCAATGATTCATTGGTACCTTCGCCAACAGCTCTAAATGTAATTTCACGAAGTCTGCCAATTTCATGGAGAATGTTTGGAATTTTATCTGCGGTAATTAAATAGACGTGGTAGTTTTTACTTTGTAACAAACGGTAATCGCCTTGTTTAATCATGCCCATTTCCTCCAAAATCTTGTCGTGATTGGCAGGTTTTGCAATTTCTTTTGGACTTCTTGGTAATTTTAAACTTGGTGTGGTCAATAATTTGTTGCCTTTTTCAAAGGCATTGGCCAACATATAGGTTTTACGTCTCAAAAATTCAGAATAGGCATCAATTGTTTCGTATTCGTTTTGCTCGGCCACAGAAATAGGTTTTCCAATTCTAACTTTGATGACTCTGTTTTTCTGGGTTAATAATTCAGATGGCAGTTTAGCGGTTCGAAATGTGTCGTTAATTTTTGATAGAAAATAAAATAAACGGCTGTTTTTAGCATGAAAATAAATGGGAACAACAGGCACTTGGGCTTTTCGAATTACTTTAATGGCACCTTCTTCCCATGGTTTATCCACCACCAGTTTGCCATCTCTATAGGTTGAAACTTCTCCTGCCGGAAACATGCCCAATGGTTTGCCATCGCTTAAATGGCGTAATGTTTCTTTAATTCCCAATACACTGGATTTGGCATCCTTATGATTTTCAAAGGGATTTACCGGCATGATATAGGGTTTCATCGGTTCGATGCGGTGCAATAAAAAGTTGGCAATGATTTTAAAATTGGGCTCTCTTTCCAACATTAGTTTCAATAACAAAATCCCATCAATTCCACCAAGTGGATGATTGGAAACTGTAATATAAGGACCTTCTTTCGGAATTCGTTTTAGGTCTTCTTCAGGGATTTCAAATTTAATTTCAAATTCGTCCAATATACCATTCAAGAAAGGAACATCAGAGAGGTGTTTGTTGCGGTTGTAGATATTATTTAAGGTTGAAATTTTAAGTACTTTCATCAAAAGCCATCCTACAAACGTTCCGAACACGCCATATTTATCGGCATGAATTGCTTTAGCAACTTCCTTTGCGGTAACAAGCCCCATAGTTGTTATCTGTTTGTTTAATTTTTTGAGCGAACCACAAATATAGTAATTCTGCGTCTATTCAATTAAAAAAAGTAAACAAAAGCAAAAGTTGTTAAACATTTATTATAATTGATTTGCTGATGTTGCATTCCTGAAGATAATAGTTAATTTTGGGAAACTTTTTAACTTTTCAACATGAAGATTATATCCTATAATGTTAATGGTATTCGAGCCGCAATAACAAAGGGTTTTCTGGAATGGTTGCAACAAGCTAATCCCGACATAATTTGTTTACAAGAAATTAAAGCTACGGAAGATCAAATTCCAACCGAGGCAATTACGGCCGCGGGGTATCCGTATCAATATTATTTTTCGGCACAAAAAAAGGGTTACAGTGGCGTGGCCATTTTATCTAAAATAAAACCCAATTTAGTGGTTTTTGGCACAGGTATTGAACATATGGATTATGAAGGCCGGAATTTACGAGCAGATTTTGACACCTTTTCTGTCATGAGTTTGTATTTACCATCAGGCACAAATAGTGACCGATTGGGACATAAGTTCACCTATATGGATGATTTTCAAATGTATGTCAACACCTTGAAACAAACGATTCCGAATTTGATTATATGTGGGGATTATAATATTTGTCATGAGGCAATAGACATTCATGATCCGATTAGAAATGCAACCGTTTCCGGTTTTTTGCCGGAAGAACGCCGTTGGCTGGATGGATTTATGAAGAGTGGATTTATTGATAGTTTCCGGCTTTTTAATAAAGAGCCCCACCATTATAGTTGGTGGAGTTATCGAGCCAATGCCCGAAATAATAATAAAGGATGGCGAATTGATTATCATTTGGTGAGCGAACCGCTTCGTGATCGAATAAAAAGAGCTTATATTTTGCCGGAAGCCAAGCATTCTGATCATTGTCCGATTGGGATTGAGATAGCGTAGGAGTGCAATGGCAATGACAATAACAATGATAAAATCAATGTCAATAAGAATGTCAATAACACAATTTATTTGTTGTGAAGAGCAACAGAAAAAGCTTTAGTATAGCAGTGGAATACTTAACCTCTAAATAGTTTAAAAAATGATTAAAAAAATTTCAATAGTATTGGTACTAGCGGCACTTTCAACTTCGTGTGTTTCAAAGAAAGTTTACAATGATTTGGAAAGTAAATATGCGGCTTTAAAAAAGGAACAACGCCAGTTGGAGGATCAAAATGACGAGTTGACGCAAGCGAAAAACAAGTTGGATTTAGATTTGAAAGCAAATCAAGAAGAGTTGTCACGTATAAAGGCGGAACGCGATAAGTTACAAAATGATTATACTGCGGCAGCAAACAATTTGAAAGCATTACAGACTTCGTATGCGGCATTAGAAAAAAATTCGGACGAAGCTTTACAGGCTAACATGAAAAAGAACAGAGAATTGTTGGCTCAGTTGGATGCCAAAGAAAAGGCGTTGGCAGCTGAACAAGACCGATTGAACAAATTGCAAGCAGATTTACAAGATCGTTCGCAGCGTATTAATGAATTGGAGAGCATGATTGCTTCCAAAGAAGAAAGCATGAAACGATTGAAAGAAACCTTGTCAAAAGCATTGAACAGCTTTGAAGGAAAAGGTTTGACGGTTTATCAAAAGAACGGAAAAGTATATGTTTCCATGGAGAACAAATTGTTATTCCAAACCGGAAGTTGGGCTGTTGGCTCTGAAGGAAGAAGAGCGATTGTTGAAGTTGGAAAAGTATTGGCTCAAAATCCGGACATTTCAGTATTGATTGAAGGCCATACGGATAATGATAAAATTCTAGGAAATTTAGGCGGTGGTATCGAAAACAACTGGGATTTGTCCACTAAAAGAGCGACAGCTATTGTGAATATTTTAGCTGAAAACAAAGAAATTGTAAAACAAAACTTAACGGCAGCCGGACGCGGTGAATTTGCACCGATTGCTTCGAATGATAATGCAGAAGGAAAAGCCAAAAACCGACGAATAGAAATTATTTTGACACCTAAGTTGGATGAAATTTCTAAGATGTTGAATGATTTATAAAAACAGTTTCTGAGTCGCTAAGGTGCTAAGTTACTAAGGTTTTTCAATCTTTACTTAGCACCTTAGTATCTTAGCACCTTAGCACCTCAAAATGAATTACACCACTTTACCCACCACCGATATAAAAGTCAGCACCCTTTGTTTAGGGACAATGACATTTGGGGAACAAAACACAGAAAAGGAAGCCCATGAACAGTTGGATTATGCGGTTTCCAGAGGGATTAATTTTATCGATACGGCCGAAATGTATCCTATTGCAGCTCGAGAAGCGACTTTGGGAAGCACCGAACGTTATATAGGAACTTGGTTAAAGCACCGTGGTAAAAGAGATGATTTGGTCATTGCTACAAAAATAGCCGGGCCCAATCGCGGCATGGGATATATTCGTCAACCTCTTGATTTTTCTGCTAAAAGTATTCGTGAAGCGGTTGATTTGAGTTTAAAAAACCTTCAAACCGATTACATTGATTTATATCAGTTACATTGGCCGGAACGCGTGATGAATATGTTTGGACAACGCGGCGTTTCAAAAATCGATACACAATGGCAAGAGAATTTTATTGAAATTTTAACTGTATTTGATGAACTCATTACGTCAGGTAAAATCAGACATATTGGTGTTTCAAACGAAGCTCCATGGGCTGTGATGAAGTTTATCAGCGAAAGCGAGAAACATCAATTACCAAGAATTGCAACCATACAAAATCCTTATTCCTTATTAAATAGATTATTTGAAGTGGGATTATCTGAAATTTGTATGCGTGAAAATGTTGGTTTGTTGGCTTATTCCCCTTTAGGATTTGGGGTATTATCCGGTAAGCATTTAGAGGCTATACAACCTGATTCCCGAATCGGTTTGTTTCCGCAATTTTCAAGGTATACTTCAGAAAATTCTAAAAAGGCCACACGTTTGTATCAAGAATTAGCCGCTAGTTATGGGTTGACTTTGCCGCAAATGGCGTTGGCTTTTGTGCAACATCAATCGTTTGTTTGTAGTACGATACTAGGAGCAACAAATCTGAGTCAGTTGAAAGAAAATATGGATTCGCATCAGGTGGTTCTATCGGAAGCTTTACTTACAGAAATAAACAAAATACAGGAGTTGGTTCCAAACCCGGCACCGTAAGTTAGGTTTAAAAAAAGGTATTCTTTGATTCAGAACACCTTTTTTTATATACTTTAGAATTTTTAGAACTACATTACGATTTATTTTTTTATCAATTTAGTTCTGTGCCAATCCCCATTTGAAGCCTCAATACTTAAGAAATAGATACCACTCGTAAGATTTTGAACCGAAATTGAGGTTTCATTCCCCATGTTTGGATTAAAGGAACCCACTATTTTTCCGGAAGCCTCATTTAAAACTATTTGTTTGATGGCTAATAAGTTGGCGTTTTTTAGTGTTACAGTTTCTTCCGCAGGATTTGGATAAATTGAAAACCCATTGCTAGTGAAATCTTCTGTGCCAAGTGATGTATCCATTAACTTGTAAACAATTCCATTTGAAATTCCTGCTACATATAATTCCCCGTTTACATCTTCGCCAAAAGTTGCCAATGAGCCACTGAATGGAGCGGTCCAAGTTATAGTTCCCCCAGCGGTTGGAATCCATCCAATTCTATTGGCACAATAATCAGCAAAGAAATATTTATTTTGAAAATTAGGATACAAATTTCCGGTATAAGAATAGCCCCCTGTTACAGAGCAATAGCCCCCACCGTAAGGATATGTTGCAATCGGAAATTTGTAATTTGAAGAAGGACCACAGCCTGTAGTACTGTAAACCGAATTGCCTTCATAACATTTCCAACCATAATTCAATCCGGCATCGGTGGGCAATGCTTTGTTTATTTCTTCAATAGAACTTTGACCCACATCAGCAATCCATAAATCACCGTTAGTTCTATCAAATGAAAATTTCCAGGGATTTCGCATTCCCACTGCCCAAATTTCATCAGCTCCGGGTATTGCTCCGGCAAATGGATTTCCTGTTGGGATGCTATAAGGCGTTCCATTGTCTACATCAATTCGCAACATTTTTCCTAAAAGGGAATTGATGTTCTGTGCATAATTTTGTGGATCGCCGCCACTACCGCCATCTCCCATGCCAATATATAAATAACCATCAGGGCCAAAAGCCAAAGAGCCGCCATTGTGATTGGTATAGGGTTGTGTAACTGTCAATAGAATCTGAGCACTTGCCGGATTGGCAATGTTAGCATCCGTAGCACTTACGGAATAACGGGCAATCACGGTGGCACCATCACTCAATCGGGTATAGTTTACATAAAAATAGCCGTTTGTGTTATAGTTTGGGTGAAAAGTCAAGCCTAGCAAACCTCTTTCTCCGCCTGCTGTAATAATTGAACTTAAAGACAAAAAAGGTGTCGTATTGATAGTTCCGTCAGCGTTCAAAATACGGATTAGACCACCCCTTTGTACAACAAATAAACGAGAGTCACCTGCATTTACAATAGCCACAGGACTAGAAAAACCGGTTGCAAAGGATTGCAAAGCAATTGATTGCGAAAACAGACTTGTAGTAATACAAAAAACAGTAAAAAATAGTAATTTTTTCATAGTAGGTTGTTTTTGGAATAGTGTAAATTTATGAAATTATTTTTTAATTACACTTACAATTAGGCTATTACAAAAAAAAACCACCCTATTATCAAAATGATTTAGGATGGCTTAACAGCTGATAGGATAAATTAATTTAACCCATTGGGTGTAATTAAATTTTGGAAAATAATTTTGCCACTAATTCACTAATTTTTTATGGTAATTATTCGATTTAATTCGAATTTTCATCGAAGATGAACAAATTATTGCGTTTTAATAATTTATAATTCGAGAATTAGTGGTAAAAAAAACAAAATAATCTTGAATTAAATAATTTCACCCAACGGGTTAATTTACTACTTTATATCCCTTTGTTTTGGCAAGACTGTGAATGGAAACTGTAATGGCATTTCCCAAATCATCTTGCGACTTCGTTTTTTTGCTTTCTGCTTCAATGTAGGCTTGACGTTTTTTAGCTAATTCCGCCATTTCTTTTTGAATGGCATCGCGTTCTTTTGTTTTTTTATCAATTAGAATTTTCAGCTCCTCTTTGGTTTTGTTCTGAAGTTCTTTTGGTAAATCATCTTTCTTTAAGACATCAATGGCTTTTGGATTGCTCTTGGCTTTGTCTACCAAATCCCAAGTGTCATTTTTATATACTTCTTTGGATTTGCTTACTGCTCTTTCAGCATAATTGGCTCCTGAAATACTTTGAGCATTACTGTCTTCTCTCACTTGACTTGCTTTTTTTTGCGTTCCTTGGGAGCCGTAACCGATATACGTATCGTTTAAACGGGTGTTGCATTTTGTGATTTGCTCGTCATAAGGCGTTACAATATACTGCACTTTAGCATTAGAATCAATGTGAAAATATTTGCCTTCGCCTACATCAGCTCCGTCTTTCCAAAATCCGCGAACGCCTTCTTCATAACTCCCACAATGTATGGTGTTGATATAGATGTCTTTTCTTCGAGCATCAGCAATTGCTTCTTTGTAGTTGATAGACCCTTGATTGAAAGGTTCGTTTCCGGCAATGTAAATCAATTTCATACTTTTTCTGTCGCCGTGCCATTCCAATTTTTGACTGGCTTCTTGAATCACTGCACCACAATATTCTTCACCACCATTGGTGCGTAACGCAAATAATTTTTCTGATATCAAATCTAAATCTGTGGTAAGAGGCGTCACCTGACGAATATAATTGGAACTTCTGCTCAAGCCACTGTTTCCATATTCATATAATGAAATTTCAATATCCGGTGTTTTACCTTCGTATTTTAAGGTGGTGAGGGTGTTTACAATATTCCACAAACGCGATTTGGCTTGATCAATCAAGCCGTCCATGCTGTTTGAGGTGTCCAATAAAAGGGCTACTTGGATTTTTCCGGGAGACACTATGGTTTTTTCTACCTGTGGCTCAATTTTTGGTTGTTTTTCTGTGGTGTTGAAAAGGAATCCGCCGGAAACCAATATCAACGTGGCCATTACGTTTTTCATATTATTTCGTTTTATAATTTGATATAAAATTACTTTGCAAATGCATCCAACTTTGGCCCACTTGGTGAAACCCAATTTTGACTTGGTGAAATCGTTTTTTTAAGCCAAATTAATTTTCGTACTTTACACTATACTTTATAGGTTATGTATAATCAATTGAAAATACTACTACTTCTTTTCTTTTTCCCTTTGGTAATAGTGGCTCAAGACACGACCAAAACGAAAATGAGTACATCTTCCGTGAGCAAAAAAGCGATAGAACTTAAGGAAACTTTGTCTGAAAGTAACCCTAATGCAACGGCAGATAAATATGTGGAGTTGGCTGTCGAATTGGATAAAAAAGGCGATTATACTAAAGCCGAAGATTATTTGAAAAGAGCTTTACCCCTTTATCAAAAGCAAAAAAATAAAGATAAGGTGGCATCGACTACACGAATGCTGGCACAAATTCAGGAGAAGCAAAAAAAGTTCAACCAAGCCATTTTGAATTACCAATCGGCCAGTGAAGAAGCGGTGGAGGTGGGTTATTCTAAAGTTAATTCCAATGATGCGAGTCGTTTGCAAAACACCAATCCGAGAGTTCAGGCTGACTATTTGGATTCCAACATTAAGATTTTAGAGAAAGAAGGAAAAAAAGAAGAAGCTGCCGAAGTGTACAAACAAAAAGCGGAGGTAGATTTAAAGTCCGATAACAAAGGTATGGCGATTGAAAGTTATGAAAAAGCCATTGCCGTTTCTAAAGATAAACCTGAAGAAGTGTTGAAATTGAAAAGTGAGATTTCAAAAGTCTATGCTTCGGAAAATAACTTGGATAAAGCGATTGAAATTACGAAAAGCACGATAGCGGAAGCAGAAAAACTCGGAAGTGTTTCACAACAAATTGAGCAGCAACAAACGTTAGCGGGTTTGTATTTTAAAAATGAAAACCAAGATGATGCCATCGTTTTGTTAGAAGAAACCTATGATTTGGCTTTAAAAAACGGACGTACTTTTGATGCTAAGAAAGCGATGTTGGCTCTTTCGGATCATTACAGAGCACAAGGCAATCAAACGAAAGCGATTGAATTATATGACCAATTTCTGAATGATTTTGATCGAATGGTTCAAGCGGATAGTTCGTTGGTCGATTCGAAAATTTTTCAAGTTACTGAAGAAAAAATCAAGCAATTAGAAAAAGAACGTGCGTTGAAAGATGAGTTAATTACGAAGAAAAACAAGTTCAATTATGTGTTGATTGGTTCCGTTATTTTGATGTTGATTTTATTAGGATTGATTGCGAAAGCGTTGTTTTCTATCAAAACCAAGAATAAAAAAATTGCATTGCAATCGCTTCGAAGGGAAATGAATCCGCATTTTATTTTTAATAGTTTGAATAGTGTGAACCAATTTATTGCTCAAAATAATGAGTTGGAAGCCAATAAATATTTGACATCGTATTCCAATTTGATGCGTAATATGATGGAAACGTCAAACAAAGATTTTATTTCGTTATCCAATGAATTAGAGCAGATTAAGAAGTATTTGGATTTAGAACATTTGCGTTTTCAGGACAAATTTGTTTATGAAATTGTGGTGGATGAAAAATTGGATACCGATGCGATTTTGGTTCCGAATATGTTGATTCAGCCGCATTTGGAGAACGCCATTTGGCACGGATTGCGTTATCGAGAAACTATAGGGAAATTGAAAGTGACTTTTGCGGAAGAAAATCAATTGATTAAAGTTTCGATTGAAGATGACGGCATTGGCGTTGAAAAAAGTCGAGAATTGAAAACGCAAAATCAAAAAGTGCACGAATCCAGAGGATTAAACAATGTAGAAGAACGGATTAATTTGCTGAACGATTTATATCATCAACAGATTTCTTATACCATTTCGTCGGGAACTGATGGCAACGGAACCTTGGTCACGCTTTATTTTTCTAAAACCACCAAAGTAGCATGAACGATTTTCAAAAAATAAAAAGTGTCATTGTCGAAGATGAATCGGCTGCTCGCGAAGCGTTGAAAAATTATTTGGCAAAATATTGTCCGCAAATCGAGATCATTGGCGAAGCACAAAACAGTCGTGAAGCCATTCCGTTGTTGCACGAACTACAACCGCAATTGGTTTTTTTGGATGTAGAAATGCCGTTTGGCAATGCATTTGATGTGTTAGAAGGATGTAAGGATTTGCATTTTGAAACCATTTTTGTTACTGCTTTTTCGGAATATTCGTTGAAAGCGTTGAACCAAAGTGCGGCGTATTATTTGTTGAAACCCATTAGCATTGAAGAATTGATTTTGGCCGTAAACAAAGTGCAACAACAATTGATGCAACAGGAATTGTTTAACCGAAATCAAATCATCGTACAAAATTTCCGCGAACCCAAAATCGAGAAGCAACAAGTTATTTTACCCACGTTAGAAGGTTTTGAAGTCGTCAAAATGGAAGAAATCGTTCGTTTGCGAGGCAATGGTAACTTTACAGACATTCATTTGTCCGATGGATCCAAAAAAATGGTCTGTCGTTTTTTGAAACACTTTGATGAAATGTTGGATTTTCCGTTTATGCGGGTGCACAAATCACATATTATCAATTTGAATTTTGTGAAATCCTATCACAAATCATTAGGTGGTTATGTGACACTTTTTGATGAAACGGAGATTGAGATTTCTGTGAATTATAAGGAGGAGTTTTTGAGGAGGTTTAGGTGAGGTTTCAAATTAATTAATTTCTCCCAACCTTTTACTCTTTTTACGCATCTTATTAGAAAACCCTATTGATGAACAAGCTTATTACATTTTTTATTTCATTTCTACTTCCTTTGTTTGTGCTTGGTCAAAGCAATGTGCTTGGTATTGAAACAAAATCCATTAATCAATATTTAACGTTAGAAAAAAGAGAGGGAGGTTATGTTTTTAAGGGCATTAACGGAAACGAATCGCAAAAATATGATTATGTCAATTTTTTTAATGATGGTTTTGTCGAAACGAGAATTATTGTTCCATTGACTGAGGAGGAAATTCAACGACGAGCTAATTTAAATAGAGTATATGATAGATGCGGAAGTTATTATAGATCTAATGATATCACTCAAACCGTTCATGTTTTACAGTTAATGGTGGAATTGAAACTAATTGACAACTATCTTTTTCTTCCCTTTTTTCCTGTGTTAGAAAGGGATGATCTTAAAATGAAAATGATTGAAGATATTGGTACTGCAGGCAAAAATGGGAAATATGCATTGGTTAACATTAAAGGAGAAATTTTATCTGATTTCAAATACAATAATCCTATTTATGATAATAACTCATGGCGAAATAATTATTTTGAAAAAGGGAAATTGATTTCGGTTATATTGGATAAACATTCCGGAAAAGAAATTTTTGTCACACAAGACAGCATCGTTCAGTTTTGGGATTCGGAGAATTATTTATTGAAAAATAAAGCAGGTAAGTATCATTTAACTTTTCAGTCTAAAAAACAAAAAGTAAATCCGTTGTTTCGATTTGTAAAAGCTTTGCCAACAGAAAGTAGTTTGTTTACGTATCACAATTTTTTAACTAATGAAAGTGGATTTCTCACTTTAAAAGGTGAAAAATCAATCACCAATTTAATTCCATTTACCAATTTTTATAAAGGACATTGCATTGTTGTTGAAGTCATCAAAGAAGAGCAAAAAAAGAATTATTATGGCGAGCTTTTACCTCAAAAAATTACCCGAGTGCTAAAAATTGTCAATGAAAATTTTGAAACGGTAAAAGAATTACCGGAAGTGAATTATGTTAGTGGAAATTCTTTTAACCGCTTCGGACAAATCATTGCCACGAGTCATAAAGCAAGCAACAATCACTTTGTGTTGGATTATTTGGGAAATCATATTATTCCTCCAAATCAATTTGACAATCGACTCAAAGAAGTTTTTGAAGGTTTATATGAAGTGACAGATTACGCTTACACTAAAACAAAAGAAAGTCAGTACTACGAAAATTTTTACAACCAAAAAGGCGAAAAATTATTTGAAGATAATTCTCCATTTAAACATCAAAATTTATGGTTGAAAACAAAACCCGAAGTAAATTATCTCACGAGCTATGGTCAAGTTGTACTTACTTTAGACAAAGAAAATAACATCATTCCCAGAAAATAATGAAAAAGAGCTACTTTATAATTTTATGTTCGTTGCTAAGCTATTCATTCGGCTATAGTCAAGAAAAATTTCAATTGCTTTTTGAAACAAATTTAGCTGAAATCAGCACTGAAAATGAAAAGGTTTTGAATGAAAAAGTAACCTTGTTCAAAGCAAATTTCTCGGCCAATTACAAAATAGAAATTACTGGCCATACAGATGATGTCGGCAGTTTGTTTTTCAACAAAAAACTTTCAGAAAAAAGGGCTAAAGCGGTTGCTGATTTTTTTGCAAAAAAGGGCATTCCAAATTATAAAATAAGCCCAAAAGGTGTGGGATATAATTTTCCCGTTGCCGACAATGATTCGGAAGAAGGAAAAACAAAAAATCGTCGGGTAGAGGTGCAATTTGTTTACGAAAATGAATTAAATCTGCTATCGATTAAAAAGTTTAAAAAGAAACCAACCTCGTATTTTTTTGACAGTCAAGTTGAAAAACTCATCACTTATTCTTTCGGAACAAAGATTAGTATTCCGAAAAATGCTTTTACCGATGAAAACGGGAATGATGTTTTGGGAGAAATTGAGATTCGATATGAAGAATACCGAAAACCGATTGATTTCATTTTATCCGGAATACCGATGCATGTTGACCAAGATAATCAAAGAAGCTTTTTTAATTCGGGAGGGATGTTTACGATGTTAGCGTTTCAAACCGGAAAGCCAATTCATTTAAAACCTTCCAAAGATGTTGTAATTGATTTTAAACTCACTGAAAATTTACCAAATTTAAACTTTTATGGTTTAGATAGTTTATCAAACAAATGGACAGAATTTGGGAAAATAACAGATGGAAATGGCGATCGATTACAAAATTTTTTTGTTTGCGGATCCTATCAGGAAGAAGAGCAAAAATGTAATTTAAGACATTGTGAATCTTTAAAACTCATTCACAAAAGAGGAATAGAATACGCCGAAAGTAACGTTTTACTTTCTGATTTGGCTAATCTCACCGATCCGGCACATTTTGAACGAGTTCAACAAGCGATTGAACGTAACAAAGAAAAAATCGTTTCCAACACTCACCGAATAAATGTTTACAACAAAAAACTCAGTCAGCACAAAACGCGATTTGTATTGAAAAAAAGTGAGAAAACGCCATCCACAACTTCATTTAAAATTGAGGTGGAGCATCCTTCAACTTCTGAAAATAAAAAATTAGCCAAATACAATTGGGAGATTTCAAACGAAGAAATCACCAACGAAGAAATTATTTTTGCTTCAAAATGGATGTATTGTTTGGTTGAAAAAAACAAAGACGACCACTATACTATTACTTTGAAAGACACTTCGACTCAAGTGGTTTTGAAAAATGCTTCACTAGATGTTCCCAACAGAATAAAACGTAAAAAGAAAGGAAAGCACTTGGAAAATTTGATTTCTAACTTCAATGAGCCTGCTTTTAATCAAAACCAATCCGATTCAATTAAAGAGAATCTTATCGTTCAAAAAAACAAAATTGAAAAAGATTTACAAATTTTAGGACGCTATCGAAAAGGCAGTTTTGATCGAGAAGAAAATCAAAAAATAATCGATTCGCTTGACTGTTTTTCCTATTACAGTCGAGATATTAAAACTAAAAACGAACAATCCATGGACTTAGAAACCTGGTTGAACTATTTTGATGAGAATAAAAAAATGATGTTCGAACGTTATTCCGATTTACCTGAAAATGAAGCGTATAAAAAATGTATTGAAGCCGAATTGGAACGAGAAAGAGAGCGTTTACGGAATTTAGAATTGCTCAAACAACTGGCCACGGAAGGTGTAAAAGAAGATAACTTAATGCAAAGCATCAGCATTACTAATTTAGGTTCTTATAATTTTGATGTCATCATCAACAATCAATTTCCGCAAGTTCTTTTTGCAGAATATCGAGTTAATTCTACCAAGATTGAGCCTGCATTTATTTTTCTGATCAACGAGAATATAAATGGTGTTTTTAGGTTTGATCAAAATAGAACAGATTATAATCCATCCCGATTTATTTATTATCCCAGTTCAAAAAACACTTTATTAGTATTTGATCAAAACGGTGAAAGTTATTTGTTTTCTGCCAAAAAATTCAACTTGCTGAACTCAGGGAATTCAAATCAACCCAAGATTTTAAATTTAGAGAAAATTAAAAACAAACAAATGTTAGAAAGTGAGTTTTAAAAAATCTTTTTGCCTATTTCTTTTATTTCAATTTTTTGGAACGATTTGTTTTGCTCAAAAATTAACGCAAACACCTGAATTTATTTTACATCAAATTGATGAAGGGAAATTTGAAGAAGCTCTCACTGATTTAAATCAAATTCAAGACCCGCAAACGCTAGAAAATACAACCGTTAATTTGTACAAAACTTTTGTTGAAAATATTTTAAATCATAAATTTCATTCAAAAAAAGTAATTCAAGATGCTCTTTTCAAAGTTTATGTACAATCGAAGCACATTAAAGCACAAGGTGTTTATAATAGCTTAGAAAAAAAGTATGTTGTTGCTCCAGTTTATGATTCCATTATTGTTTATCCCTATTTTGAAAAACAATTCATCAAGGTTTTTAAAAAAAAGCAACAAGCCTTATTGGATGTTGATGGTAACTTGATTATTCCTTTGGGAAAGTATGGCAATATCTATCCCATTTCACATGAACTTTTTGTAGCAGACAAACGAACAGAACATAAACATTTTATTCAAGCTCCTTTTAGCATTTTCAATCTTCAAGGCGAGTTGATTCTTGACAACCAAAATTTAGATCAGCATCAAGGTCGAATTGACATTCCGCATTTCATTCAAACTCGTGATTCTATTGGAAAAGTAACTATTTTTGATGTTAAACAAAAGAAAGTAATTTATGAAAATTTAGCGTATTGCCTTGATAACACCTATGCATTTCACAATAATGAAATAGCTGATGTAAACCTTGAAGCAGAAACACAACGATTTGTTTTGATGAAAGCAGAAAACGGAAATTTTGTGTATCATGTTGTGAATGATGAACTTGTTCAACTCAAGGAATTTGATACCTATATTGATAATTTTACTGATTTGACTTTTCTTGAAAATAAATTATCGAGTTTAATCAACTTAAAAAAGAATGTCACGTTAAACGAAAATCAATACGGAGATTATGACAAGTATATTATTGTAAAAAAGAACAACAAGTTTGGGATTTACAATTTATTTCGAAACACATTTTATAAACAACCCATTTATGATAGTATTTCGCCTATTGGAAATACTTTTTATCAAGGAAAATGGATGAATTTGATTTTTGGTAAAGAGATAATCAAACCCTTTTTCAATACTCGTCAAGGACTACTATTTAAAGAAAATAACAAAGTGGGCTTACTCGATTACCATGGAAACATCATTGCTCAACCCATTTATGAAGACATCAAAAAAATAGGACATTCTTTGTTTTATTTAAGAAAAGGTAAAAAATGGGGCTTCATTAACACTGAAAAAGATGCCATTCTGGTAGAACCAAACTATGATTATTTTGATAGAGATGAAAATTATAATTTGAATGCGTATCAAAAATTAAAAGTTATCAAATACACAGAACTAGGAAAAAAAGTCATGCCGAATACGCTTGTGGATTTTGATGTCCAATATTCTAACTTTGAAAATGACCTTCGTTTTAATGTAGTTGAATATAATAACCCAGAGCGACTACGTTTTCAAAAAAATGGTCTTTATGGTTTGGCTGATTCATATAAAAATGAAATTGTTCCACCAATTTATACTTCCATAAGTTTATCATCTAATAATAATTTCTTAGTTACAAAAAACGAAACATTATTCGGATTAATTGATGAAAATGGGAAACAATTAATTCCGCCAAATTACTTAACTATTGACGGAGACACTTTTTCTAGAGAAAATTTGTATGTTGTAGTGAATGATGAAAACGTCAAAGCCATTTTTAATGGTTTTGGAGAGATGGTACATCCTTTTTCAATTCATGAAATTAAAGCAATTAAAAATGTAAATGACACATTAAGTTACAGCATTATTTTTGAAGAAATTGACACGCATCCGGTGACATTTAGTGTGAATCAAAACGTAATCAAATCGTATGGCGATTCAGTTTTAAAATTGGAAAAAGGTACTGTTTTCAAAGTTGATTTAAACGCAACTAATTGTTACTTTTTATCCAAAGATAAGATTGCTTTTGCCAGTAAAAACAACAAGTTTTACGGTTTTTATCATTTATTAACCGGAGAAAAATCATCTGTCAACTATTCCGGTTATATGGAAATGAACGATAGTCTTTTAATCGTTAAAAAAGGCAATAAGTTTGATACGTTGTTGGATAATTCATTTGCTGAAACCCCATTGCCAAAACCATTTGATTATAAAGAAAATAACAACTACTTTTTCAAAGAAAACAACGTTTATGGCGTAATGAATCATCAGCTTAAAGAAGCTAACTTTAAGTATCCGGTGCTAAAACCTTTCTACAAATACAGGGAAACTATTTTTTATTCCGAAGAATTTAAAACCAAAGCCAATACTTTCTTCTTGTTTTCATCTAATGCAGCTAGTAAAAAGCTCGGTTTAATTGACTTTTCCGGAAAAATTATTGCAAAACCAGAACGTTTTGACGCTATTCATTTATTGTTTTTTAAAGAATATGAAAGTGAAAATGTTTTTAAAACAAATGAATTTTTAAAGCCTTATAAAGACAAACTTTTTTATGGTGTTACCAATTTCGATTCTAGTTCACAGATAACAATTTTCACGGAAGACAATACAATAGTAACACAATTCGAAAAAGAGAGTCAACAAACGTGGCGTTTTGCTAAATACAATCAAGCGATTATTCTTCAAAATTCAAAAGAAATAGAAATTTTACCTTTAAATAAAAAAGGAAAATCATTGACGATTCCGGTTGGCAATTTTCAAGAACGGGAAGATGGGAGTTATCTAAACAGTATTTCTTTGCCAAATAATTTTCAAAAAACAACTATTTATGATGCTAATGGTAAAATTTTGTTTGATAAAACCTTTGACAGAAAAGAAGGTATTTCTACTATTAATTATGAAAATTATATTGCTATCAACAAAAACAAATATGGAATTTATAACGGAAAATCTGAAATAGTTGTTCCTTTCAACTATGATTATATCGAAGAAATTAATTCAAAAACTTTTATTGCAAAACGAAATACTAAATTTGGAATAATTGATAATGAAAATACCGTTTTACTTGATTTTGCCTATGATACAATTTCAAAAAAACCACAAGTTGGAAGCTCTCGTTTTGATACGAATACTTTTTTAAATGCAATAGAAGTTGAAAAAAATCACTTGGTTGGATTACTCGATGTAAAGAATTTCAAAACTATTATTCCCGTTTCTTTTGATGCTGTAAAAATTCATTCCTACAGCCTAGTTGCAAATAAAGATTCACTACATGTTGTTTATGATTTTAAAGGAAATGAATTGTTCAAAGCAAATGTTGATAGTATATCTGTAGAAGAATATTCCGGTTTTAAATTTTTCAAAAAAGGAAAAGAATTTTTTATGAATAAAGAAGGAGAAATTGTAGTTGCAAATCCGAATAAATATGTTTCGTATGAACAAAAATTGAAATTAGAATATTGCGTTGAAAAAGAAAATAAGTACTATTTATTTCACAATGATCAAATTATTCATTCCATTCCTATTTCAACTATTTATGAGCAAAATATTGAAATGGAAGATGAAAAAACTGTTGATTTTCTACTTATTGAAGACGAACAAAAAAAGTTGGCTTTGTTTGATAAAAGCTTAAATAGTATTCTTCCGTTTGCTTTTGATGAAATCAGTTTTACAAACAATTTGGATTTTTTAATTGTAAAACAAAAAGGAAAATTTGGTGTTGTAAACTTTAAAAATCAAATCATTATTCCGATAAAACATGACCAAATTGAATTTGATAATGGACAACAATTATTTAAAGTAAGAATAAAAGATATCAACTATAAATTGTCACCTTTAAATAAGGTTTTAAGTAAAAAACAGATTGAAAAAGAAATAGATTAAAACTACCCAAACAATTCCCCCACCACATCTTCAATCTTCGCCACTAATTTCACTTGAATTAATGTGTCTTTCAATGAAATTTTATTGTATTTCGATACAAAAATCGTTGAAAACCCTAATTTCTCCGCTTCCAAAATGCGTTGTTCTACACGGTTCACGGGGCGAATTTCTCCTGCTAATCCCACTTCTCCTGCAAAGCAAAAATCTTTACCAACGGGAATATCTTCGTTGGAGGATAAAATGGCGGCAACAACTGCCAAATCAATCGCAGGATCATCGACAGAAATTCCGCCTGTCACATTTAAAAAAACGTCTTTTGCTCCTAAACGGAAACCAGCACGTTTTTCTAAAACCGCCAAAATCATGTTGAGTCGTTTGGCATTGTAACCGGTTGTGCTGCGTTGCGGCGTTCCGTAAACTGCAGTGCTGACTAAGGCTTGAATTTCAATCATCAACGGCCGCATGCCTTCTAAAGTGGAAGCAATTGCCGTTCCGGAAAGTTCTTCGTCTTTGTGTGAAATCAGAATTTCTGATGGATTGGCCACTTCTCTCAAACCGGAACCTTGCATTTCATAAATGCCAATTTCTGCCGTAGAACCAAAACGGTTTTTGAGCGAACGTAGAATTCGGTACACGTGGTTTCGGTCGCCTTCAAATTGCAAAACGGTATCTACCATGTGTTCCAAAATTTTGGGTCCGGCGATGGTTCCGTCTTTCGTAATATGACCAATCAACAATACCGGAACATTCGTTTCTTTAGCAAATTTGATAAGTTCCGCCGTGCATTCGCGAATTTGCGAAATACTTCCGGCAGTGGATTCAATATAATCGGTATGTAAGGTTTGAATAGAGTCAATAATCACAATCTCCGGTTCCATTTCCTGAATTTGTTTGAAGATGTTTTGCGTTTTGGTTTCCGTAAGAATGAAACAGTTTTCATATCTGTTTTCAATTCGTTCGGCACGCATTTTTATTTGTTTCTGACTTTCTTCACCTGAGACATATAAGGTTTTATAAGGTAATTTTAAAGCAATTTGAAGTAACAACGTACTTTTCCCAATACCGGGTTCACCACCCAAAAGGGTTAAAGAACCGGGAACGATTCCTCCACCAAGCACTCGATTCAACTCGCCATCTGAGGTGTCAAGACGAATTTCCTGAGTCGAATCAATATCTTTTATTCGAAGTGGTTTAGGAGCTTTTTTGGTTTCGGTTGACGAAGGTTTCCAACCCGATTTTTCTTCTTTTTGAATCACTTCTTCCACAATGGTATTCCATTCGCTACAAGCATGACATTGGCCTTGCCATTTAGAAAATTGAGTACCGCAATTTTGACAGAAGAAAGTCGTTTTAATTTTTGCCATGGGTATTACTGCATTTTCTTCATTTCCTCTGATTTGTCAAACATCATGTCTTTGTTTAAATCGCCAATAGGTTCTCTGTTAAAGGCATTGATATAGTATTTTTGAGCTCTTTTATAATCTTCTTTTTTCTCAAACATCAAGGCCAAATGATAGTCCGGCAACATAGATTTTGGATAATGTTTACGGGCTAAAATGGACAATTCATCAAACTCATTGTACGCTTTGTTTCTCAAAATTGCGGCTTCAATCGCTTTAAAATCATTCAAACGAATGGGCATTTTGATGTTTAAAGATTTTTCAAGCGTTTCATATTTATCAGACAAATAGGTTACATAACCACTTTCCATTTTGACGATTTTTTCTTGAAATTCCACGCTAGTGATGGGTTGGTATACGGCGAAAATCTGATATAAAGCATTAGGAATGGCGTGCAACACTAACGAATAATGGGAAGCCCCTTTGAAATCATCAAATTTATAATTGAATCCCGTTTTGGTGATTTTAGACAAGCCTTCATCCAATTTTTTAATACGGGTTTGCATTTTTTTCAAATCACCATCGGCAGTAGCATGGTAGTAAAAAATCGGTTTTGTGATTTGGTTGATTCTTTCCGGCAAGCGGTTTTCCATTTCGGTAGGAAGTTCCGGACTCAAAGAAATATAGGCATCAAATAGCGGGGTTTCTTTATAAAGGTAAATGTTCAAAAAACCGGCAGTTGTGTCATGACCGGCAATTATTTTGAAGGGAGCGATTCGGTAATTTTTTTCAATGTAGGGGACCAGTTCGGTACCGATAAACTCAAAGAAGAAATTTCCTTTTTCTTCCGGAAGTCCGGTTTCTTTAGAAACTTCACAATCGTCATAACGTTCGTTGTTTTTATTTTGTGAAATGGCCACAATAAAAACTTCGGGTATGTCGTCCCAATAATTTGAAAAATCAAAAGCTCCTTGAAACGGATTTACTAAATATTCGCCGTCTAACAAAACGAGTAACGGGTATTTCTTTGTTTTATCAGCATTGTATGACTTGGGAACAACGATAGTAATTTCTCTATCTTCTCCTAGTTTTTTTGAAGTAAATTGTTCGGTACTTTTTTTTTGTGCAAATGAAGTAGCAACTAGTGCTAAAAAAGTAAAAATGAGTGCTTTTTTCATCATGACTCGTTGCTGTTTAGAGATTAAAAAATAATTTTTAAAGCAGGAGCAAGATACTAATTTATTTGTTTTTATGCAGGATTGGTAAGATTAAAAAAGACAAGAGTCCTAATGCAACTATCATAAGGGTTTGTGAAGTCCAAACAATCCAACCAAAAGCATTCCCGGCAGTTTCGGGAACGGCATAAACCAATAAAATTTTTGAAATTAAAAAAGGGTAGGCACCAAAACCACTATTAGTGACTGTGATAGCAACGCCACCTGTAATAAATGCCATCAAGACAGCATTAAAACTCAAATTTGAAGTTTCGGGTAAAGCAAAAATAGTGACATAAAACATCAAGATGTAACAACACCAAATGAAAAAAGAGTGGAAAATAAACCAACCCTTTTTTTTCATGGAAAGCACACTTTGAAGGCCCTCCATCAGTCCTGAAAGTTTAGCTTTAAGGGCGAGAATCCATTTGTTACTTGATTTTTTATAAAGCCATAATGCTATGCTAAAACCGGCTATAACCACAAAAGCCAGCAGTCCTAATTGTTTTACAGAAAGATGATCTAAAACAAATTTTTTAAAAATATCGTATTGAAGAAGTATTGCCAAAGCGATAAAACTCAATAAGAAAATAAAATCAACAATTCTTTCTGCAATTATAGTTCCGAAGGCTTTGTCAAAAGGAACGTCTTCGTATTTTTTTAAAACTAAAGCCCTACTCACCTCTCCGGAACGTGGAATGGTCATGTTCATAAAATAGGCAATGCAAACTGCCATAAAGTTGGTACTTAGTTTCGGTTTGTAGCCTAACGGTTGGAGTGCGAAACCCCATCGGTAGGCTCTTGAAAATAAGGCCAGCATTCCAAAAAACAAAGAAATCAGAATGTACCAATAATTGGCATTTTGAAATTGAGCCTTTATTTCCTCTATCTGTTCCGGTGTAAATTTGTCATAGGTATATCCAATTAAAAAGACCCCCAAAGCAATTGGGAGCAATATGGATAACCATTTACTAATTTGATTTTTCAACGGATTAGGTCAAGGAGTTGTCTTTTTCGTTTGGGAAAACTAACGAAGGTTTGAAGGTTTTGGCTTCTTCAATATCTAAAATTCCGTAAGAAATAATGATAATAATATCGCCTTTTTGAACTTTTCGGGCTGCAGGACCATTTAAGGTTATTTCACCGCTGTTGCGATTCCCTTTAATTACATAGGTCTCTAAACGTTCACCATTGTTGATGTTTACAATAGAAACTTTTTCTCCCTCCACTAAGTTCGAAGCGTCCATAAGGGCTTCGTCAATAGTAATACTTCCGATATAATTTAAATCGGCACCAGTTACCGTCACACGGTGAATCTTGGATTTAACAACTTGAATTTGCATGGTGCAAAGGTAATTAATTTAATGAAATCGTATCTATCAATCGGATATTGTTAACAAAAACCGCAATAAAAGCCCTATATTTTTTGTTTTTAGATTTTCTCAGACAGGTTTTTAGGGAGGTTTCGTCAGCAATTTCAAAATATTCCAAGGAGAACGTTTGGTGGTTTTGGAATACTTTAGTTACCCAATCGCTAACCTCTTTAGCACTTTTCGTGCCAAATTTTAGTTTTGCTTGTTGTAATGTATTGTAAATCAGTGCAGCATCTTTTCTTTCCGTGTCAGAAAGGCGTTCGTTTCGTGAACTCATTGCCAGACCGTTTGCTTCTCGATGGATAGGGCAAGGCACTATATTTACAGGGATTTTATATTTTGAAACCAATTTTTTGACAATTTGCAACTGTTGGAAATCTTTTTCACCAAAGTAGGCATTGGTGGGTTGAACGATTTCAAAAAGTTTTTTTACCACAGTACCCACCCCGTCAAAATGTCCGGGTCTGAATTTGCCTTCCATTTGAAATTCTAAACCATCAAAAGAAAATGGTGCTGCTTTTTCATTTGGCGTATAAAGGTCAGCTACTTCAGGGGCATAAACTATCACATTGGGGTTCAGTTTTTCAATTTTTTGAATATCAGCTTCTAAAGTGCGTGGGTATTTCACCAAATCTTCAGGGTTGTTAAACTGGGTAGGGTTGACAAAAATACTGATTACAGTTATGGTATTGTTTTTTGCGGCAGTATCCAAAAGAGATAGGTGGCCTTGGTGCAATGCTCCCATTGTTGGAACAAAACCTATCGATTTGGTTTTTACCCAAAAGGGCTTTAAATAAGTGCCTAGATCTGCTTTGTTGTTGAAAACGAGCATTTGTTTTGAGTTAAATAAGGTGCAAACTTACTATTTTAGTAATTAACTCCATAAATTTTTGTAATTTTGCATGTTTTTAAATCTAACCCATAAAAGTTCAAAACCCTATGAAGGACAAGAGGATATTGTATGTATCATCTGAGGTGGTGCCTTATTTAGCAGAAAATGAAGTTTCCAATATGTCGTATGATGTGCCAAAAATGATCAATGATCAAGGAGGACAGATACGTATATTTATGCCTAGATACGGTAACATTAATGAGCGAAGACATCAATTGCATGAAGTAATCCGGCTCTCAGGAATGAATTTAGTTGTTAATGATTTGGATATGCCTTTGATTATAAAGGTAGCTTCCATTCCAAAAGAACGAATTCAAGTTTATTTCATTGATAATGATGACTATTTTAAGAGAAAAGCAACGTTTACTGACGAATTGGGTGTTTTGTTTCCGGATAATGACGAGCGAGCTATTTTCTTTGCCAAAGGAGTTGTTGAAACTGTAAAAAAATTAAATTGGGTTCCGGATATTATTCACGTACACGGATGGTTGGCTTCATTATTGCCGCTTTATATGAAGCATTATTATAAAAACGAAGCATTATTTGCAGAAACAAAAATTGTAACTTCTGTTTACAGTCAGTCTTTTGAAGGGAATTTAGACATGCAATTGCTTAATAAGGTTGCGTTTGACGGTATTTCAAATGAATCTGCTCAATTTTTGGCAGAACCTAATTATGAAAACATAATTAAAACAGCTGTGATGCACTCCGACGCTGTAATAATTGCATCAGAAGGTGTTTCTTCAAGTTTAACAAAATTTATAGAATCATCAGAAAAACCTTTTTTACCTTTCGCCTCTAAAGATCGTTTTGCGGAAATGTATACCGATTTCTATAAAAATACTGTATTACTATAATTTTTTAAAATTCAGAATGTTAACACAAAAAAGTTTATACAACGCTTTAGTTGCCGTTTTTTTTCTTGTTTTCCTAGGCTCATGCGATAAGGATTTTAACACCATTGGGGGTGATATTATTGGAGATGATCACTTTGATTTGTTGGCTTATCGCGATGCAAAAGTGAATGCTTTTAATCAACGTGTTGGCGTGATTCAGAGTAATAATTTGGATGTAAATCCTTTAGGAGTGTATAATAATCCGGTTTTCGGGAAAACGATTGCTCATTTTGTTACGCAACTTGAAGTAAGCTCATCCAATATTAATCCAACCTATGGGGAAAATATTGAAGTAGAATCGGTTGAGTTAATAATCCCTTATTTCAGCAAAAGGACCAATACAAATGATGATGGAGAAAGTACTTATAAGCTGGATTCTATTTACGGGACTGCATTATCTAAGATGAAATTAGATGTTTATGAAAACGGCTATTTTCTTAGAGACTTAGATCCAAATTCGAATTTCACACAATCGCAGAAATATTATACGGATCAAAAAGCAGATTTTGACGCTAACATTGTGGGGAATCGATTAAATGATGATGAAGCTGTTTCACAAAATGATGAGTTCTTTTTTGACCCAGCCGAACGTGTGGCCACTACAGTTGATGAAGATGATAATGAAACCGTTACTCGTTCAGCACCAGCCATGGTCTTAAAATTAAATAAAGACTTTTTTAAGACCAAGATTTTAAGTAGTCAAGGAAAGTCAAAAATGGTGAACAACAACCTTTTTAAAAATTATTTTAGAGGTTTGTATTTTAAAATTGATGAACTAGGGGCATCTAATACATTAGCGTTATTAAACTTCAAACAAGGTAAAATCACCATTAAGTATAAAGAAGATTTAGTTTCCGGAGAGGAGACCACACGAGTAGATAAAGTTGTTGAACTTAATCTTCTTGGCAACACCGTTAGTTTGCAGGAAACAACCAATAGTCCGGTTTATGAAAATGCTTTATCCAGTAGTAATTCCACAACAGGTGATCCAAGTTTGTATCTTAAAGGAGGTTCGGGATCTATGGCAATAATTGAATTGTTTACATTAGAAGAATTAGAGGATTTGCGTGCTAAAAGATGGTTGGTTAATGAAGCTAATCTAACTTTTTACATAGAAAATACATTGATGGGAACTAATTCTCCTGAACCTGAGAGAATTTTTCTTTATGATTTAAACAACAAGAGACCTTTGCTGGACTATTATTTAGATTTAACATCAATTGCTTCGAAACCAAAAAGAGGAAAGTTTATACATGGAGGGTTAATTCAAAAAGAAGAAGCTGAGGATGGAAGAGGTGTTTATTATAAAGTTCGTATTACCAATCATATTTCAAATTTGATTAGAAAAGACTCAACTAATGTTAAGTTGGGATTAGTGGTGACGGAAGATTTTAGACAGATTACGAATTACAGTAGAAAGAATTCATTGCCGGAAGATTTATTTAAAAGTGTACCAGCCGGAACAGTTCTAAACCCTTTAGGTACCGTAATTCATGGAAATCATCCATCTGTACCAGCGGATAAAAAGTTGCGTTTGGAGATATTTTATACAAAACCTAATTGATAGAGTATGTGTGGAATTGTAGGCTATATAGGTAAAAGAGACGCTTATTCTATTGTTATTAAGGGATTAAAACGATTAGAATACAGAGGCTATGATAGTGCAGGAATAATGCTGCATGATGGTAAAAATTTAAAAGTATCTAAAACAAAAGGGAAAGTAACAGATTTAGAAGCCAAAGCAGCTTCTGAAAATAACATCTATGGTTCCATTGGAATGGGTCACACTCGTTGGGCCACTCATGGTGTGCCAAATGATGTAAACTCACATCCACATCTTTCTAATTCAGGTAAGCTTGCTATCATTCATAATGGTATAATTGAAAATTATGAACCTCTAAAAAAAGAATTATTAAAGAGAGGTTATGTTTTTCATTCAGATACAGACACAGAAGTATTAGTAAATTTGATTGAAGATGTTCAAAAGCAAGAGAAAGTAAAATTAGGTAAAGCAGTTCAAATAGCTTTAAACCAAGTAGTGGGAGCTTATGCGATTGCCGTATTTGATGTCGAAAAACCAGATGAAATTGTTGTTGCGAGATTAGGAAGTCCGTTGGCTATTGGTATTGGTGAAAATGAGTTTTTTATTGCATCAGATGCCTCGCCTTTTATTGAATATACCACGAATGCAATTTATTTAGAAGATGAAGAAATGGCAATCGTTCGGTTACACAAACCCATTAAAGTACGAAAAATAAAAGATGATACTTTGGTTGACCCGTATGTTCAAGAGTTGAAAATGAACTTGGAACAAATTGAAAAAGGGGGTTATGAGCATTTTATGCTTAAAGAAATTTATGAGCAACCAAATGTAATTAAAGATACCTACAGAGGAAGACTCTCTGCAACCACCGGAATAATTAAAATGGCCGGAATTGAAGATAACATTGAAAAATTTCTTCAAGCAGACAGAATTATAATTATTGCTTGTGGTACTTCATGGCATGCCGGATTAGTAGCTGAATATGTTATTGAAGAGTTTACAAGAATTCCTGTTGAGGTTGAATATGCTTCGGAATTCAGATATAGAAATCCAATTGTAAATTCTAACGATGTTGTTATTGCTATATCGCAATCCGGTGAAACAGCTGACACTTTGGCGGCCATAAAATTAGCCAAAGAAAGAGGAGCTTTTGTTTTTGGAGTATGTAATGTAGTGGGTTCTTCTATTTCAAGAGAAACACACGCCGGTGCTTATACCCATGCAGGTCCAGAAATTGGAGTGGCATCAACAAAGGCATTTACAACACAAATAACAGTTCTTACTCTAATAGCTTTACGATTGGCAAAAGCCAAAGGAACGCTTTCTAAATCTGATTTTTTCAGATATTTAAATGAATTAGAATTAATTCCGGAAAAAGTACAAGAAGCTTTATTGACCAATACAGAAGTTGAAAAGATAGCCAAATTAATAAAGGATAGCAATAACAGTCTTTATTTGGGAAGAGGATATAATTTTCCGGTAGCATTAGAAGGGGCTTTAAAACTAAAAGAAATATCGTATATTCATGCTGAGGGATATCCTGCTGCAGAAATGAAACATGGTCCAATTGCTTTGATTGATGAACACATGCCGGTTATTGTTATTGCACCAAAGCAAGGCCACTATGATAAAGTGGTAAGTAATATACAAGAAATAAAATCCAGAAGCGGAAAAATAATTGCTGTTGTTACAAAAGGTGATACGCAAGTGAAGGCATTAGCAGATTATATAATTGAAATTCCGGAGACATCGGATGCTTTATCACCACTTTTGACAACCATTCCACTTCAATTGTTGTCGTATCACATAGCTGTCTTAAGGGGATGTAATGTAGATCAACCAAGAAATTTGGCAAAATCGGTTACTGTAGAATAACAGTTTTTCATTATAAAATTACAAAAGGGCGGGATATTTATCTCGCCCTTTATATTTTTTTATAGAATCCCTTAATTTTTATTTTTTATGTAATTTATTTTTAAAAAATAGTATGAACGCATACTATTTTTAGGTTTTTTATCAAAAAGGTTAAAGATTTCACAAAATTAACCGTTGCGAAAATCATAAAATCAACACTATATTGGTGTTAAATGTTGTAAAAATCAGCCGATTTTTTATTGATATCAAAATAATTTGTACTTTGGTAACTTAAACTAACAAAATTCTAACCTTATGAAAGTGTATTTATTTATTCTGTCATTGTTTATTTGTGGCGTCTCATTTGCACAAAGTACGATTTCAGGATCTGTTGTTGATGCAACCAATCAACCCATTCCTGGAGCAAGTATTAAAATTGTTGGCGAAGCCATAGGAACAGTTACCGATTTTGATGGTAACTTTACTTTGTCAACCCAAAAAAATCCACCTTATGTCATAGAGATATCAAGTATTGGATTTGCTTCTCAAAAAGTAAACATTACCAGCAGTTCTCAAAAAGTGACTGTTAAACTTAGTGAAGAAGAAACCCGATTAAACGAGATTGTGGTGTCTGCTTCTCGAACACCGGAGCGAATTCTGGAATCTCCTGTAACCATTGAAAGAATGACTTTGCAGGAAATTAAAAACACAACATCTGCAACGTATTATGATGGTTTAGAAAATTTAAAAGAGGTGCATTTTAACACTAGTAGTTTAAACTTTAAATCAATAAATACTAGAGGGTTTGCAACTGTTGCTAATACACGTTTTATGCAATTGGTTGACGGAATGGATAACTCTTCTCCGATGTTGAACTTTGTATTAGGAAACCTTATAGGACTTTCTGAACTAGACGTTCAAAGCGTTGAATTATTACCCGGAGCCTCATCGGCTCTTTATGGGGCTAATGCCTTCAATGGTATTTTATTTATGAATAGTAAAAGCCCTTTCACACATCAAGGAATAAGCTTTTATTCAAAATATGGACAAACGTCTCAAAAAATTGCCGGCGATAATGATTATTGGGATTTTGGAATTAGAGCAGCTCATGCTTTCACAAAACATTTTGCTGCAAAAGTTAATTTTACTTACCTAAGAGCAACAGAATGGATTCCTGCTGATGAAAGAAGTGTTTCAGGCGGAACTATTGGTCATGCAAACAACCAAAATTATGATGGATTGAATATATATGGAGATGAGGTTACTACGTTTATACCAAACGTGGGACAAGTTTCCAGAACAGGTTATGCAGAGCAAGATTTAAACGATAATAAATTGGAAAATGTAAAATTTGATGCTTCGATTCATATCAAACCTTGGGATGATGATTTTGAGATTATTGCAACCCACAAAATTGGTTTGGGAAATACAGTTTACCAAGGAGCAAATCGCTATCGTTTAGAAAACTTTAGAATGCAACAAAGTAAATTAGAAATCAAAAATAGAAATTTCTTTGTTCGTGGTTATATTACCACAGAAGACGCTGGTGATTCTTATGACATGCGTTTTGCCGCATGGAATGTGAACAGATCTTGGAAATCAGATCAAGAGTGGTTTACAAATTATGCAACTGCTTATTTAAATTCAAGTATATTTTTAGGAGCAGATGCCACTACAGCATCCGGCATTGCTAGAAATTTTGCTGACTACAACCAAGTGCCAGCTGCTTTAACAGGAATTTTAACACCATCTACTTCTCCATCAAGATTTATGCCCGGTACTCCTGAATTCCAAAATGCGTTGGAGGCTGTAACCGCAGATCCGGATTTAAGAACAGGAGCAAAATTTAAAGATGAATCCATAATTTATCATTCCGATTTAAATTACAATTTTAAAGAAATTATAAATTTTGCCGAAATTCAAGTAGGAGGTTCTTATAGAATGTATGAATTAAATTCCGATGGAACTATTTTTACGGATTACGACGGGCCAATCAGATATAAAGAATATGGAGCCTATACACAACTTCAAAAGAAGTTCTTAGCAGAGGAACGCCTAAAATTTACAGGATCTATTCGTTATGACAAATCTCAAAATTTTGATGGACAGTTTTCACCAAGAGTTTCTTTGGTTTATTCAGCAGGGGAACTTAAAAATCATAATTTTAGAGCTTCCTTTCAAACCGGTTTTAGAAATCCGACAACACAAGATCAATATATTGGTTTAGATTTAGGACCATTTGCTTTAATTGGCTCAACACCTGACAATTTATCTCGCTATGTTGAAACCTTAAACGTTAGTGCTCAAGGTCAAACATTTCCGGGTGTTGGTCCAACAGTGACTTTTACCGGAGCAGATGCTTATAACAATAATTTATATACAGCTTCCTCTGCAGCACTTTTTGCTGCTACTCAAAATCCAGGGGTTTTGGAAGTGGCCAATATCGCTTTAGTTAAACCGGAATTTGTAAAAGCTTTCGAAGTGGGTTATAAATCGGTTTTAGAAAATGGACTTTCTGTTGATTTGAATGCTTATTATAACATTTATGATGATTTCATGAGTACATCTCGTGTTATTAAGCCTTACTATGGAACCGTTGGTACCGATTTTACTGATCCGGAAGTACAACAATCATTACAGGCCTTAGCTAATGGTGACCGTAGAGTATATCAAGTATACACCAATACAACAGAAACTGTGAATTCACTTGGATTTGGTGTAGGACTATCTAAAAAAGTATTTGGTAATTATGAAGTAGGGGTGAATTATAACCATGCTCAGTTTGAGTTTGATCAATCAAAAGATCCTTCATTTATTGCCGGTTTCAATACACCTAAACACAGAGTAAAAGCATCTTTAAGCAATACGGAGCTATTTAAAAACTTTGGTTTTGGAGTGAATGCAAGATGGAGTGATGAATATTTGTGGCAATCTTCATTTGCAGATGGCTTGATACCTGCAGTAACTGTGTTTGATGCACAAATTACCTATGCTGTACCTACCATTAAATCAGTTTTCAAACTTAGTGGAGCCAATATTGGAGGTAATGATTATCTTCAAGTTGTTGGTGCCGGTAGAATTGGGCAACAGTATTTAATTGGATGGACAATTAATCCATAAGAAGTATTTAATTTTAAAAAAGTAAGAAACCATGATAAAAAATTTCAAATTGCTACTATTAGTTTCCTTAGGGTTTGTAGCTTGTAATTCAGATGAAGAAGATATTTCGGGTATTTTACCTGAAGAACCACCAGTAACTGCAGGAAGTGCCGATTTTTCAAAATATGTTGCTTTGGGAAATTCATTAACGGCGGGATTTAGCGATGGAGCTTTATTCATTAAAAGTCAAGAAAACAGTTATGCTAAACTACTCGCCGATCAATTTGAGTTGGCCGGTGGCGGAGAATTTAGGATTCCATTTATGAATGATAACGTAGGAGGTTTGCTTTTTGGAGGCATGCCTAATGCATCTTTCGGTCCCAGATTAATATTTAACGGTGCCGCTCCAATTCCTTTACCTGGGGGTACCCCTTCAACCGAAACGTTTAATGTTGTTAGTGGGCCTTTTAATAATTTAGGTGTTCCGGGAGCCAAGAGTTTTCACTTATTAGCTCCGGGTTATGGAAATCCCGCAAATCTACCGGCAGCTGCAAATCCTTATTTTGTTAGAATGGCATCCGCTCCGGGAACCTCAGTTTTAGCTGATGCTATGGCTCAAAATCCGACCTTCTTTTCGTTGTGGATTGGGAATAATGATGTGTTAGGTTATGCTCTATCAGGTGGCGATGGAACAAATCCAATTACTGATGAAGCTACTTTTACTTTTGCTATAAATACATTAATTACCACTTTAACTTCAGCTGGTGCTAAAGGTGTTGTAGCTAATATACCAGATGTAAAAACTATTCCTCATTTTAAAGTGGTGCCTTTTAATCCTCTAAGTCCTTCTAATCCATCATTCGGACCAATGATACCGACATTGAATGCAACTTTTGCTCAATTAAATCAGGCTTTTGCATTTTTAGGAGTACCTGAGCGTTCTATTCAATTTAACACAAATTCCAATAGCCCCGTGGTGATCCATGACGAATCGTTATTAAATATTTCCGCTCAACTTACAGCCGTTCTTCAAGGAGGTGGTTTAGATCCGGTTACTGCCGCTCTGTTTGGCAGTCAATTTGGACAATGTAGACAAGCCACAAATCAAGATTTATTTGTATTGCCTTCTTCAAATATCATTGGTCAACTCAATACGGCTAGATTTACAACCTTAGTAGGTATGGGTGTGCCGGCTGCTACAGCAGGACAGCTTTCAATTAATGGTGTAACTTTTCCATTAGAAGACAAATGGGTGTTGTTGCCAAGTGAACAGGCAGATTTGGCTGCCGCCACTGCTACTTTCAATACAATAATTAAAAATGCAGCAGAGGGGGCTAATTTGGCTTTTGTTGATGCCTTTGCAATATTAACTCAATTATCTACTACAGGAATTCGTTTTGATAACTTTCACATGACGAATGCATTTGTTTCGGGAGGAGCTTTCTCCTTGGACGGAATCCACATTACGGCTCGTGGAAATGCCTATATTGCAAACAAATTTACGGAAGCAATTAATGCTACCTATGGATCTACGCTTCGAATGAATAAAATGAAAGATTTTCAAATTCATTACCCTCCTATTTTAAATTAATTTAAAAAATCCATTTTAAACCACCTCTAATCAAGGTGGTTTTTTGTTTTTATGTACTTTGTTTAAGCGTTAGGAGTCTATGATTAGAATAATTCAAAAAAACCTAAAAAAAACACGCATTTACTATTGATTTTATATTTTTAAAAATTATCTTTGCACTCTGAAAAAAGAGGTGTTTACCATAAACATAAATAGCTATTAAATAAATACATAAGCAATGTCAAAAGTAATAGGAAAAGTTTCCCAAATCATCGGTCCGGTAGTAGATGTAGTGTTTAACTCTAAGGATGCCGAATTGCCAAAAATTTATGATTCTGTTGAAATCACTAAACAAGATGGTACCAAGTTAGTTCTTGAAGTACAATCTCACATTGGTGAAGACACTGTTAGAACCATCTCAATGGACTCTACAGACGGTTTAAGCAGAGGAACAGAAGTGGTAGCTACAGGTGCTCCAATTCAAATGCCAATTGGTCCGGATGTTTACGGAAGACTTTTTAATGTAATTGGTGATGCCATTGATGGTTTAGGTGATTTGCCTAAAGCAGGTGTTGATGGAATATCAATCCACAGACCGGCTCCAAAATTTGACCAATTATCAACTTCAACAGAAGTTTTATTTACAGGTATTAAAGTAATCGACCTTATCGAACCTTATGCAAAAGGTGGTAAAATTGGATTGTTTGGTGGTGCCGGTGTAGGTAAAACCGTATTGATCCAAGAGTTGATTAACAACATCGCAAAAGGTCACGGTGGACTTTCTGTATTCGCAGGAGTAGGAGAAAGAACACGTGAAGGAAACGATTTACTTCGTGAGATGTTGGAATCAGGAATTATAAAATATGGAGAAGATTTCATGCACTCTATGGAAAATGGAGGATGGGATTTATCTAAAGTAGATAAACCGGGAATGAGAGAGTCTAAAGCTACTTTCGTATTCGGACAAATGAACGAACCACCGGGAGCTCGTGCTCGTGTGGCGTTATCAGGACTTTCTATTGCAGAATATTTCCGTGATGGTGCAGGTTCAGACCAAGGAAAAGATGTACTTTTCTTCGTAGATAACATCTTCCGTTTTACACAAGCAGGTTCTGAGGTTTCGGCTCTTTTAGGTCGTATGCCTTCTGCGGTAGGTTACCAACCAACATTGGCAACAGAAATGGGTGCCATGCAAGAGCGTATTACGTCAACCAAAAAGGGATCTATTACTTCTGTACAAGCGGTTTACGTACCTGCGGATGACTTAACCGATCCGGCTCCTGCAACAACGTTTGCTCACTTAGATGCAACAACGGTATTGTCTCGTAAAATTGCCGAGCTAGGTATTTATCCTGCAGTAGATCCATTGGATTCTACGTCAAGAATTTTGACAGCAGATATTTTAGGAGATGAGCATTATAACTGTGCTCAACGCGTTAAAGAAATTCTTCAAAAATACAAACAACTTCAAGACATTATCGCCATCTTAGGTATGGAAGAGTTGTCTGAAGAAGATAAATTATCAGTATCTCGTGCTCGTCGTGTACAACGTTTCTTATCGCAACCTTTCCACGTTGCAGAACAGTTTACAGGTATCCCGGGAGTATTGGTAGATATTAAAGAAACAATCAAAGGATTCAACATGATTATGGATGGTGAATTAGACCATCTTCCTGAAGCAGCTTTCAACTTGAAAGGTACTATCGAAGATGCTATTGAAGCCGGACAAAAAATGTTAGCAGAAGCATAAATAGTTGGCAGTAATTAGTAAGCAGTCTTCAGACTGACCACTAAAAACTGACCACTAAAAACTTAATAAATATGATTTTAGAAATAATATCACCCGAGGCAGTTTTATTCAAAGGCGAAGTAATCTCAGTTACCGTTCCGGGAACTAATGGAGAATTTCAAATGTTGAACAATCACGCTGCTATAGTTTCTTCTTTAGGAAAAGGAACCGTTAGGTTTGAAGGAAATAATGTAACCTTTTCTAAAGATGTTGCGGCTAAATTCAGTCAACAAGGAACTACATATAGTTTGTCAATCAATTCAGGTACGCTTGAAATGAACAACAATAAAGCAATTGTTTTAGTAGATTAAACTACATTTTTATAAAATATTAGAAAGTCATACAGCAATGTGTGACTTTTTTTATGAGCTATTTCCCGCTTTCATAACACCATTATTCCTTCAAAAATTCCATAATATCACCCGGCTGACATTCCAAAATTTCACAAATCAATTCCAATGTCGAAAACCGGATAGCTTTCGCTTTTCCGGTTTTTAAAATAGAAAGATTGGCTGTTGTGATGCCAATTTTTTCGGCCAATTCATTCGAACGCATTTTGCGTTTGGCTAGCATTACATCTAAGTTTACTATGATAGGCATGATTAAATGGTTAATTCATTTTCTTCTTTTAATTTTTTACCCATTAGAAAAACTTCTGATAAAACACTAAAAAATAATCCCAAAGCAAGAACATATAGAAATGGACCGTAACCAATGTCAATAGTTAATTTTCCAATAAGTAGTTGTAATGCAAAAGTAAGTAACGCGTAAACTACGGCATTTATCATGATCAACTGACCAATTTTGTTCAGTAATTTTGCGTTCTCTACTTCAAAAATTATAAGCTTTTTAAAGTTCTCTAGTAATTTCCTAAAAAAGTATAGTGCATAAATAAATAGGCCAAAGTGCATCAACGCCACCGGCAATAAATATTTGCTTTGGCCAATTGATGTATCTATTTCCAAATCATTTATTTTAAGCGGGATGTCAATGGTTTCGTTGCTAAAAATGATGAAAACAAAAAAGACAATAATAAGAGGCAACGCAAACAGTGACATGATCCAAATAAAATCAACAATAGCTTTTAAAATGTTTAATTTTCTCATGGTAATTGGTTTTAAGTTGAAGACAAATATATAAAAATTATTGATAAACAATAATTAAATATCAAAAAACAGATAAATATTTAAAAAAATTTATGAATTTTGATTTTTACATTTGTGAGATATGAAGTCACTACCCAGTTCATTACTTAAAAAATTAGAAATTCGTGAGCAAAATGCTTCCTTACGAAAATTGCCCGTTCCATCATCGCTCATTGATTTCTCGTCTAATGATTATCTGGGATTTGCAAACAATGAAGAAATTTTTCATCAAACACATGAATTACTGATTACTCGGAATTTAAAAATAAACGGGGCCACCGGATCAAGATTGCTTTCTGGAAATCACGCTTTATATACAGAAACGGAAGAATTCATCGCTCAATTTCATCAAACCGAAGCGGCACTCATTTTTAATTCCGGTTATGATGCCAACGTAGGCTTTTTTAGTTCCGTACCGCAACGTAACGACATTATTTTATATGATGAATTGTGTCATGCTTCCATTCGAGATGGCATTCAAATGAGTTTGGCCAAATCCTATAAATTCACTCATAATGATTTATCAGCTTTAGAAAACCTACTGTCAAAGTTTCAACCCGCTCCTGAAACTTTGGGACGCAACCCGCAACCCGAAAACATTTTCATTGTCACCGAATCCATTTTTTCCATGGATGGCGATTCGCCCGATTTGGAACAAATGATTGGCTTAACCGAAAAATACAACGCCTACTTCGTTGTTGACGAAGCTCATGCCTTAGGTGTTATTGGTGAAAATGGAGAAGGTTTGGTTCAAAACTTACAACTTCAAGACAAAGTATTTGCTCGAATCATGACTTTTGGAAAAGCTTTAGGATGCCACGGTGCTGCTGTCTTGGGGAGTTTGCAATTAAAAAATTACCTCATAAATTTTGCCCGTAGCTTTATTTACACCACAGGTATGTCACCTCATGCGGTGGCTACGATTTGGGTTGCCTATCAACAGCTTTCTAAAAGTCAAACCGAAAGAGTACAATTAATTAAAAATAGCACACTTTTTGACGAATTACTCCAATCACCCATCACCCAACATCCATCACCCATTAAGTCAATTCTTTTTTCTGGAAATGAACGCGTGAAAAATATCGCTTATCAATTACAACAAAATGGATTTGATGTAAAACCCATTCTTTCACCCACTGTTCCTGAAGGCAAAGAACGACTTCGATTTTGTATTCATAGTTACAACACGGAAAAACAAATTTTTGATCTGCTTGCCTTGTTATCATAGCTTTGTTGATTTTTGTTATATAATCCTAAAAGCCTTGCGAACTTTGCCATTCTTTGCGAACTTTGCGTTTAAACCATTAACATGAAATTTTTTATTACCGGAATTGGCACCGACGTAGGCAAAACCATTGCCTCAGCCATTATTACAGAAGCCTTACAAGCCGATTATTGGAAACCCATTCAAGCCGGAGAATTGGATTTTTCAGATAAAGACAAAGTCAAATCGCTCTTGTCCAATTCCAAATCTGAAATATATGACAACAACTATGCGTTGCATACGCCTGCCAGTCCGCATTATGCTGCAGTAATTGACGGAATTACCATTGACATAAAAAACATTCAAGCACCCCAAACCAAAAATCATTTGGTGATTGAAGGTGCCGGTGGTATTTTTGTACCCATCAATCAAAGGGAAACTATTATGGATTTAATCCAACCCGATTACAAAGTAATTGTAGTTTCCCGTCATTATTTGGGGAGTATTAATCATACTTTGTTGACCATAGAAGCCTTGCAAAACAGAAAAATAAACATTGGAGGGATTCTTTTTTCAGGAAACGAAAATCAAGGAACGGAATCCATTATTCTTTCCAAAACCGGAATACCTTTTTTAGGAAGAATTGATAACGAACCCTATTTTGATCAAAATGTAATTTCGTATTATGCCGAAAAATTCAAAGAAAATCTTATTAGCCTAATCTAACAATCCAAAAATCTAAAAATGACTCTCTCCCAAAAAGATCAACTTTATAATTGGCACCCTTATACCCAACATCAAACCACCGGACTTTTACCGGCAATTGTGAAAGGAGATGGTGTTTATCTATGGGATGAAAACGGCAAGCAATACCTTGATGCTATTTCCAGTTGGTGGGTCAATCCTTTTGGTCATTCCAACCCCGTTCTGGCTGAAGCAATTTACAAACAGCTGATTACTTTAGAGCACGTTTTGTTTGGAGGTTTTACCAATAAACCGGCGGTTGAATTGGCAGAAAAGTTGCTTGCTATGTTGCCTTCTAACCAAAGGAAGTTGTTTTATTCAGATAATGGTTCCACCGCTGTTGAAATTGCGATCAAAGCCGCTTTGCAGTATTTTTACAATAAAGGAGAAAAACGCACCAAAATCATCGCTTTTGAAAATGGTTTTCACGGCGATACCTTTGGAGCAATGGCAGCGAGTGGCATTAGTTTTTTTACGGAAGCTTTTCAGGGTTCGATGCTGGAAGTGGTTCGAATTCCTATTCCGACTGCAGAAAATGATAGTTTGACGGTTTTGAATGACTTACTTCAAACCAATGAATTTGCTGCTTTTATCTTTGAACCCCTTGTTCAAGGAGCGGCCGGAATGGTGATGTATGAAGCATCGAAATTGGATAAATTGATGGGGCTTTGCAAAAAAAATAATGTATTTACTATTGCTGATGAAATCATGACCGGATTTGGTAAAACCGGAAAAACCTTTGCTTGTAATTATTTGACCGAACAACCGGATATGATGTGTTTATCAAAAGCTTTAACAGGAGGAACTATTCCAATGGCTGTGACGAGTTTTTCGCAACAAATTTTTGACGGGTTTTTATCTGAAAATGTCAATAAAGCCTTGTTTCATGGTCATACCTTCACAGGAAATCCAACCGGATGTGCAGCAGCTCTAGCGGCTATTTCCTTATTGGAGTCTGAAGATATGCAAAGCAACATACAGCGTATTTCTGCCCAACATTTGACATTTCAAAAACAAATTATATCACATCCTAAAGTAAAAACAACACGTGTTTTGGGAATTATTTTTGCTATGGAAATTGAATCTATCGGAGACCAAAGCTATTACGGTTCCTTGCGAAATCAACTCTATGATTTTTTTATTGAACAAGGAATTATACTCCGACCGGTTGGCAACGTAGTATATATTTTACCCCCTTATATTACCACGAATGAACAATTGGAAATAATTTATACAACACTTTCAAAAGCTTTGGAGATAGTGTAAATTTGTATTCCAAAACTACACTATTGCATCCAAAAATTGCCATAACATCACTTGCTTCTTTTTCTCCATTAGGTCAAACAAAATCAGCTGTTTGGGAAAATTACCTTGCGAAAAAACCACTGATTTCTGAAAAAGTAATTGGAAATACTCCAACTTTAGTTGCTGCTTTGCCTGAGGTATTGACTCATGAAGTGGAACAACTGAGAAATTCTGATTCGAAATACAAGTTTTTAGATGCTTCTGTTTTGTATGCTATTTTAGCCGCACGAGCTGCAATCGCTCAAACGGATTGGTCATCCACTTCTGATTTTGGCATCAATATCGGCTCATCAAGAGGGGCCACCCGGTTATTTGAAAACCACCATAAAGATTTTTTAAAAACGGGAAAGGTCTCCACTTTGGCATCACCAACAACTACCTTAGGGAACATTTCCAGTTGGGTGGCTCATGATTTACAGACAATCGGGCCTGAAATATCTCATTCCATAACGTGCTCTACTGCTTTGCATGCGTTATTGAATGGGGTAGCATGGTTAAAAAGCGGCATGGCTCACCAGTTTTTAGTGGGTGGCAGTGAAGCTCCATTGACTCCTTTTACCATTGCACAAATGCGAGCCATGAAGATTTATGCTTCCGAGTTTGTTGAGTATTCTTGTAGAACGTTTGATTTTGACAAAACAAAAAACACCATGGTTTTGGGAGAAGGTGCTGCTGTAGCTTGTTTGGAAATAGGGGAAAAGGAAAAGGCTTTGGCTTATATTGAAGGTGTTGGTTATGCCACAGAGGTATTGCAACACGGTGTTTCCATTTCAGCCGAAGCCTTATGTTTTCAACGTTCTATGAAAATGGCGTTGGGTTCAATTCGACCTGAGGAAGTAGATGTTATAGTTACCCATTCACCAGGGACAATAAAAGGAGATGTTAGTGAGAGCAATGCCATTACAGCTGTTTTTGGCTCAAAAAAACCTTTGCTTACCAATAACAAATGGAAAATAGGCCACACCTTTGGAGCTTCAGGGTTGTTAAGTATCGAAATGGCCGTCTTGATGATGCAACACAATCAATTGATACAGGTGCCTTTTTTAAAGCATCAAGAACAATATAAACCGATTCAGAAAGTATTAGTGAATGCTGTTGGTTTTGGAGGTAATGCCGTTAGTGTATTGCTCTCTTTATCATAAAAAAAATACCGCTACTGGAGCGGTACTTCTTAACTAACAAAATGTAACCTATTGTAGAATAATTTTTCGGGTTATTGTTTTATTGTTTTCCAACACTACTTTTACAATTAGGAAAGCAGTATTCAAATCAAAAGTATTGGTCACAAATTCCGATGTGTCAAGGCTGATATTGCTGAAAATTCGTTTTCCTAAAACATCATAAATTTCGATTCCGGTAATATTAGAAGCAGTAGATGCGGCTGTAATTGTTTTATTAGAACCGTAAATAAGAACGCTATCTTCATTAAATAGTGGATTATCGACACTTAAAATTTGGTTCACATAATGCACCTGGAAACGCTCGTTAAAACTACCTGCTGCTGATGTGAATGTAAAAGGAGCCTCTTTTAGGTTGTGATAAGTATCAGTAGTGGTATCTTTTATATAGATCGCTTGGTTTGTATTGAAGAGTCCTTCTGCACTATCAAGTTCAAAGGTATAAGTGCCGGCGGTTGGAACTTTATAACCCAAGTAAACAACATCTTGATTGCTAAATGGTAAAGCCTTGCCTTGTATGGTAACATTTTTGTTGTTAACAATAGTATAGACATCAATGGTACTACTTGTAAAAGTTACGGCATCATAAGAAAGGTCAAAATCATTGGTTGCCCCTTCCACATATCCCACCAAAAGTTGTCTGAACATGTTGGTATTTGCTCCTTTTATATTAATCCAGTACCTATCATATTCCGTGTTCAAAGGGGGGTATTGGAATTCATAAACACTATCGTATTGTGTAGTGTTTTCTGAGGATGTTCTATAAAAAGATGTGTTGCTTGTGTTTTGTTGTAAAATTCTCATGCTGTTGTCAAACTGAACATTGCCATCAACCAATTGTTTAACAAAGAACCCTTGGCCTGAGGCAATTTTTCCGTTTGGTCTCAGATTTTCTAAAGGAGTTGTTGAGGTTGTTGTACTTCCGGTTAAGTTCCATGAAGCATAATCGGATTGTGAGTAGGAACCTCCAGTATATTGTGTGTTTGATGTCCAAAAATACAAAGTGTTAATTTGCAAGGACTGATTTGTTGCGTTTCTTACAAATCGTGCGGCATCAATAGCACTAGGGTAAGGGTTTCCTAATAATACTGTATTTCCTGTTACATCAGAAGATCCGTCATAGATATTTGCTTCAACTGAAATGGTTCCATTATTAGGTTTTCCGTCGAATGTAAACGAAAGTGTTCCGCCACCTGCATTATATGGAGCAACATTTCTCACTCGGCTAATAAAACCTCTTCCCGGTGTTGTAGTTACAAGATTCACCCAGGCTCCATCAATAGTTCCGGTAGTATTCCATACATATTTTTTATCAAAATCACTTGGAATTTGACTGACTACATTTTCTTGTATAGGACTCCCCCAATACACATAATCCAATCCTTTCATGGTTCGGGTGTTGCGAGTCATTAGGAGGTTATTGCCCGTATAAGTTGCATTTGGATCAATTTGTACCAAACTACCACCATTTTGAATGGCTATTGTGCCATTGTTTATAATGTCATGCCTTACGTTAACAAAGTTACCGTTTGTTATTGTTAAAACACCTGTAGTGGTCACTATTAATTTACATGCATTAAAACTAGGGCCGTTGTAAGGGCCTGATATTTCTACTGTTGCACCGTTATTAGGGAATCCTTTAGACCAAGTGCTTCCATCCCAAGTTGTAGTTATGAGTGATAAGCAAGAACCAAAAATTTCATTAATCAAAGCCGCATAAGCGGGCGGGTAACCATTTATGGGATCGATAGAATTATTACCGCCTTGAACGCTAATATTAATTGTTGCATTAGGGTCTATAAAGTAAAATTGACCACCGGAGCCTTGATTGATAAAGATACCAATGATATCGCCTCCAACTATAAGATTTCCATTGTTTTGTATTTGCGAAGCAGTATTGGAATTTAAATTACCCACAATTATTACTTCTGCCATGCCGAATTTTGTTGTACCGTCATTGGTATAATTGCCATAAACAACTATAACTGCGGTATCACTATTGCCATTTCCAACGGTAAATGTGCCGCCATTATTTACTACAACATTTCCTTGAATATTGATGCGTCGGCCATTGTCAACATCTAACTTGCCGTTGGTTCCATTGATAGTAATGTTACCGGTATTTAAAAATGAATTTGTTGTTGTTCCGCCATGGTTAATGTTTAAGGTGCCGTTAATAATCAAATGAGCGGGAGAAATTGAACCATTTTCTCCGGTTGAAACCGTGTGGTTTAAAATGGTAATGGTATTAGTGTTGTTAAAAGATACTGCATAAGGTGCAGTTGTTGCGTTCACCCAACCCGACCCGTTATAGATTTGCCATCCGGTAGGATTGTTAAAAGTGACGTTGTTTTGATTGGTTCGATAATCGCCCGTGACTTGCGAAAATAGACTGCCGGTTGTGACCAGCAAGAATAGCATTACAATTTTTGTACGCATGGTTAATTTTAGACTTAGGGTTAATAGACGGGGCAATATTACAATTTTTTTTATAAACGATGCATTTTGTCGATAAAATATAAAATATAATTAATCAATTTTTATTAAACGACATAAAATAAATGCATCTTGTCGATTAAAATAATCATTTAATCGATTATATCTTACAAAATTATAATTTCTATTTTTACTTGATTTTTATTTTGTAAGAATTAATAAAATGCGTTAAAAATCAACACATTGTGCGTATTATAGGAAATTATACACAAAGAATTAAGTTGAAAAAAACCGCAAATTTCACTTTGCGGTTTTTTAAGTATTAGGGTTTAACTATATTTTTCTTTAGTGCAAAATAATTTTTTGAGTATCTGTAGTGTTATTCTCTAAAACGGTTTTAATTATCAAAAATGATTTACTTTTAGTTTGTAGTGGAGTCGTAAATTCATTTGTGTCTAAAGACGTATTTGAAAATAATAGTTTACCTAAAATATCATATACTTGCACCTTTTTAATTTTTAACTCCTTAGAAAAAATGTAGATGGATTTTTCAGAACCATAAGTCAATACCTCATTTTCAATGATGTCTCCACTATAAGTAGCCTTTTCTATATCATAAAGTAGTTCAAATCGATTATTGAAAGATCCTACGGTTGTGTTGAAACTGAAAGCCCCATTTCTTAAATTATGATAGGTATTATTGGTTTTATCATGAAGGTATACCGGAAAACCTTTCTCAAAAAATCCGTCTTGTCCGTTGATTTGTATCGAGTAGTTTCCTGCTTCGTTTGTTTTGAATCCAATAGCAACAACATCATCTTCTTTGAATGGAAGAGCTCTACCTTGTATGGCTAAGTTTTTATCTTCTAATACACTATAAAAATCGATGTTGTTGGATGTAAAGCTTATGCCGTCAAATGCATCTTCAAATCCATTTGTTGCTCCTTCAATATAACCAACCATCATATTTCTAAACGCCCCTTTGTTATTTGATAGGGTTAACCAAATACGGTTTCTTTGTCTTTGTGTTGAAATGTGTTGGTTACTCTTAAGTGGGTTTGCTGTTCTGAAAAATTGATTATTCTCATCCTTTTTACGCATAGCGTTGTTGAACAGAGCGGTGCTATTTGCTTTTGCTTGAACAAATATACCTTGACCGGAAGCAATAGTTCCTCTTGGGTCTAAATCTTCATTATCAGTAGTACTATCTGGGGCATTAGAGCCACTTTTATTCCAAGTAGCATAATCCATGACGTTATATTCACCAGTTCCTGAATATAATGTTACTGATGTCCAAAAATGAATGGTTCCAGAAAGAACGTTATTATTTGCTTCTATAAATTTTGCTGCATCGATACCGCTTGGATAGGGGTTTGCCAATAAATTGTAGTTACTATAATTCGTTGCAACATTATCCACAAAGCTAACAGGTGCAGTTACAACGCCATTATTAGGCTTTCCTGTAAAGGTGAATGTTATTGGAGTAGGTGCTACAATAGTCGGATCAGGGTTTCTGTATCTTGTAATGAATCCGTTGCCCGGACTTGGTGTTGTTGTTGTCAAATCAAACCAATTGGCATTGGCTCCCGCTTGCCATCTGAATTTTTTATCAAATAAAGTCGGAATTTGTTCGATTACATTTTCTTGAACCGGAGAACCCCAATAGACATAATCATTTCTCTTCATAGGTCTGGAAGTTCTTTTGACTGTAATACTGTTTCCAGAGAAAGTTGATGCATCATCATTTTGCACTAAGCTACCTCCGCTTTCAATTACAATTGCCCCTTGATTATCAATACTACCTTCTACTTCCACATAATTGTTTGGATGGATAGTTAGAGTAGCATCATTATTTATTTTTAAAAAACAACTGCTGAAAGAAGCCCCGGAATAATTAGCAGCAATTATTGCACGAGATTCTAGTGTAGGTACTTCATTGTTTGTCCAAGAAGTTCCGTTCCAAACTAATAGTTTGTTATCGTAAGTAACTTTTCGGGTATGTGAAAAAGGCTGGCCACTAATAGTAGTAATATAGGTTAAATTAATCTCATAGACACCGTATTGATTTAAATCTAAAACTAAAGGATTATTTGTTGAATTAATTACAATATTATTGGGTTGTTTAATTGACCAACTGAATGTTGTATTGTTTCCGGCAACTCCAACATAACTAGGAACTAGCGAAACATTAAAAACAGACGCATTACAGTCTGCGAATGCAGCAGTAATGATGCTTAATAATGTACCATTAGACTGCATCAATTCAAAAAATGAAACCGGGTCACCTGGGCCATTTCCGTTACAAGTTGAAAATAATACGGTTCCTATATAAATTCTTTTTGAAGCATTGCAAGTGTTGTTGTTTTCGGCAGGTATTAAGCCACCCGGATGCACTGATAAAGACATGTTTTCAGGAAAATGTAAATCAGCATTACCTAAGAAATTAATTGTTCCAACATTTTGTGTAACAATAGTTGAAGTCGCATTGATGTACACATTTTGATTTAGTGCAATATTGATTTCTCCGTTTACAGTTAGGTTGCCAAATTGAAAAGGCATTAAAGCATTAAAGTTAGCACTAGTTGGTATCGTAACGGTATGGCCCGACACGATTTCAACATCAAAAGCTCCGCTAATCTGTCCAGGATAATTTGTAGCATCTACCCAATTGGTGCCGTTGTAAACTTCCCAACTTGAAGCTAGATTCCAAGCAACTGGACCCGCTCCTTTAGATCGATAATCTCCAGGGTTTTGACTAAGTACCCCAAAGGTACTTATCAGGGCGATAATAAGTAATAATTTTGTACGCATGATTTGTTAAGTTTTCCATTATTAAATAATTAAAAACGCTATAGGGCTGGATTTGGAGAGACAAAATTCTGCACAAATAAACAAGAAGCCTAGTTTTTTCGACATACAACATAGAAACTCGATTAAATGCAGGTTTTTACAAGAGGAATTATATTTATTCTAACGAATTTTAAAAAGAATTAAAAAAAAATCAAAATAATCGACTAAATGCACAAATTGTTATGAATTAATTAAAATTTACAATCCAAATTCTAAATGTCTATAAGTTTTTTTTAAATGTTTTGAAAAGTATTTAAAATGGTATTACTTTTTTTGTAGAAAAAGGTAGTTAGTCGGTGTTTGTTTAATTAGAAAATCGTTATGAAATAGCTGATTATAAAGAATCGAAATAATAAAAATTCAAAGATTCGAATAATCTAAAAAGAAATCAAATATTGAATCTTCGGATCAGTGGTAAACCAAAATAATCGAACAATCATTATTTATGCTATTTCTCAGAAAGCGATTTTATTTTTGCATACACCAAATCCGTTTCCCAACCTTTGCGAAGAAGATAGTCGCAACACTTCTTGAATTTTTTCATCGCATTGCGTTCAGAAATAGTCTCCCAGATTTTAGTAGCGAGTTGTTCGAAGGTAGTTTCATATTCTTCTGAAGAAATATCCCGCAATGCAGATTGAATCAACCGATCTATTACTTGTCGTTGCTTTAATTCGTTTTTTATACGAATGTTACCCCATTTTTTTTGGTGAAACTTACTGATGGCAAAAGTTTTGGCAAACCTTTCTTCGTTTAAAAAGTTGTAAGCAATCAAATGCACCACAATTTCATCTTGTTCCAAATTGGTTAACGGACACGAACGAAGTTTTTGCACCACTTCCTGATGACACCGCTCCTGATAGGAACAATAGTATTCCATTTTTTTGATGCAATCCGAATAAGTAACTTTTTTATCCATAACAGCCCATCGTGTGGTGCTACAAAAATACATTTATTTGGATAGGTACGACAATTTTCCTTTGTTGTAACATTTATACAATACTATCGTCTTTTTTTAATAAAGAAACTAATGAAACATACTATTTTATTGCTACTTACATTTCTTTTTCTAACAAAAGAAACATCCGCTCAACAGCCAACCAAACAAAAGGAGGTGTTATTAATTGGCACTTTTCACTTCCACAATCCCGGTTTGGACTTAGCAAAAACAGATAAGTTTGATGTCTTGTCCCAAGCATCTCAAGCAGAACTTGACAACATAGCCAACAAAATAAAAGCGTTTGCACCGGATAAGCTATTTGTTGAATGGGATTATAACCAGGGGGTCAAATTAGACTCTTTGTATTCCTTGTATGTTGACAATACCTATTTTGAATATATAGCTAAAAAGCACCCAACCACTTCCTTTTTTAAAGAAAATGAGATTTTTCAACTGGGTTTTAGGATTGCCAAATTGTGCAACCACAAAAAAGTGTATGCCATTGATGTAAAAACGGTATTCCCATTTGATAGTTTGATGCTTTCCTTAGAAAGGGCAAACCAAATTGCTTTAAAGGAAAAAATCTTTTCTCGCATTAAAGAGTTTGAAGTAAAGGACAATGATAACAGAAAAAAAATGACACTTACCCAGCTAATGGTAGCCTACAATGAACAAAGTCTTAGAGATCTAGACTTGGGTTCCTATATTTCGTTGTTTAATCGAGCCGGAGGGATTACTGATTTTGCCGGAGCCAATTTAGTAGCAAGTTGGTACCGACGCAATTTAATGATGTATTCGTTGGTTCAGAAAAGCACAACAGAAATAGACAAAAAAATTGTGATACTTCTTGGAGCCAGCCATGTGGCACTGTTCAAACAGTTTATTGATTTAGATGAAAATTTAAAAGTGGTAGAACTAAAAGAGGTGTTGGAGAAATAAACCACGGTCAAAAAGGATTTTGAAAAAATAGGAGCAACTTGATACTAACGCACTTTTGTTATATTTGGATTTGTAAATACAATAGCGTTAGACCTAAAACTAGTAAACAAGAAAATGACAACCAACAATTTCCCCACACTACAAACAGAAAAATTTTTACTACGACAATTTATAGGAAGCGACTTAGCAGCTATTTTTAATGGATTATCAGATCCGGACGTTATAAAATACTACGGTATAAGTTTTAGTACTCTCGAAGAAACAAAAGAGCAGTTGCAGTTCTTTACCGATTTAGAAGAAAATGAAACCGGAATATGGTGGGCCATTTGTTCGTTAGACAACCAAACTTTTTATGGTGGTGGCGGATTTAACAATCGCAGTAAAGAACATAAAAAAGCAGAAATTGGATTTTGGCTACTGAAAGATTTTTGGGGACAAGGCATCATGAGCCAAATCCTCCCGCTACTCTGCAGGTATGGTTTTAATCACTTAGACCTACACCGAATAGAAGCACTTGTAGAAACCGAAAATTGGAACTGCAAAAAGGCCCTGCAAAAATTGATGTTCAACCACGAAGGAACAATGAAAGACTATGAAATAAAAGATGGAAAATTTATAAGTATTGATATTTATGCCCTATTTAAAAATCAAATAGTCCTGCAAATGGAATCAAATTGATTTTGAAATAGAATAGTAATAGGTTATTTAACAAAATTCCGTAACTAAATAACTACTTCAACTATTCACTAGCACGCATGGTTACCGCTTATTTATTTTCATTTTAGACAAAACCCCATCCACTTGATGTAAATGCCTTATGTTGTGATTTATCAAAAAGCGAAAGGTATCGCCCAATTTAAGTGTAAGTAAGGGAAAAGTAGTTGTAATTTTCACCTTGTTCAAGCTGACGTTTCTCGATTTGTTCAACAAATCAATTAGCTGAAGTTGTTGTGTTAAAAATATATCAATAACCTTTTTGTCTAATTGGGCACGAATCGGATTTTTACTTTTAAAAGTTTTCATTTTAACCATTTTCGATTTAGGTAACATGCTTTTTGCAAAGTAATCACCTAAAAAGCTACTGTTGAATTCGGGTTCGCCTTGTGAGGTGGCATTTTTGATTTTATGTTCTATTTGTGGTAAGTAAAAAGCACCATACAAATTCAAATGTTCCAAACATTCCAAAACATTCCACGAATCGGGCTGGTCTTTCCAAGTTAAAGTAGCCAAGTCGTAGTTTTTCAGTTGTTCTACTTGGTTGCTGTTTTGTCGGGTTTGCTCGATAAGTATTTGTAGCAGTTTTTCTGATTCCATGATTTTATTATTTACAGCAAAGTTCAAAAAAACAGTTTGAATAAATCTTGATTGACGTCAAGACTTTTTTAAACGTGAAAGCGTTTCGGCACTCATTCGCAAATAATTGGCGATATATCGGCTTGGTATTTCCTGAAATAGTTGCGGACTTCTCTTTAGCACTCGTTGGTACCTTTCTTTGGGCGAGTTGGTTAACAAATCAACTTCGCGTTCCATTTGTTGTACCACTAAGTTTTGTAAAATTTGAATCCACAGCGTAGCATTGTCATTTTCTTTTAAAAATTGATCCATTTGTTTTTTAGTAATGATTTGCACCACCGTTTTTTTAATGGCTTGAATAAAAAAATCAGAAGGTTTACCGGTCAGAAAAGAGTCTAGCGAAGCAATTAAATTGTTTTTATAACCAAATCGTATCGTTTGTTCTTCAAAATCATCTAAAATGAAAATGCGTAAACTACCGTTTTCCACATAGTACACGTTGGTGTCAATACTTCCTTTTACCTTCAGAAATTCATTTCTTTCCAAGGTTACAGTTTTTTCAGAAAGGGCTATAATGGCTTCCATATCCTTTTGTTTTAAAATGACTTGTTTCTTTTATCTAATTATGACTTGGATATTATTTTTTTATTGTAAAGGTGGCAGTCAACCCAACACAAAAGTTTCTGGGTAATTTGTGTACCCCAAAAATAGCTCTTGAATGTTCGCCTTTGGCTCCCAATACTTTTACAAACAAGTCGGAGGCACCATTGGCTACCATAGGTCCATCGTCCCAATTGTCACCCGATTGAAAATAGATATCCAAGTGATTCAGTCCTACCAATTGGTCAAAACCAATTTTTTTGTCTACTTGAGCCAAGACGTTTAAAGCACAAATTTGCATAGCTTTATAACCATTTTTGGTAGTGAGTTCCTCTCCCAATCGTCCTTGATAAAAATTGACACCGTTTATTATAGGAAATTGGATGGCCACATAAGCAATGTTCTTGCGAATATTCACGGAAACATAACTTCCTCCCGGAGTGGAAACTTCGGGTAAACTAAGTTGTAGTTGTGTCAGAATTTCTTTTGGATGTTGCATGGTTTCTGTTTTAAAAATAGCCATTTTTAACTTATGATAACTTCAATATGTTAAAACTTAAATGGCTTGTATTGTTTGTTTTATCATCTTTAGCCTATCAAAAATAAGCATTTGTTTAAAGTAAAAAACCGGTCCGTACTGAAGCAGTACAAGACCGGAAAAAAACAAACCTATTTTTTAGGTTTAGAAGCGATAGCCAATACTAAATTGGAAACTCGAGTTTTTAATTTTTCCAACGGATTCCGAAGGTTCCTCTTCAAAGTCATCACTTTGTAAGTCTTTATTGATGTTTGTCAAACCAAGGTGGTAACGGGCTTGGAAAAACAAGTTGTTTTTCAACTGATAACCCAAACCAAAGTTTATACCCACATTTATTTTTTCAACAAAATCTTTGATGTCTTCTTTTCCGGATTCCTTGATTACAAATTCATTACCAATGTTAACGTCATAATCATAATGACTGTTGGCATGAAGTAAATAGCCTATTTGCGGACCGGCTTCCAGGCTTAGTCCATCGGCTACATAATATTTAGCCATGATAGGAAGGTTTAAGTATCCCAATTTCATTTTTTCTTCCGTATCAATTCGCGAAATTTCATCTTCATAAAAAAATGAAGATTTACCGCCTTCCAACGAATACAAAAGTTCCGGTTGCACCGAAAACTTTTCAGTTATTTTAAATTCGGCACTACCGCCAACATGATAACCGGTAAGGGATTTCATATCTTCTACATCTCCGGTTAGGGTAGCCAGGTTCAAACCGGCTTTAGCTCCAAAAGTTACTTTTTGAGCGGCAACGTTCAGTGTTGTCAGCAACACTACTACTAGACTTGTGATTTGATTTTTTGTCATTTTTTTTGATTGATTTAAATTACTACTTGTTGTGGGTTTGTTTTTTTACTTTTACTAAGACTGAAATTTTTAAACTTTGTTACAGACCTTTTATTTTTTTGACAAAATTATTTTAATCGTATTTAGAAAAGATTGATTGAAATCAAGAAATTTTTAAGTAGATCAAATGAGGATAAAGAAGGGTTTCTTTAGGGATAAAGAAGGGATACTAAACGGTTGTGGTACCCCAACCAAAATTATTTCGCCAGACCTGTACGTCATTTGTCAAACACCTGCGTAAAAATTGGTAACGGTAATCGGTAGCAAACAAACCGGCTTTGTAAACAATACTACAGGTCTAATAATTTCTTAACCTAAACCGCTTGTATACAAATGTTTTAGTATTATATTTGTTCGCCCAAATCTTCAGAAGAACCTTAAATCAAGTACGGTTTAACACACATTTCTTTCTTTATGAAGATAAAAGTTGTAATTTTCACTTTATTGACAAGTGTTTTGGGTTGGGGGCAGGTTACCATCGCGGGATGGGATATGAATGGATTGGGAAGTTACGGTTCTTCTCCTTTTGCAGCTACAACTTCAAATACCAATGTTACTGTTGGTGGTTTAACCAGAGAATCAGGCGTTACAACTTCAGGCACTGCTGCAGGAAATGCATGGGGTGGCAATGGTTTTGATTCAACAACTTTAGCAGCAGCAATAACAGCGAATGATTTTTTTACTTTTACAGTAACTCCTAATACCGGATTTACACTTTCATTAAATTCTATAAATCCCTATAATGTTAGACGTTCAGAAACCGGCCCAATAACCGGTCAATGGCAATATCAAGTTGGAGCAGGTGCTTTTATAAATATTGGCTCTGCAATTACTTGGGGGACAAATTATGCAGCAGCAGGAAATGCACAACTTGCTATTAATTTATCGGGAATACCGGCTTTACAGAATATTGCTGCTGGTACAACCATTACATTTCGTTGTGTATTGTGGAATGGAGCTTCAGCAGGAAATTTTTATTTAAACAACTTTCAAATAGGTAATGATTTTAGTGTAGATGGTACAGTCAATCCTGTCGGCATCACAACCGCTCAAAATGGCGATTGGTATACGGGTTCAACTTGGATTGACGGCGTTGTTCCCCCAGATGCACAAAATGTCATTATCAACCATCAAGTTACTGCCAATGCTAACATTATACGAAATGTAGGAACGCAAACCACTATAAATGCCGGGGCATCATTAGCAATGAATGGTGCTACTTATACAAATAGTGGCACAACTACAGTAAACGGTACCTTTGAACTACAAAACGGAAGTTTTGCCGATGGAAACAACTTCATCTATAGTGGGTCCACAGGCACACTTACATTTAATGTAGTGCCAAGCTACGGAGTAGCTAATAATCATGTTTATTGGCCCACTACCAACGGACCTTTTAATGTAAATGTAACTAGTGGAGGGTTTACTTTAACTTCTGCGAATCGAATAATTAATGGAACTTTAAATGTATCTAACGGAGGTGTTACTTTAAACACATCAACTTTAACATTAAATGGGACGTGTAGAATAAATGCAGGGGGATTCTTTACTAGTTCCCCGATATTTGGTGCTGAAGCTACTTTAATTTATAACTCGGGAGCAACATTTGGACGTGGAAATGAGTGGCAAGCTACGGGAGTAGGCACAATAGGTACCACCCCCGGTTATCCAAATAATGTCCAACTTTCCAACACCACCACTTTAAATTACAATAACGGAACTCCTTTGGCAAAAGCCATTCATGGTAATTTAACTATAGACGCAGGTTCCAATTTTTATATGGATTTTGGTGGCGGAGCTTCGGGAGGAACATTAACCGTAGCAGGAAACATTAATAATGCGGGGAATTTTAGTTTGGGAAATAGTGTTGGAGATGATTTACGTCTGGGAGGAAATTTTACACAAACAGGTGCAGGAACATTCAATGGGAACAATAGGGCGATTTTCTTCACAAGAAATGGTACGCAAACCGTTTCCTCTGTCACGCCATTAACAATTCCTTATGTAGTTTTTAATCCCGATTCAGGAAGTACAACAGTACAATTGTTGAATAATTTAACGGTTTCTGCCCCGGCAGCAGGGAATGCAATTAGCTTTTCAAGTGCAGCTGACATACTAAATCTTAACAATCAAACCTTAACAATTGGAACTACTGGTGTAGCCAACACAATAGCTGGATTGGGAACATTCAGAGGGACAACCACTTCAAATATGACATTGTTGGGAACGGGAAGTATAGGCACATTACGTTTTACAACAGGACAGCAAATTTTAGCAAATTTGACATTAAACCGTCAAGCTGCTGCAGTTGGATTTGAACTGGGAACTACACTTTCCATTAACGGTGTTTTATCACTTACAAATGGTTTGGTTCAATTGAATAACCAAACCATGATTTTTACCTTAAATGGTTCAGTTGTTGGAAATAATTCGTCTAATTACATTATTGCTGATTTTGATTTAGGAGGTAGAATTCAGAAAAACATCAGCGATGCATCCTTGAATTTTACCTTTCCGATAGGCGATGATTTTAGTTCGGCAGATGGATCTAATTATTCGCCGGCTACCATAAATTTTACAGGCGGTAGTTTTGGTGGCTCTTCAATAACTGTTTCGGTTAGAGATTTGAAGCATCCTAATATGGATTCAACTACTGATTTTATATCCCGATATTGGGCAGTGACTCGTAGTGGCACTTTTACAAATCCGATTTATAATTTTACAGGGACTTATTTGCCATTCGACATCAATGGCATAGAATCTAATAGTTCCTCTCAACAATGGGACGGTTCCGTGTGGTCCGTTTCGGGGACCAGTCTTCTTGGCGGTAACACTTTAACGATGAATGGCTTGACAGAATTGCCAGTAATTAACCATATCGCTGGCGGACTTCGAACCCCTGAAATACGAGTTGAACGTTCAACGAATGCTGAAATTCCAAACGGTTCAGCACCCAGTCCGGGATTCGATACGATTTTTGGAGCACAAAACATTGGTGGCTCAGGTACAAAAACATATAAAATTGTCAATATCGGAACCGCCGATTTAAATGTGTCCTCTATAACCTTGGGCGGTTTAAATCCCGAAGATTTTAGTGTGAATGCAGTGACACCTTTTGCAATTGCACCCGGTAGTTTTGTACCATTTACTGTTACCTTCGCTCCAACGATTTCAGGGGTATTAACTGCACAAGTGATAATTGCAAATAATGATGTGAATGAATCACCATATACTTTTGGAATACAAGGTACCGGAAATTGTAATGCATCAAATACAATCAGCCCCACCTCGGGACCAGTGGGTACAGAAGTAACCATAACAGCAAATATAAATAACTTAGATGGGGCAACAGTTACTTTTAACGGTATTCCCGCAATGGCTGTAACACAGGTTTCAACTACGCTACTAAAGGCAATTGTACCGACAGGAGCCACCACAGGAACAATTACAACAACGAATTTACAAGGCTGTTCCGTTTCAACTCCTTTTACAGTTATTAATAGTTTTACATCAGGTTGTCAAGGAGGTGCTTCGGGAACAGAGCTTTTTATCAGTGAAGTTACAGATGCAACCACCGGCTCATTAACTTACATCGAAATTTATAATCCCACAGCGAATCCAATTCAATTAAATCAATATAGCATACGAATGTTTTTTAATGGAAATGCTACTTCACAAAACATACATACATTAAATGATTACCTACTTAATCCGGGAGAAGTATATGTATTTGCAGTTGGAGTTGTGGCCTCTGCTACACCTAGTAATACATGTACAATAACCGGAGGTAATGGACAATTAGCAAATCAAACTTCTACAGCACAAGGACCAAATTTTGCCGATAGTGGTAATAATACTTTGGGACATGATCATATTGCTTTATTTAAAGGTGAAATAAAAATTGACAGTTGGGGAGTTTATCAAAATCAAAGCTGGGCTATTTCATTAAATTTAGATGGACGGGGTGCTAATTTTAGAAGAAAGAATACAGTAGTTGCACCTAATGTAAACTATAGTAATTCCGATTGGGATATTATAGATTGGGAAGGCTCAGGACAAACTTCTTGTTATACTAATGATTATTCAGATATAGGAAGTTATAGTTTTTTAGCAGGTAATCCACCTTCCATTACTACTCACCCAGTTTTTACACCCAGTTGTCTTTCAACAGTTTTAACAGTAGAAGGAACAGAAGGTTTTACCGGAGGAAATCCCTTAGTTTACCAATGGTTTGTTGCATTGCCAAATCAACTCACTTGGATCGCGTTAACTAACGGTGGTGTTTATTCTGGAGTAACCACCAATGTATTGGCAATATCTGACATTACCGGTTTAGAAGGATATCAATATTATTGTCAAGTTAGAGAAAACACCGCTACTTGTTTTAAAGCGTCCAATGCAGTTCAAATACGCGAGCCACAAACGATAACATGGAATGGCACAACTTGGACTTCAGGCATAACGCCAAGTTTTACTACTAATGTGATTTTTGATGCGGATTATGATACTGCTTTGAACGGTGATGTAACGGCGTGTTCCTGTCACATCAATTCTGGAAAAGTGGTTAATATTGCTAGTGAAGATTATTTTGATATTTACAATGGTGTTACCAATTCAGGCACATTAAACATTGCCAATTCAGCAAGTTTAAAACAACATAATGATTTTGCCATCAATTCAGGAGCCATAAAAATGACTCGCACCACCCGCAACATGTACCGTTGGGATTATGTGTATTGGGGTTCGCCGATTCAAGAAAGCTTGATGAGTCAAATCCCCTATAATTTTGATAAAAGATACAGATGGATGCCCGGTGTTGGGGCTAACTGGTATGTGTTGGATGTGATAACACCGGGACATGGTTTTATTACAAGGGTTAGAAATGTACACCCATTTAATGATTTGGCTCAGCTTGATCGTACCCTTTCTTATACTTTTGAGGGGACACCTAATAATGGTTTAGTACCAGTTAATGTGGCTTGGATGGATGACGTAGATACTAATTTTGAGAATTACAATTTATTAGGCAATCCGTATCCAAGTGCTATCAGTGCTGAAAGTTTTTTAACCCAAAATAGTGGTGCTATTGCCGGTACCATTTATTATTGGACTTCTGTTACTCCCTATCCCGGAATTGGGAATTATTCCACTGGTGATTATGCCAAGTGGAATTTAACAGGAGGTGTTGGAACAAACGCAACCAATGATTCGCCTGCAAACACGGCTCTAAAACCCGACGGACAAATAGTAGCCGGTCAAGGATTTTTTGTCAGGGCTTTGGCGAATAATGCTGTTGTCACTTTTAGAAATTCCCAACGTTTGATTACGCCCAATACTCAGTTTTTTAGAATGGCACAACCAGAGGTGACTCAGGAAAGTGCAGTGACGAAACACCGTTATTGGTTGAACTTGACCAGTACTAACGGTCATTTTAACCAAATGTTAGTGGGTTATCTTGCTGGAGCCACCAACGGCATTGATTCGGCCTATGATGGATTTTCGGTTGTGAATAATCCGGTGAATTTATACAGTATTGTGGAGGGCAAATCGCTGTCCATTCAAGGTAAAGCCTTGCCGTTTGAAACGTCTGATGTGGTTCCCTTAGGACTTCGCATCACCACAGCCGGAACCTATACCATCGCTATTGATGAATTGGATGGCTTGTTTGCTGCAGACCAAGCTATCTATATTGAAGATTTTACAACAGGTGTGATTCATAATTTGAAAACCACTCCTTATACGTTTACATCCGCTGCCGGAACGTTTCCCACGCGTTTCCAAATTCGTTATACCAATGTAACTTTAGGTATTGATGACGTAAGTGTACCTTCCAAATCTGTTTGGGTGTATGGTAATGATTTGATGACAGTGGTTTCCTCAGAAGAATTTTTAGCCACTGTTGTAGTTCACGACTTGTTGGGCCGCCGTTTGTATGAAGCTAAAAATATTGCCGCTTCGCAACATGTGATTGCTTTAAAACCGACAGAACAGGTGTTGTTGGTTACGATTACGTTGGGTAATGGACAGGTTGAGACTAGGAAGGTTAGGTTTTAGGGGTTTAAATTGTTTAAGAGTTTAAAGGTAAACTGCTTAACGGTGTAAAAGTCTCACTGTTTTTGGAATTTCAAATTACTATAATTTATGATAAGAAGCGTTTGTTCTATTGTTTTAGAACAAACGATTTTTTTATAAAATTCCCAACTTTTTATGCGTGCGTTTTACGGCTTCCTCATTTTTATAGTCAATCCAAGCCTGACCTTTTTGTCTTCGCATAAAATTGTCATAATGCCGCATGATAAAAACATTGTAAGCCGCACTAAACAGATTGGATAATTTTCTTGGAAAGGCACGCAAACTCATAGAAAATCCCGGAGTGAGATAGGTCATGTAATGCCAGTACCCTTCGGGCATGTAGAGCATTTCACCGTGATTTAATTCACAAACAAAACCTTTTGCATTTTTAAGAGCGGGCCATTTTTGATAATCCGGATGGTCAAAATCAATGTCTTCTCTCGAAATTAAGGCATGAGGCACTTTGTATAAATAGGGTGTTTGATCAGGAGGAAAAAGCACGCAACGTTTTTTTCCATGAAAATGGAAGTGGAGTATGTTGGAATAATCAATGTCATAATGCATAAAAACCTTGGCGTTTTCACCACCAAAAAAAAGCATGGGTAATTGTTTGACCAATCGCAAACCAATGTCAGGCCATTTAAAATCCTCTTTTAAAATAGGCACTTCTTTCATCAAATTGTAAAGAAATATTCTGTAGTTGGTAGGTTTTGAAAGGAGTAAGTCAACATAATCGGCCATTTTCATTTCAGCATGAGCGGCATTGAATCCGTCTTTGTGCGAAACTGGTCGGTCGTCATATAACGGAACGATTTTGTCACCGGCAACTTGCTTGATATACTCCAAGTGCCATTTTGAATAAGCCGGCCAATCTGCTGTCAATTGCTCAACAACCACTGGTTTTTGTTTTTTTACATAGTTGTTATAAAAATCAGCTTTAGAGATGGTTTTTACGCGTTCAATTTCAATAAGATGTAATGACATAATTATAACCACTAATTTTATTATGAGGATGTTACATAACTCAAACAAAATTACTAAACGTTTTTTTAATAAAACTACGCTAGTAGTGTTAAAAATTTTAAGAATCTAGTTCTTCGTCATAGCGATGAACTGTTGCTTAAATTTTCGTGTGCAATTTTCCATTCCCCATTGATTTTCTCATAAACAATTAGTGATTTTCCCTTTTCTGAAAATGGACCGTTTGGGGTGTCAAAACCCACTTCATAGTCATTTAAAGTATAGGCCATGTCGCCTGCTTTGGCAACAGAAATGCTGATTAATTTTAACTGTAGAGAAAAGTTTTCCATGCTCGTAACAAAAGTGTAATTACCGGTTAAAGCTTCATGTCCCATTAGAATCGGATTGTTGGGGACTTTAAGACTACCGTCTTTTGTAAAACGGTTAACTAATTTTGGGACATCTTTATCCTGAAATAGTTTGATAAAACTGTCTTGAAAGGCAATAACGGCTCTTTCGTTTTCTTTTTGTTGGTCGTTAGTCGAACATGTCGAACATAGAAACAACAGGAGTAAACCTACTAGAAGTGATTTTGATTTCATATTCCATTATTTTAAATTAAAAAAAATCCTTCTTGACTTTCAAGAAGGATTGGGTATTTATTTTTTAAGCGACGCTTCTTTGTTGCGTTCGATAGTGTGACCGGGTCTGGACCATTTTGGTTTTTCGCCTAGTGCCTGCCATTGTGAGTCTTCGGCTTCCACTGTTTTGGGTTGTTCCATTTTTACGAAGGGTTTTTGTGGAACTAAGCCTAAAAGGTCAAACATTTTCATATCGTCGTTTACATCAGGATTTGGTGTGGTTAACAATTTATCGCCGGCAAAAATGGAATTGGCTCCGGCAAAAAAGCATAATGCTTGTCCTTCACGACTCATTTCTGTTCTTCCTGCTGAAAGCCGCACTTGTGTTTCCGGCATTACAATTCGTGTAGTAGCCACCATGCGAATCATCTCCCAAATTTCAATTGGTTTTTGGTCTTCAAGTGGTGTGCCTTCCACGGCAACCAATGCGTTGATTGGCACCGATTCCGGTTGTGGGTTTAAGGTAGAAAGAGCCACTAACATTCCGGCTCTGTCTTCCAGGCTTTCACCCATTCCAATAATACCACCACTACAAACGGTGACATTTGTTTTTCTTACATTTTCTATGGTTTTCAAACGGTCATCAAAGGCTCGGGTTGAAATGACTTCTTTATAATATTCTTCAGAAGAATCTAAGTTGTGGTTGTAGGCATACAAACCGGCTTCTGCCAATCGTAAGGCTTGATTTTCGGTAAGCATACCCAAAGTACAGCATACTTCCATGTCTAACTTGTTAAGCGTTCGCACCATTTCCAAAACTTGGTCAAACTCAGGGCCGTCTTTTACATTTCGCCAAGCGGCACCCATACAAACACGAGAAGAACCCGAAGACTTTGCCCGAAGAGCTTGAGCTTTTACTTGTTGCACCGACATTAAGTCGTTACCTTCTACATTGGTGTGGTATCGTGCGGCTTGCGGGCAATAGCCACAATCTTCCGGACATCCTCCTGTCTTGATAGAAAGTAAAGTGGAAACCTGAACTACATTTGGGTCGTGACGTTCTCTGTGAATGGTTGCTGCTTCATATAATAAATCCATCATTGGCTTTTGATAAATAGCCATAATTTCTTCTTTAGTCCAATTGTTTCTGGATGGTGTCATATTCAAATTTTAGATAATCAAAAATACATATTTTAGACAAAGCATTTTGATTGAAAGCCGAGAAGATATTCACAAGTGGTGTTTACTTCCTTACTTTTCGATTGGATGACCTTGAGAATCATAGAGAATGATCCAGTTGTTATGTGAAAAATAATTCCATTTTGCTTGAGCAAAATCAACTGCGGGGTCAACAAACATAAGGTAGGGTTTGTTGTTGACACTCACTCTGGAATCAATAAATATGGAAACGTCTTTTCCTTGTTCTTGGTATTCTTTTTTTATACGTTGAGCAAATTGCCAAATCCCATCGGGTTTATTCAACATGTTAAATTGCTTAAAAGATGCTTTATCCTGAAGCGAGTATGTCCATTGTTCTTTGGTTTGTTTGTCAACAACTCGGTAGGTGATAAAACCGTTTCGCTGTCTTAACATCATTCGCCAACTCAAACGATGGCCCTCTTCTGTCCACAACACATCTCCTTTGATGAACCAATGGCGTATGGGTAACAAAAGTTGTATGCTGAAAAAAACAATAAAGAAAAGTAAAATTAGTTTTGCCGGCTTTAAATTTAGAGTGGTATCTGGAAGTTCAATTTGGTTTCTGAAAAACAGTTTTCTAATTTTTTCAGGAGGATAGAAGAACACAACAAAGCTTAGTGCAAAAAACGGAAAGATCCCGATTTGAAGTGTAACCGAATTAAAGAGGTGAAAAATCAGTGATGCGATAAAAGCGATGGTTCTTGTTTTTTTCCAAAGTAACGCCGGAATAATCAAGCCATCAAATACAATTCCTGAGTAGGCTATGAACAGGGGGAACCATTTTGTGGAAAAAACAGTACCAATAACGGGGAAATTTGTATGCGGTTGAAACAAGCTACGTGTAAATGTACCATCCAACCAATCGGGATAAAACTTGGCGATAGTAGCAAAACCATATACAATGGTCATTTGGGCTATCATTATTATCAAAACGAATTTTGGCATGTAATTCGTTTTAATCGTCGGATTTTGTTTGGCATCGATTGAAACGGCTCTATTTGCCGGCATGAAAAGCATGATAATACAAACCAAAATCAACAAATAATAATGGTTGTTATAGGCTTCTTTTTGCATGAGATAAACACCCGTCCACAGTAAAGTAAAAATGCCTAAACTCCATCGGTATTTGTAACCCAACATGACAGCAATTCCCATACTTCCCATTAGGGCAAAATAGGCATACATACCATAGCCGGGTAGCGGTTGCAGCCATTCAAAACCGATATGAGAAAAAGTAAATTCGGGTTTAATTAAAACGTTTCGAACCCATCCTGTGAGTATTGCTCCAAACGATTCTGCGGCAATTAGGAATCCAAAAAAGATTCTGAACACAAGTAGTGGAGCGTTGTCAATGGGTTGCCACAGTTTATTCATCTGTTGAATTTTTCAATCATTTGGAGCGACTTGTTTTGATCTTGTTGTAATTGAATCTTTAAGTCATCAATGGAATCAAATTTCTGTTCCTCTCGGATGCGTTCCAAAACATTTACTTGAATTTTTTGGTTGTATAAATCAGCATTCCAATTAAAAAAATGAATTTCTATGGATTGTTTTTCTCCGTTAACAGTTGGATTAAATCCAATATTCATCATCCCAAAAACCGTTTTGTTGTTGAGTAGGGACGAAACTATGTAGACACCATTTTTAGGAATTAATTTGTATGATTCTTTGATGTGTAAATTTGCAGTCGGAAAATTAATGGTTCTACCGATGCTTTTACCTTTTTCAACAGTGCCGGACAAAATATAGGGATAACCCAAATATTCGTTGGCTAATTGGCAGTTGCCTTCAAAGAGAGCATTTCTGATTTTTGTAGAGCTCACGGAAACTTCGTCAATTTCCTGTGCTGAAATTTGTTCTACTTCAAACGAGAATTGATTTCCAAAATTTATCAAGTCGTCTATATTGGCGGTTCTGTTTCTCCCGAAGCGGTGATCGTGACCAATGATAATTTTTTTTAATTGAAATTGGTTGACTAAAATTTCCTGCACAAATTCTTCGGCTGTTAGTCGAGAAAATTCTTGGTCAAACGGATGAATTATTAAATGGTCTATACCGCACTGATCCAGAAGCATGGATTTTTCGTCAATAGTATTCAATAATTTAATGTCGGAACCATCTTGAAGAATCATTCGCGGATGCGGGAAAAAGGTTAAAATTACTGTTTCGCCGCCATTTGCGGCTGCATTTGAAACGAGGCGTTCAATAATTTTTTTATGACCTATATGAACACCATCAAACGTGCCTAAAGTTACAATGGTTTGAGAAGTAGGTTTAAAATCTTTTATGGAATGATATATTTTCAAGAGCTGTTTATTAGTGCATACAAATTTAGTATTTGCAAGTCTAAAAAAAAAGGGATTGAATGAATCAATCCCTTTTTAATTATAAAGAAGGCTTTATTAATTTTTAATAAAACGAAGCGTTTTGCTTTGATTTTCTTTTGTCAGCTTAATGAAATATACTCCATTGCTATAATTAGCAGTATTAATGCTTAAATCAACAGCAGAATGAATGGATTTATTTACAATAACTTGACCCAAGGCATTATAAATGACATACGATTCCGGAAGACCAATTTCGTTAGAAACAAATACGTTTAACAAATCATTTGTTGGGTTTGGATATACATACATTTCATCAAAAGCGGTTACTTCGCCAACGCTTAGCAAGTTGATCGCAAATGTTTTTGATTCGGTATCTGTAAATGTACCCCCACTTATTATTACCTCATTGGTAGGTGTTTTGATATCGTAATAGCCTGCACCAAATTGGCAACAGATACCGTCACCATAGGAATCATTAATAGTAAAAGTATAACAATCGTTACTTGGTAGATTCCATGAAGCTTGTATTAATGCTCCCATAACTCCTACTGTAGCATTACTAGGTGTTGTAACAGGATAATTACCACCGCTGTAAAGTGTAGTTCCGGCGGAGTTTTTTAGATTCCACGTTGTTTCTTCACCATAAAAGTCTAATTGTAATCTAAAATTGACTAAGTTAGAAGCAAAATTAGTTACAGTTGTAAATGCTTGGTTTTTGGTATTATTAAATGTATTTTGGTCTGTTTGACCGTTTACGGATACAATACTTACATTAAATGTATGAGGACCACTTGTTGTGCTTAAGGATCCAACATTTATTGTTGCACTTTGACCGGTTGTCAAAGTACCTGACCAAGATATTGTTTGAGGGTTGTTGCCATCAATGTTGTAACTAATTACAGCAGAAGTTAAGGTGGTTGTTCCAACGTTTTCAAAACTTAGTACAGGAGATAAAGTTGTGCCACAAGGACTTACATTTAAGTTGGTAATGCCAATATTTCCATCTAAACCAAATGTTTCCAGCGGTTGGCAACCGTTAGAAGTAAGTAGTTGAAGTCGTCGTGGGAAGGAATTTAATACGGCTAACATTCTTGTTTTTTGATTTTGGGTAAAGATGTTCATACAAGTATCATTGGTATAATCCATATAATTTTGAACCATATCCGGAATGCCTGCGGGAGTAGGACAACTATCTATATTTATAGGGCAGCCGTAATTTGGGTTTGCAGCAGCAGGAGTGTCTAAACAAAAATCTTGTTGACTATCGTTAGCATCTACAACACAACTAGTATTGTCTCCCCAGATGTGGTACAATCCTAAAAAGTGACCTACTTCATGCGTAGCGGTTCTTCCTCTGTCATAGGGTGCACTATAAGTTCCCGCCGGATAAATGGCTGAAGAACCAAAAGAATTATAACCAATAACCACACCATCCGTTTGAGCAATAGTAGGTGAGGTGGAGCTACTAGGAAACTGTGCATAACCTAAAATGCCACCTGCTATATTTACACTCCATATGTTGAGGTACTTATTAGGATCCCATTGTGTTTGAGGTTTCACATTGTTGTTTATAGAAGTTGTGTTATAACTAGCAACACCTAAATTTACACGATTGATACCATTTGTTGGAAGATTATCCGGTGTTCGTTGAGCTAAACAAAACTCGATTTCAACATCAGCACCCACCGGATTGGTATTGTAGCCTGGAGTACCTAAAAGTTTTCTGAAATCTTGATTTAACACAGTAATTTGCGATTGCACTTGAAGATCGTGAATATTTTCATTGGTTCCATAAGCATCACCGTTGTGTATTACGTGAACCACTACAGGGATAGTTACAACTACCGAAGTGTTTTGTGTACTATTTGACAAGTTGCCTTTCTTTAATAATTCTTCTTGGATTCTATTATTAATAAAATCATTGAATTCTTTTTTTGATGGCATGTCCGGATTCTGAGCACGAAGTAATTCTTCATTTTCGGTGGTATAACATCTCTGAATAGGCGCACCTGACTCAGTGTTGCCTTGAATCGTTTTACCAAAAGTTGTTTTTGGTTTTAACTGAGCATGAGTAATTGTAAAGAAAATTAAAAATGCAAAAAGGGTAATTTTTTTCATGAATTAGTAAATTTTGGCTAATTTAAATATTTTTTGAATATAATTTTAAAATTAACTAGTTTAAAGTTCTTTTTATAAGAAACAGATGGTTATTATATAAAGTTTTGAATTATATACGTAATTTTTTTTGAATAGGATTTCATAAAATATATATTTGTAATAACTAAAATCTTCAAAATGAAAAGAATATTACTCCAAATCGCTGTAATTCTCTTTGCTTTTGGTACAGCTTTTTCCCAAGAAAAGTTATGGAGGCCAACCAATGAGAATCGTTTTTCTTTATTTGAAAAAGTAGAAAGGACTTCAACTTTATTATCTTATGATGTTTATTCAATGGATTTAAACGCCATGAAATCAAGGTTGTCAACTGCTCCAAATCGATTGCATTCATCGGCTACTTCAACAGTAACAATTCCGTTTCCAAATTCTAAGGGAGAGATTCAGGAGTTCAGAGTATATGAAGTTTCAGTTTTACATCCGGATTTGGCAAATCAATTTCCTGATATCAAATCGTATGTAGGGTTTAGTACAACTGATCGTACTGCTATTATTCGTTTTAGTACAACGATTTTTGGATTTCATGGAATGATTTTGTCAAGTGAGGGAACAACTTTTATTGATCCTTTTACAAACGATCGATTGAATTATGTTGTCTATGCTAAAAATCAAGCACAAACAGACAGAGCGTTTGAATGTTTGGTAGAAGAAGTAGAGGAACGCTTGCCTGAAGGTTTACATTTTTCTCCAAAGAATGCCAACTCAATTGAAAATAATGCGGGCCTTTTTAGAACGTACCGCTTGGCTTTAGCTTCAACGGAAGAATATTCGCAGTACCATATCAATCAAGCCGGTTTGGCTGGTGGAACGTTAGTTCAACGTCAAAATGCGGTTTTGGCTGCAATGAATGTAACTATGAATCGTGTGAATGGAATTTTTGAAAGAGACATGTCGTTAACAATGCAAATTATCCCATCTAATGTTGCTATAGTCTTTTTGGTGCCTGAAAATCCTGATGGAACTATGTTATCTAATACATCTAGCATGATTAATCAAATCCAAGGTGTTATTGATACGTACATTGGTTTTTCAAACTATGACATTGGTCACGTATTTAGTACAGGTGGTGGGGGAGTTGCTACTTTAAATTCTCCATGTACTGCAAATAAAGCAAGAGGTGTTACAGGACAAGCAGCACCTGTTGGGGATCCTTTTGATGTGGATTACGTAGCACATGAAATGGGACATCAATTTGGAGCTACCCATACGCAAAATAACAATTGTAACAGAACTAATACAACTGCAGTTGAACCCGGAAGTGCTAGTACCATTATGGGGTATGCGGGAATTTGTGCTCCAAATGTTCAGAGTAATTCTGATGCTCATTTCCATGCAGTAAGTTTGGCTCAAATGGATAATTTTGTAGCAGGAACAGGTAATTGTTCTGTGAATGTTGCGAATAATAATGCAGCACCTGTTGTTCAACCTTTGTTAAATTATACGATACCAATCAGCACTCCTTTTGTCTTAAAAGCTAATGCAACAGACTCAAACAATGATGCTTTAACCTATTGCTGGGAACAGATGGATAATCAAATAGCAACTCAGCCACCCCAACCAACAAATACAGGAGGGCCAACTTTCAGGTCTTTGCCGCCAATGGCATCAAATGCTCGATATTTTCCGGCTTTACCAACAGTTTTGAGTGGTTTAACTCAAACAACATGGGAGGTTGTACCTTCAGTTTCTAGATCCATGAATTTTGCCGTTACTGTTAGGGATAACAGGACTCCTAATGGAGGTCAAACAGCAAGAGCTAATACAACAATAACATCTACTGCGGCAGCAGGTCCTTTTATCGTAACATCACCTAATACTGCAATATCTTGGGTTGCCGGTTCTAACCAAACCGTTACATGGAATGTAGCCGGAACTACTACAAATGGGGTAAATACACCTTTTGTTGATATTTATATGTCTTCAAATGGAGGTGCGACTTTTCCAACATTATTAGCTAGTCAAGTGCCAAATGATGGATCAGAAATTATTACTGTTCCCAACATTGTTGGTTCTCAAAATCGAATTATGGTTATGGGACACGGGAATATTTTTTATGATGTTTCTAATACAAATTTTACAATTACTGCTGCTCCTAGTTCAATGGCAATTGGTTTTTCAGGAGTTGAAGGAGAACAAAACAAGTCAGAATGTAGAGGTAATATGATTTCATATACTTTCCCCTATACTACTTTCGCAGGCTTTTCATCACCAACAACATTTAGTGTAACGGGACAGCCAACAGGAGCTACGGTTACATTTATGCCAAGTTCAATTACTGCAAACGGAACGGTTACAATGCAAGTTGTTACTACAGGATCAACTCCTGTTGGATTTTATACCTTAGCAGTAACAGCAACATCAGGTGCTCAAACCCGAACGGTGAATTTTTACCTCAATTTAGTAGAAGGTAACTTTGGGCCGGTTACACTACAATCGCCTGCAAACGGAGCTACAGGGATAAATCCGAGTAATGTTTCATTCTCATGGAACAGTTCAGCCGGAGCTACCGCTTATGACATACAAATTGCTACTGATTCAAATTTTACTACTATTATTGAGAGCGGTTCTTCTACAACACCAAGTTATACCGCTTCAAGTGTTTCTAATACAACTACTTTATATTGGAGAGTCAGACCAAAGAATGCTGCATGTTCAGGGAATTTTTCAACCATTTTCTCTTTTTCAACAGTATTTTGTGGCACTATTGCTTCAACAAATGTTCCTGTGGTTATTCCTGCAGTTACATCTGTGGTTACGTCAACACTTAATGTGCCTTCCGTTTCAAATGTTTTAATTCAAAAGATTTCTGTGAATTTACAATTAACACACACTTGGGTAAACGATATAATCGTAACGCTTATCAGTCCATCTGGGACACAGGTACAGCTTATGAATACTGAATGCACAAGTAGTGCAAATTTTCAAAATGTATCGGCAACTTTTGACGACTCGGGGGCTGCAGTAGTTTGCCAAACAACACCAAATCCTGCTTTGTCAGGAGTAATATTACCTCAACAACCTTTAAGTGCTTTTAACAATCAAAATTCTCAAGGCTTATGGACGTTACAAGTTGAAGATTTGTTTGATCAAGATGGTGGGGCAGTTTTGAATTGGAGTTTAAATATTTGTAGCATCAATGCTCCGTTGTCTGTTGAAGATACTAAAGTGTTTGATTTCGTTTTGTATCCGAACCCAAATAATGGAACTTTTACGCTTCAAATGGATAATTCAAATGGAGAGCCTGTTGACGTATCGGTTTATGATATGAGAGGAAGGGTTTTATTTAATACTACTTATAACACTGTGGGCAGGATGAATGAAACCATTCAACTGCAAAATGTTCAAACAGGCGTTTATTTAGTTTCAGTGAAATCTGGAAATACAAAAGAGGTAAAGCGAATTATAATAGAATAATTCCAATTTTATAAAAGTAAAAGGGTTGAAGTTTTTAATTTCAACCCTTTTTTTATTGCACTATCCCGGTAATTGTATCGATAATTTGTGGTACTTCTTTTATATTGAAATGACTCCTCACTTCATAACCGGATGTTGCTTTTATAATTTGAAGTGAACCTGAGCTTACTTTAAAGAATCCGGCTTGACCTTTACAATAGCAATGTCTTCCAAAAATCATTTTTGTTTGTTGTAGTGCTTCATTTTCAATTGTTAAGTTGATTACTTCAGTATTAATTTCCCAATATACTTCTTCAATATGGTGGCCGTCTTGAACTTCTTCCGGTACGTTTCGTTGGTATTGGTAATGAAAAACATGAGTGTCATTATTATCCGCTAATGAAAAGTATAAGCTGCCTAAATCGTCGGTTAGGATTTTTAGTTTTTTATTTTTAAAAAGGACAAGATTACACGTTCCGTCTTCCGGACAGTTTCCAACCATTTTTATTTTATTTTCAATGATGCCGAAATTTGAGCTTTTGCAACTTAAAAGACTAAGCAGTAAAGTAGTAAATACTAGTTTTTTCATGATGCTATTTTTTTAAACCTAGTCAAAAGTGATGCCGTTTATCTTCCATTAAAATCATTCATTGTATTTTGTAATCCTGATAATACAAAAGAAGTTATTACATCTGACGCAATAGTTAAGCGTTCCGGTAAAAGATTTTTTTCTTGTTCGTCCCATTCTCCTAAAACATAATCTACTTGTCTTCCTTTTTTGAAGGCATCACTGATTCCAAAACGAAATCGAGGATATTCGGTAGTGCCGAGAATACTTTGAATGCTTTTTAAACCATTGTGTCCGCCGTCGCTACCTTTAGCTTTAATTCGGATCGTTCCAAAACTCAAATTCAAGTCGTCAGTAATTATCAAAACATTTTCTTTAGCTATATTTTCTTTTTCCATCCAATAATGAACTGCTTTTCCACTTAGATTCATGTAGGTGTTAGGCTTAAGAAGTAAAATGGTTCTGCCTTTTGTTTTGAATTGTGCAATTTCACCCAGTTTTACGATTTCAAAAGGGACGAGTTCTTTTTTGGCTAAAAATTCAACAATTTTAAAACCTATATTATGGCGTGTATTTACGTAGTCGGCACCGATGTTTCCTAGTCCAACAATTAAGAATTTTTTCATATCCGATGGTGTAGCGGGTTTAGTAGGTTTAAAAAAAGAGGTAATCCAATTGCTCATGATGCAAAAGTACAAAAGTTTCTATTGTCAGCTTTATTTAGTTTATCAGCTTTAAAAATGGAAATGAATAACATAAAAAAAGCACCGGCGTAAACCGATGCTTTTTGTATTGCTAAAAATGAAATTATTTTTTCTTTTTTGCTCCACCTTTTTCTGCTTTTGCAGCTTCTTGAGCGGCTTTCATAGCTGCACGAGAGATTCTCACCTGAGCCACAACAGTGTTGTCAGGGTGTATTAATTTGAAATTATTAGTAACCAATTTAGTTACATATAATTTATTACCCATTTCTAATTCAGAGATGTTAGCTTCTACAAAATCAGGAAGGTTTTTTGGTAATGCTTTTACTTTTAAACGACGTTGGTTTAAACGTAATACACCACCGGCAAGAACACCTGGAGAAGTACCTGTAACTTTAACAGGGATTTCCATAGTGATTTCTTTGTCGTCTTTTAATTGGTAAAAGTCAACGTGTAAAATTTTGTCAGACACCGGGTGTACCTGAATGTCTTGAAGAATAGCATCTGCTTTTTTACCATTTTCCAATTCAATCACTACTGTGTGTGCGTTTGGAGTGTAAACCAAGTTTTTAAATGCTTTTTCTTCTGCAGTAAAATGTACTGGTTGATCTCCTCCGTAAATAACGCAAGGAACCATTCCAGCATCACGTACGGCCTTCGTTGCCTTTTTGCCTACGCTTTCTCTTTCTGATCCTTTAATCGTAATCGATTTCATTGTAAATAATATATAGTTAATAATAATTCTTTGCTTTGGGCAATAAGCTTTAGGCTTTATGCCGAATTTTAAAGTAATTAGGGTGGCTTATTGCTTATAGCCTACTGCTTTTACATTAAAAATTTTCCACTAATGGAATTGTTGTGTTGCACCATGTGCATTACTTCTGCAAAAAGTGGAGCACAACTCACCACTCTTATTTTGTTGGATTCTTTCTTTAAAGGAATAGAATCGGTTACTATCAATTCGCTCAATTGCGATTTTTCAATTTTTTCATACGCATCACCTGATAAAATAGCATGCGTACAAATGGCACGAACACTTAAAGCTCCTTTTTCAATCATTAGGTCAGCTGCTTTTGCTAATGTTCCTCCGGTGTCAATCATGTCATCTACCAAAATTACGTTTCTGCCTTTTACTTCGCCAATCAACTCCATAGTATCAATCACGTTGGCTACTTTTCGTTGTTTGTAACAGATTACCACATCCGATTCTAAAAATTTAGAATAGGCATAAGCTCTTTTGGAACCACCCATGTCCGGTGAAGCGATTGTCAAATTCTCCAAATTCAAACTTTTTACATAAGGCAAGAAAATGGTGGAAGCAAACAAATGGTCAACCGGTTTTTCAAAGAAACCTTGAATTTGATCAGCATGTAAATCCATGGTCATGATTCGGGTAGCTCCGGCAGTTTCCAATAATTTGGCTACTAATTTTGCACCTATTGGCACTCTTGGTTTGTCTTTTCTGTCTTGTCTTGCCCATCCAAAGTAAGGAATAACCGGAGTAATATGTCGGGCTGATGCTCTTTTTGCAGCATCAATCATCAATAATAACTCCATTAAATTATCTGCACTTGGAAAAGTGGAACAAACAATAAAAACCCGTAATCCACGAATTGACTCTTCATAAGAAGGTTGAAATTCGCCATCACTATAATGTGAGAACGTAACTTTACCTAGTGGAATGCCATAGTTTTTAGCTATTTGTTCCGCTAGATAGACACTTTGTGAACAAGCAAATATCTTTGCTTCCGGTTCGTTGTGTGACATTTTAATTCGTTGTTATTACTCCGCTACGCTCCATACAATTCGGCTTCAGAATTCTACTAAAACAAAACATATGTAAACGCCTCGGGTGTAGTTAGTTAGTTGTGTGTCGCCGAAACGAGGTGCAAATTTAGAAATAAAAATCAACTTGTAAAGCAATTTTTGCACATTTTTCTTGAAAGTATGTCAAAAAATTATTTACATTTGCACCCACAAATAAGCATCCTTATGCCCGGATGGCGGAATTGGTAGACGCGCACGACTCAAACTCGTGTACTTAGGTGTGTGGGTTCGATTCCCACTCCGGGTACTTTAAAAATCCTTAATCAGTTTTAAATAAGCTAGTTAAGGATTTTTTGTTTTTAAATTTGTACGGTATTTGTATTGTTGGGTTAATAATTACGAAAGTTTAGTAAATTACTGTTTTAGAAAGTACAAGTTAAAGACTCATTTTATCCTATAAATGATTAAAAATGAAATCAATCGATAAATCAATTATTAAATATAATATTTGTATTTCGTTTATTTTAAGCCACACTTTTTATTTAATGAACTTCCTAAAATCAATTGAATATAATGAATGTCCTCATCCTGACTCCAATGAAAATAGAACAAGAGAAAGTACTCAGTGCATTGTCTCGTATATCAAATTTAAAGCATGATTATGAAGTTGTAATTTCTGGCATTGGAAGAGAAAGTACTGCCAAAGCATTGATGCAATTACCACAAAGCGATGTTTGTGTTTTAATAGGGTTTGCTGCTATTGTTGGTAAAGAAAGTAAATTACCGATACATTTAGGCTTTGGAAAACCGATTGAAATTACAAATTCTTCATTGTATGGTTATGAAGGAGGATTGTTTGAAAATGGTGCATCAATTGTTGATGAACCCAAAACAAAACTTCCAAGTTTAGCCTCAATTACTTCGGATAAATTTGTAAGAACAACCGATTTGTCTAATCAAACCATAATTAACATGGAAGATTATACCTTTATGTTTTTAAAAAAACCTCAAGATTTCATTGTACGCATCATTTCTGATTTTCTTCCTCATGAGAATGAAATTGATTTTTTTGAAGAAGTTAAAGGAATTGATTTTATGGAAGCTATTAAAATGATTGATGAGAGTATTTAGTTGAAAATTAAAAGATACCCGTTGGGTGTAATTATTTAATTCAATAGTATTCTGGATATTTTTGCCACGAATTCACAAATTATAAATTTAGTAAATGCAATAATTTGTTCATCTTTGATGAAAATTCGAATTTAATCGAATAATTAGTCAAAAAAATTGGTGAATTAGTGGTAAAATTATTTGAAAATTTAATTACACCCAACGGGTTAAAAGATAAAAGATTTTATAAACACTCTCTTAGTTTTTATCTAAAGCATTACGCTTTTTGCTGACAATTTACACTAGTTAACAATTTAGAAGTTTTTTGTTTTATTTCTCATGTAAGCTGAATTTTGAATTATTCCATTCAAGCGTAAAATTTTTACTTTTCTACTATATTTTTTTCACCACATACGTCACAATTCCCCAAATGATTAACTGATTTTCATCTGTGATTTTGATGGGTTCAAAAGCTTTATTTTCCGGCATCAAAAACATTTCTTCTTTGCTTACTTTGATTCGTTTTACAGTAAATTCACCATCCAATAAGCATACAGCTACTTTGTTCTTTCGGGGTTCTAAACTTCGGTCAATGACTAAAATGTCACCATCGTCTATTCCGGCTCCGGTCATGGAGGTGCCAGAAGCTTTCGCATAAAAAGTAGCTTCACGATTCTTGACCAAAACGGCATCCAAACTGATTTTTGTTTCATCAAAATCGGCTGCAGGAGATGGAAAACCGGCTTTGATTCCTGCTGTTATAAACGGAAGTTCAATTGGATTGTCCAAATCAGGACGAAAAAAAGTAAGTTTATTTTTTGACATATTTTTTAACTGCAAAGTTTGCTAAGACGTCACAAAGTTCGCAAAATAAAGGATTAGTGACAATTTACTTTAAAAATATCGCGGATGTCCGTCGTGTATTTTGGTGAAAGTAAATTCTGTTTCATTTTCCAAGTGCGTTGCAAATCCTGATTGCCCAATCGTATTTTGCGTTCGCCGGTTTTCTTGTGAAAGGCATCCATCACTTCCATGATTTTTTGGTGTTTCGGATTTTCTTCTTCAAACAAGTTAAATTGTTTTTGATCTTGCGGAATAATTTGCGTGACAATCACTCCTGCTTTTTTGTAAATTTCGCCTTCTTCAAAAATTTCTTTCAACATTTTTACAGCTATTGCACTGATGGTAATACCGGAATTACTCGCAAAAGGCAAGGTTTCCATTTTATAAAAATTATATTTCGGTTTATCGACTTTGTATTTGTCTTTTCGCAAATATAAAATCACGCCATAGCAACAGGATTTTTGTTTGCGAAGTTTCTCCGCACAAACGGTAGCGAATGTAGAAACGCGTTCTTTCATCTCGGTAAATGTGGTGATGTTGCCTTCGAAACTTCGGGTGATGGCAATGTTTTTTCGGTCTTTTGGTTCCTCGAGTTCTAAGACGGATTGACCTAATAATTCCGATCGCAAGCGGTTGCCCACCACACCCATTTCTTTTTTAATAAATGCTTCGTTGTGTGGTAAGGTAAAATCGTAAGCGGTATGAATATTTTGTGCCTTCATTTTTTTTGTTAACCGAAAACCGATACCCCAAACGTCTTCAATTTTGGTCCATTTTAAACCTTTGATCCGCTTCTCTTCGGTGTCGATTACATAACTTCCCAAGGTTTGTTTTGGAAATTTTCGGGCAATTTTGTTGGCTACTTTTGCCAATGCTTTGGTAGGAGCGAAGCCAACAGAAACCGGAATACTCAACCATTTCATCGTTCGCTTTTTCATATCTAAACCGTAGTGTTGATAATCCGGAATGGTCATGCCGTCAAAGTTTAGAAAGGCTTCATCGATGCTATACACTTCTATATTGGGTGTGAATTGGCCTAAAATTGCCATTACTCGACTACTCAAATCGCCATACAACGCATAGTTGGAAGAAAAAACGGTGATATTTTTTTGTTTGAGTTCGTCGCGTATTTTGAATTCAGGTGCTCCCATCGGGATGCCTAACGCTTTGGCTTCGTCGCTGCGGGAGATGATGCAACCGTCGTTGTTAGACAAAATAACAATGGGTTTTCCATTCAGTTGCGGTTGGAAAACACGTTCGCACGAAGCATAAAAATTGTTACAATCTACTAAAGCATACATGTGGTAAAGTTAGTGGATTGTTGCTGTTTGCAGAAACGAACGAATGTTAATGTTGATAAGAAAATAGAAAATAGAGAATAGAAGAAAGAAGAAAGAGGCAAGATAAACAGTTAACTGCAAGCGACAACCGATACAACAGACAACCGATAACAGACAACTTACAACACCTTCTCATATGCTCGTCTCGGACTTCCTCTGAAATGCACAATGCCACAAAACACAAAACCTGATTTTTCAAAGATGTTCATCATGGCATAATTATCGTGGTTGGTATCGGCTTTCAAGCTGTGGATGTTGTTGGCCAAAGCAAATTCTTCAATAAAATCTATCATTTTTTTAGACAAGTTTTGACCGATATAGTTTTGAGCAATCGCCACACGATGAAAAACAACAAAATCACTTGTAGTCAACCATTCGCCTTGCAAGTTATCATATTCCGGTTCGTCATTGATTAAAACGGCAGAATAACCCACAATAATTTCTCCATCGGTGAGTACATAACCAATTTCTTTTTCAATGTCTTGTTGAATGATTTGTGGGTTGGGATAACCGTCTTGCCATTGGTTGCTGCCGTCGGCTTTTCTACGAAGAATGGCATTTTGTAAGATGGTCCAGATTTGTGGAGCATCGGTGGTGGTGGCTTTTCTGAATTGGTAGTTCATGGAAAGTTGGGTTCTGTTTACTAGGCAATAAGTTGTAAAGTTAGCAGAATTTTTACTGAAGCACAAATTGTGTTAGGGTATGAAGTGGAAAGCCTGAACCCCAAAAAATATTTTTTAGATTTTTCTAATTATTTTAATCCGTGTTCTTTAAAATAAAAAAAACGTCTCGAGCAATCGAGACGTTAACCATTCATTCGGTAATCTAAATAATATATATTATTCGATCACAGCTACTTGAGCTGCTACTTTACCTTTTCTACCTTCTTCTTCTTCGTAATGAACTCTGTCACCTTCTTTAAGCTCTTCAGCTTTAATTCCGGTTGCGTGAACGAAGATGTCTTTTCCGGTTTCTTCATCTGTGATGAATCCGTAACCTTTAGACTCATTGAAAAATTTTACTGTACCTGTACGCATTGTGTAATAAAAAAATAATTAATAATGGTCAAAGGTAGTCTTTAATTGATTACGAATGTTAAAACAATGTTACTTTTTTGTGAAAATTATTGATTTTCAGCATTTTCACCTTTTTTATTGTCAAATTTAAAACTATAGTCTTCTAATTTCTTGTTTTTATATCGATGCCATAAAAAAATGGGCATCAGGACTAAAGCTGTAAGTAAAACGCCAATGCCCACCCATTTATCACCTTCTTGACCAACGGTATTTTTAATGTAAAAGCCATAGGAAATAAAACCAACGATGATGAAAAATAAGATGCGGATGACGTATTTCATAAGTCTATTTTAGATTTAATTTGATGTGCAACTCGTTTAATTGGGCTTCGTCAATTGTTGAAGGAGCATCAATCATGACATCGCGACCGCTGTTGTTTTTTGGGAAAGCAATGAAATCACGAATGGTTTCTTGTCCACCTAAAATAGCCACTAAACGGTCTAATCCGAACGCTAAACCTCCGTGTGGCGGTGCTCCGAATTGGAAGGCATTCATCAAGAATCCGAATTGGTTTTCGGCTTGTTCAGGAGAAAATCCTAACAACGAGAACATTCTGCTTTGTAAATCACGGTCGTGAATACGGATAGAACCACCACCGATTTCGTTTCCGTTTAACACCATATCATAGGCATTTGCACGTACTTTTCCCGGTTCGGTTTCAATGAGTTTCATATCTTCCGGTTTTGGCGAAGTGAACGGATGGTGCATTGCGTGGTAGCGTTGCGAATCTTCGTCCCATTCCAACAATGGAAAATCGACTACCCAAAGTGGAGCAAATTCGTCTGGTTTTCGCAAGCCTAAACGAGTGGCAACTTCCATACGAAGTGCCGATAATTGTGTTCTGGTTTTATCGGCTTTTCCGGAAAGAATTAGAATTAAATCGCCGGGTTTGGCGTTGGTGATTTCGGCCCATTTTTTTAAATCGGCTTCGTCATAAAATTTATCGACGGACGATTTTAGACTTCCGTCTAATTCATATTTTACATACACCATTCCGGTTGCACCGATTTGCGGACGTTTTATCCAATCGATTAACGCATCAATTTCTTTTCTGGAGTAGGATGCACAGCCGGGAACGGCAATTCCAACTACTAATTCGGCTGAATTGAATACCGGAAAATCTTTATGTTGAGCAACGGCGTTTAACTCTCCGAATTTCATATCAAAACGAATGTCCGGTTTGTCGTTTCCGTAGGTTTTCATGGCATAATCGTAGGTAATTCTCGGAAATTTATCTACTTCAACACCTTTGATTTCTTTTAGTAAATGACGGGTCAATCCTTCAAAAACATTTAAAATGTCTTCTTGTTCTACAAATGCCATTTCGCAATCGATTTGTGTGAATTCCGGTTGACGGTCGGCACGCAAATCTTCGTCTCTAAAACATTTTACGATTTGGAAATATTTATCCATTCCGCCTACCATCAATAATTGTTTAAAGGTTTGTGGTGATTGCGGTAACGCATAAAATTGTCCTTCGTTCATTCTGCTTGGCACCACAAAATCTCTTGCACCTTCCGGAGTAGACTTGATTAAATAAGGTGTTTCGATTTCGCAAAAACCTTGTTTAGACAAATAATTTCGAACTTCCATAGACACTTTATGACGGAAAATCAGGGAATTTTTTACCGGATTTCTACGAATATCTAAATAGCGGTATTTCATGCGGATGTCTTCGCCGCCATCGGTTTCGTCTTCGATGGTGAAAGGTGGAAGTTGAGCGGCATTTAAAATCCTTAATTCAGAAACTAAAATTTCAATATCTCCTGTTGGAATGTTTTTGTTTTTTGCTTCGCGTTCGATCACAGTTCCTTTTACTTGAATCACGAATTCTCGACCCAATGTTTTAGCGGCTTCAAAAACGGATTTTTCGGTACGGCTTTCATCAAAAATTAATTGTGTGATGCCGTAACGATCGCGTAAATCTACCCAATTCATAAATCCTTTATCACGTGATTTTTGCACCCATCCGGCTAAGGTAACTTCTGTATTGATGTGCGAACTGTTTAATTCTCCGCAAGTATGACTTCTGTACATTTTGATTCGAAATTTTTTGAGTTGCAAAAGTACTATTTTGTTTGAAGAATTTTGATTTTTTTTTTGAAAAGCCATTAGCCAATAGGCAATAGTCAAAAGCCAAAAGTAGTCTATGTAATAGTAAAGATTGTTACAGCTAAAAAATCATTTATATACATATGCTACCTCTAAACTTTTGCCTTTTGGCTATTGGCTCTTGCCTTTTCAATTTTCCAATGTTAAGTTTTCATCTAATGTTACCAAATTGTTACCAAATTGTTTTTTTATTGTAAATTAATTTTTATATTTGTTGTGTTAATGTTAACCTACTTAAAAAAGAAAGAGTATGAAAAAGTTATTTATCGCAGCAATGCTAGTAGTTTCAGGGGTTATTTCAGCACAAGATGCTAATGTAAAACATGAAGTAGTGGATCAAATGGTAAAATCTACATTTTATCATGACAATGGACAAGTGCAACAAGAAGGTTTTTATAAAGACGGAAAAGTTCACGGTCAATGGGTATCTTATGATGAGAATGGTAAAAAAGTTGCCATGGGTCAATATAATGAAGGGAAGAAAATCGGAAAATGGTTGTTTTGGTCAGGAATGGATTTAACAGAAGTAGATTATACAGATAGTAGAGTTGCTCAAGTTAAAAAATGGTCTGAAGGAGCAATTGTTATCGTTAACAAAAACTAACCAACTTATTTAAAGTTTAAAAAGCTGTTCAGAAATGAGCAGCTTTTTTTTGGGGAATATCTACAAAAAAACCCTCACTTTACAGCAAGGGTTCTGTCTTAATACTTATATCTTAATACTAGTATCTATAATACTCCGGTTTATAAGGTCCTTGAACTTCCACACCAATATAAGCTGCTTGTTCTTCATTTAATGTTTCCAATTCAACGCCTAATTTAGCTAAATGTAAAGCCGCCACTTTTTCATCTAAATGTTTTGGTAACATATACACTTCATTTTTGTAGGCTTCACTATTGGTCCACAATTCAATTTGAGCCAAAGTTTGGTTGGTGAATGAATTACTCATTACAAAACTTGGGTGACCTGTAGCACAACCTAAGTTTACCAAACGGCCTTCAGCCAAAATGATGATGTCATTTCCGTTGATAGTATATTTATCAACTTGAGGTTTGATTTCGATTTTTGAAGCACCATGGTTTTCGTTCAACCAAGCCATGTCAATTTCATTGTCAAAGTGACCAATATTACAAACGATAGTTTTATCTTTCATTTGTTCAAAATGCTTTCCAACAACAATGTCTTTATTACCGGTTGTAGTAATTACAATATCCGCGGTTTTGATAACCGTATCTAATTTTTTAACTTCAAAACCATCCATGGCCGCTTGAAGAGCACAAATTGGATCAATTTCAGTTACAGTTACAATCGAACCTGCACCTCTAAACGAAGCTGCTGTTCCTTTTCCAACATCACCATAACCACAAACGATTACTCTTTTTCCGGCTAACATGATGTCTGTTGCACGACGTACCGCATCAACAGCAGATTCTTTACAACCGTATTTGTTATCAAATTTTGATTTAGTAACCGAATCGTTAACGTTGATAGCAGGAATATGTAACGTTCCGTTTTTCATTCTTTCATACAAACGGTGAACTCCTGTAGTTGTTTCTTCAGAAAGTCCTTTGATTCCACTAATCAATTCCGGGTATTTATCAAAAACCATATTGGTTAAATCACCACCATCATCCAAAATCATGTTCAATGGTTTTCTGTCTTCACCAAAGAATAAGGTTTGTTCAATACACCAATCAAAATCTACTTCGTTTAATCCTTTCCATGCATATACTTGAATACCTTCAGCAGCAATTGCAGCGGCAGCATGGTCTTGAGTAGAAAATATATTACAGGAACTCCAAGTAACTTCTGCACCTAAAGCGATTAACGTTTCAATTAAAACAGCTGTTTGAATCGTCATGTGTAAACATCCCGCTATACGAGCTCCTTTTAAAGGCTGACTGTCTCCGTATTCTTCACGAAGTGCCATTAAGCCCGGCATTTCTGCTTCGGCCAATTCAATTTCTTTTCTTCCCCAAGCGGCTAATGAAATGTCTTTCACTTTGAACGCTACAAATGGCAATGTTTGTGTACTCATCTATAAATTAGTTATATTAGCTAAAATTTTTTGCAAACTTACGGAATTAGCTACTATTTTAAAAAGCTTTTACCATTTTTTGTGATTTGTTTAGTTTGCTAAAGTTTTGAAATACAAATTGATATTGCCTTTTTTATTATGCCTTTTTTTCAAAGAATTGTTGTTGACACTTTTACCAATGTTTATGTTTGGAAGATTTCTGAATCGTTTGATGCATTGTTTCGAGCCGTTTCATTAAAAGATATTTCGTTGGCTCGATTAGAAAACATGAAATCAGAAAGCCATCAAAAAGGATTTTTAGCCGTAAGAATGTTGTTGCAACACGCCGGTTATACCGATTATGATTTGTATTATGATGCATTTGGGAAACCCAACTTAAAAGACGGTACTCATATTTCTATATCGCATTCTTTTGAATTTTCTACTATAATATTGTCAAATAAAAATTGCGGTATCGATTTGGAATTGCGGCGTGATTTGATAAAAAAGATTGCTCGTAAATTTGCCGAAGAACCTTTTGTCTATCACTGTGATGAAAATTCATCAGATTATGTTAGTAAACTGACTGTCATTTGGGGCGTGAAAGAAGCGGTTTTTAAAGTGAGAAACGAAGTGGGAATTAGTTTCAAAGATCATATTTTTGTGAGTCCTTTTGAAATGGAGGATCAAAACACTACCGCTTTATTGGACTTTAACGATCTAAAAATTCCTTTTGAGGTGTATTTTACTGAAATTGAAAACTATACGTTAGTTTGGTTATGGGAAAAAGAACTATGAAAAACTACTACCAAGAAATAGTTCAAGCCAAGAGCGACAACAGAAAATTAATTGCAATACTCTTAGATCCTGATAAAATAGTGTTGAATAATTTGCCAACGCTTATTGAGAAAATCCAACTTTCACCGGCAACTCATGTTTTTGTGGGCGGTAGTAGCGTTTCCAATCAAATTATGGATACATTGATTCAAAGGTTAAAAGAAAAAGTTACACTACCCATCATTTTATTTCCCGGCAATCCATCACAAATTTCTGAGCATGCCGATGCTATTTTGTTCTTGAGTTTAATTTCCGGAAGAAATTCCGATTATTTAATCGACCATCAAGTGAATGCAGTGCCGATTTTGAAAAAAACAGCTTTAGAGGTAATTTCTACAGGCTATATTTTGATTGAAAGTGGGAGTGAAACAGCTGTGGAACAAGTCAGCAAAACCAAACCACTAAGCAGAAATAATTGCGATTACGTTTGTCAAACTGCCGTAGCCGGAACCTACTTAGGAAACAAACTCATTTATTTAGAAGCCGGTAGCGGAGCAAAATTAGCCGTTCCATTGGAAATGATTCGGAAAGTAACGGCTGCTATTTCTGTTCCATTACTTGTTGGTGGCGGCATTAGAAGCCACAAGGAAATTCAAGAGGCCTTTGATCACGGAGCAGATTTGGTGGTGATTGGAACAGCTTTTGAAAACAATCCTAATTTTTTTAATCATGATTGAGTTTTTATTTTCCCAATATAATGAGTATACAACCACCGCTATCGTTCTTGAAATTGTGGGTGTTTTGTTTGGTTTAGCAAGTGTTTGGTATGCCAAAAAAGACAACATACTGGTTTTTCCAACAGGAATTGTCAGTACCACCATTTTTATTTATTTGTTGTGGCAGTGGGAACTTTTAGGTGATTTGATAATCAATTGTTATTATTCCATCATGAGTGTTTACGGTTGGTACCATTGGTCACGTAAAAAAGGAGATGAAATTCAATTTCCAATTGCGTCAATTTCAAGAATAGAAAAAATTTGGAGCTGCGTTATCTTTGTTTTAACAATCATTGCTGTAGTAGTTATCTATGATTTTTTTGATAAATTTACAACTTGGTACAGTTATGTTGACACATTAACCACCGGATTATTTTTTGTTGGTATGTGGCTCATGGCTAAACGAAAAATAGAACATTGGATTTTTTGGATTATAGGTGATGTAATTTCAGTTCCATTGTATTTTTTTAAAGGATATACCTTTACCAGTATCCAATATTTAATTTTCACAATTATTGCCATTTTTGGCTATATCGAATGGAAGAAGCACTTAAACAAGAACCAACCGAAATTATAAAAATTGCTTTATACGGTCCTGAAAGTACCGGAAAAACAACGTTAGCAAAACAGTTGGCAAAACACTATACAACCACTTGGATTCCTGAATTTGCTCGTGATTATTTGCAGCAAAAATGGGACAGTTCCAAGCAAATTTGTACAGAAGACGATTTGTTACCCATTGCCATTGGTCAAATTAAATTGGAAAATGAAGCCTTACACACGGCAAATCAAGTTTTGTTTGTGGATACTACTTTACTAGTTACTAAAGTCTTTTCCGATTTGTATTATGGCAAAACAGGAACAGTTTTAGAACAAGCAGCCAGAGAACACAACTATGATCTTTTTTTGCTTACAGATGTTGATGTGCCATGGCAAAAAGATGATTTGAGAGATCGTCCTGAAAATAGAGAGCAAACGCTGCTACAATTTGAAAAAGCGTTAATTGATTTGAAAAAACCTTATATAAAAATCTCTGGGACAAAAGAAGTGAGATTGAATAAAGCCATTGCTATTATAGACGAATTAAAACAAGCAAAAGCATTTGGATTTACTTCTAAAGATTTTGTCCAACTCTACCACCATACCGTTTCTGTTTCAAAGATTATCAAGCAAGTTGCTTTTTTGAAAGAGGGTATTCCTCATGCAGCATTGAATAGAGTTGCAAAAATTGGCGATGGTATTGAAACACTTTCTGCAGAAGGAGCCAATTATTTTTCTAATTTATTTGACTCCAAAAAAGAACATTTAAAACTCAAAAAGTTTGTACCCGCATCAGGAGCCGCTAGTAGAATGTTTAAATTTTTATTGGAGTTTTTACACGATTTCAATCCGGAAACCGAGAGTATCAATGCCTATGTCAATAGAAAAAAAGCTAGAAACGTGACGCTTTTTTTAATTGGAATGGAGAAATTTCCGTTTTATAATGAAATTCTAAAAGCTACCAAAGACAAGTATCCGGAATATAGTCAATGGTCAAAAGATAAGAAAGATTATGCTTTTATTAAAACTATGTTGTCAGAAAGCGACTTTAATTTTTCCAACAAACCAAAAGGGATTTTGCCCTTTCATCACTATCCAACCCATATTGCAACGCCAATCGAAGAGCATCTCATTGAAGCTTCTATATATGGCAGTTCTAGTTCAAAAGCCTATGTGCATTTTACAATTTCAGAAGAACATCAAAAAGCCTTTGATGCAATTGTGGATAAAGTAAAACCTAAAATTGAAGACCAAAACTCAATTCGAATTAACGTCAATTATTCCTATCAAAATCAAGCAACTGATAGTCTCGCTTTTGACATGAAGAACAATCCTTTTCGGGATGAAAATGGCAACTTAATTTTCAGGCCCGGTGGTCACGGAGCTTTATTGGAAAATTTAAATCAAATAGATGCTGATTTGGTATTCATCAAAAACATAGATAATATTATCCAAAATCACATAGCTACCATTGCTTTGTACAAAAAAGCATTAGCCGGAGTTTTGCTCGAAAAACAACAAAAAGTATTTCACTACCTCAATGAATTAGACGCTCATCAGCTTACTAAGGATACTATTTATGAAGTGGTAGAATTTTTAGAAACACAATTCAATATAACGGTAAGTGATGATTTTGCAATGTTTACCAAACAAAGTAAAATAGATTACCTTCATAAATTGCTCAACCGACCAATTCGAGTTTGCGGAATGGTAAAAAACGAAGGCGAACCCGGCGGTGGTCCTTTTTGGGTAACCAATAATAAAGGACAGGTTTTTTTACAAATTGTAGAAACGTCACAAATTGATACAGCGGATGCTCATCAGGCGAAAATTCTTGAAAGTGCCACCCACTTTAATCCGGTTGATTTGGTTTGTGGTATTCGAAATTATAAAGGTTCGCGATTTGATTTGATGCAATTTGTAGATTATAACAGCGGATTTATTGTTTATAAAAATAAAGGCGGCAAAGATTTAAAAGCCTATGAATTACCCGGATTGTGGAATGGCGGCATGGCAAAATGGCTAACTGTTTTTGTGGAAGTACCCCTAATTACTTTTAATCCCGTTAAAACGGTAAATGATTTATTAAAAGCCCCTCATCAACCGCAATAATGGATAGTGAAAAAATCATAACGGAATTGACTTTTAAAGCGGTCAGAAGTAGTGGAGCCGGAGGACAAAACGTAAATAAAGTTTCCTCAAAAGTGGTGCTTTCATTTGATTTGTTCGCGTCCAAATGTTTATCCGATGATGAGAAAACGCTGATTTCAGAAAAATTAAAAACAAAGTTAACTTCAGAATCCATTTTGATTTTAGCTTGTGACGAAGACAGAAGCCAACTAAAAAACAAAGAAATTGTAATCAAACGATTTATAAAATTACTTCAAAACGCTTTGATTGTTCCTAAAAAAAGAAAACCTACTAAAATCCCTCGTTCCGTAATCGAAAAACGAATCAAGGAAAAACGAACGACTTCAGAAATTAAACAGAACAGAAAGAGACCAGATGTTTAGAAGGTAATGGGTAACTAGGTAATAGTTGGTAAATCCCTAAATACAATTGACCGATTTTTAAGCTAATTTTTAAATTTATCACGAATCAAAAATCCGTTTTATCAGCTTAATACGAGGCTAAAAAACTTTTCGTTGCCCGATAACCCATTACCTTTTGATATTGAAATTTTTTACTATCTTTGCCCCGTCTCAAAGGGGTGCTCTAAAAAACGAGCTGAGATCATACCCAACGAACCTGGAACAGGTAATGCTGTTTAGGGATTAGACAAAAAAACAAAAGTGCACGTTTGTTTTGCTGTCAAGAGTATCAATTTTAATTTTTAACCAAGAATAATTACCCCTTTTATTCGTATATTTTTTACGAATGAAAACTTTATTCAATTATCGCCAAAATGGCTCAAGGTCACTTAGCAGGTATTTCATAGCAGGCTTACTTTTTTATTCCTTTTCCGGATTTTCACAAGAAACCGTTAATGACACCATCAAAGCAAAAGAAATTTCATTAGATGAGGTTTTGGTTGGTGCAGTTCGTGTAACCGCACAAACACCGGTAACCTTTTCCAATCTGACCAAGAAAGAATTTCAATCGCGAAACCTCGGACAAGATATTCCGATTATGATGAATTATTTGCCGTCAGTTGTTACCACAACCGATGCCGGAGCCGGAGTGGGATATACCGGAATTCGAGTGCGTGGTTCTGATGCGACACGTGTCAATGTAACCATCAACGGAATTCCCTACAATGATTCAGAAAGTCAAGGTACATTTTGGGTAAACATGCCCGACTTTGCCAGTTCTACTGAAAGTTTACAACTACAACGCGGTGTTGGAACTTCAACCAATGGAGCGGGAGCTTTTGGAGCCAGTTTGAATATTTTAACGGATTCCTATGCTCAAGAAGCCAATGGAGAAATTTCCAACTCTTTCGGAAGTTTTAACACCAGAAAACACACTTTGAAATTCAGTACCGGATTGATGAATGATAAATTTGAGATTGCTGGAAGATTATCCACTATTTATTCTGATGGTTATATTGACAGGGCTTTTTCTGATTTAAAATCCTATTTTTTGCAAGGTACATATGTTGGCGAAACCACATTAATTAAAGGATTGGTTTTTGGAGGCAATCAAAAAACCTATCAAGCTTGGTATGGTTTAGAAGACCCGGAATTACGACAAAAAAACAGAACCTTTAATGTTGCGGGAATGTATTTTGATGACCAAGGCAACATGAAATTTTATGATAACGAAACCGATAATTACCAACAAGACCATTACCAATTGCATTGGAATGAGCGATGGAGCGACAATTGGAGCACTAATTTAGCCTTTCATTATACCATCGGGAGAGGTTATTTTGAACAATACAGACAAAACCAACGATTTGCAGTCTATGGTTTGGAGCCCGTTGAAATTGGCGGAGAAATTATAAACAGAACCGATTTAATCCGTCGTCGTTGGCTAGACAATGATTTTTATGGGACTACTTTTTCGGCCAATTATAAAAAAGAAAAGGTAGATTTAATTTTAGGTGGAGGCATCAACAACTATGAAGGTGCTCACTTTGGTGAAATCATTTGGGCACGTTATGCCTCGCAAAGTGAAATTAGAGACCGCTACTATGATGATTTTTCAACAAAAAGAGACATCAATTTATTTTCTAAACTAAACTATCAATTAACTGAAAAATGGCGTTTGTTTGGTGATATTCAATACCGAAATGTAAATTTCACAGCCAATGGTGCCGAAACGGGAATTGTTGATGATACGTTCCATTTTTTCAATCCAAAAGCGGGGGTTACTTATACTTTAAATCAAAAAAATAATTTTTACTTATCTTATGCACAAGCCAACAGAGAGCCGAATCGTAATGATTATGAAAACGGCAATCCAAGACCGGAGCAATTGCATGATGTTGAATTAGGATGGCGACATGCGACGGAAAAAACACAATTAAATGTGAATGGTTATTTTATGAAATACAAAGATCAATTGGTGTTGACGGGCGAATTAAATGATGTGGGAGCTCCAATTCGAGCAAACAGTGGCGATAGTTACAGAATTGGATTGGAGGTTGATGTTACACTGAAATTAACTGAAAAATGGTTTTTACAACCTAATGTCACTTTAAGTCAAAACAAAAACCAAGATTTTGTTTTTCAACGTGATGGTGTTCTAGAGAATTTAGGTACTACTAACATTGCTTTTTCACCCAACTTTATTGCCGCGAATCGATTGACCTTTATGCCGTTAAAAAACTTACAGCTTTCTTTCTTATCTAAATTTGTTGGAGAACAATATATGGGTAATATCGATGCTGAAAGTTCAAAATTAGATAGCTACTTTGTGAACGATTTGAATGTTTCTTATGAAATCAACTTCAATAAGGTTTTTAAAACCATGCGATTTAATGCTCTAGTGAATAATATTTTCAATTTAAAATATGAGAGCAATGGGTATTTCTATACTTATGACGATGATTTTTCAAACCCCGGAACGATTTCAACGATAGAAGGAGCCGGTTTTTATCCGCAAGCGGGAATTAACTTTTTGGTTGGTTTGACCTTGCTGTTTTAATAATAGACTATTGAAAACCCTGATCTTGAAATCAGGGTTTTTTGTTAATTATAAACTCTTATAATATTTCCCAATACTTCCACGCGGTATCTTTTTAAAGGATATTGCAATCCTCCAAGACCGGTGAACAAACTGTATTCCACATTATCACACGGACAAACCGCATTGATGCCATTGATGGTCATCGTAGAGCAGGATGTCAAAGGTTGGTTTGGACAACCTGCATCAAAAGCATTAAAACCACTTCCCGTATTAAAAACGATAATGCCATTCACTCCAACACCAGGTTGTGTGATTAAAACGGCATTGCTCACAAATTGCAGTTGACTGTAAGAAGGCAAATTTATGTTGACATCAAACGAAAAACTATAATTGGGCAGATACGGATTGTTGTTGTTAAACCCGTCGCTGTCACAATTTAATAGCGTGAAACTAAAAATAAGTACTAAAATCGCTTTTCTCATTTTAAAAATTGGTTAAAGGAAATGAAAACAAATTTAATTTAATTAACTTTGTATTGTTCGAAGGGACGAAAAAAATTAAAATAAAATTAAAAATACTATCTTTGTAGAGAGAAATCCCGTGCAAGTGGGATTTTTTCTATTTATATAAACGAATATATTATGAGTACAGTATCTTATTATACCGCAGAAGGATTAAAAAAATTAAAAGACGAGTTAGAACATCTAAAACATGTGGAACGTCCTAAAGCATCTCTAGCCATTGCAGAAGCTCGTGATAAAGGAGATTTGTCTGAAAATGCCGAATATGATGCAGCAAAAGAAGCTCAAGGTTTATTAGAAATGAGAATTTCTAAAATGGAAGAAATATATGCTAACGCCAGATTGATTGATGAGTCACAATTGGACTTAACAAAAGCATTGGTGCTGTCTAACGTAAAAATTAAAAACCAAGCCAACGGCATGGAGATGAAATATACTTTAGTTGCAGAAAGTGAAGCCGATTTAAAAACCGGAAAAATTTCTGTTACGTCTCCAATTGGTAAAGGTTTATTAGGCAAATCAGTTGGTGATGTTGCCGAAATCACCGTGCCAAACGGTGTCTTAAAATTTGAAATTTTAGAAGTTTCAAGAGATTAAATAGCGAACCATGGCGAGCATTTTTACCAAAATAATCAACGGCGAGATTCCATCTTATAAAATAGCAGAAAATGAAAATTTCATTGCTTTTTTGGATGTCAATCCCAATGCTATTGGTCACACACTTTGTGTTCCAAAACAAGAAATCAACAAGCTGTTTGAAATGGAGGAAGACCATTATTTGGCTTTACTGCAATTTTCAAGAACTATTGCCCTTGCTTTAGAAAAAGCAATTCCGTGTAAGCGAATTGGTTTAGCTGTTGTCGGTTTGGAAGTGCCACACGTTCATGTGCATTTAATTCCGCTACAAGAAATGGATGATATGCGATTTCAGCGGAAAGTAACTTTGAGTAAAGAAGAATTTGAAGCAACGGTTTTAAAAATCCAAAATCAATTATAAAAAACATCCCGATGAACTCGGGATATTTTTATGCCTTTTTAAAACTAACCAACATTGTTGTTCCTTTTCCCACATCCGAATGTTGTACTCTGATTTTTCCTTTGTGGTATTCTTCAACAATGCGTTTGGTTAAGGAAAGCCCTAAACCCCAGCCGCGTTTTTTGGTGGTATAACCGGGTTCAAAAATCTTTTTGAATTGGTTTTTCGGAATTCCTTTTCCTGAATCAGAAATATAAATGTTTACTTCTTTCTCAATTTCAATGATATTCACATCCAAAACACCTTTGCCCTTCATAGCATCCACCGAGTTTTTGATGAGGTTTTCAATAGTCCAACTGTGAAGTGCCGGATTTAAGAAAACCATGATTTCTTTATCAGGTGCTGAAAATGAAAATTCAACTTGTTTTGAAAAACGGGATTGTAAATAATCAAATGAATTTTTTGTCTCTGCAACGATGTCTTTCTCTTCCAAAATCGGTTCTGATCCCACTTTTGAAAATCGATCTGTTATGGTTTGTAAACGTTGAATGTCTTTTTCAATTTCAGAAATGATCGTCTCATCATAATTGTTGGCTTTCATAATTTCTAACCAACCAATTAATGACGATAAAGGAGTACCAATTTGATGAGCGGTTTCTTTTGCCATTCCGGCCCAAAGTTTGTTTTGGGTGGCAATTTTAGAAGTTTTATAAAAATTGAAAACCAATAATGCAAATAACAAAATGATTAGCAATAATGCAATGGGATAGTACTTTAATTTATTGATTAAAGGGGAGTTGCCGTAATATAAATAGTTGTATTTTCCTTCGTCATATTCAATTTTGATAGGAGTGTTTTCGTTTTTAAAGTTGTTAATCAAGGCAACAGATTTTTCCGGATTGTTTAATAACAACGGGTCGATGTTTCTTCCGTCAATGATGCTGTCGTTTGCATTGGTTAAAATTAACGGAATACTTGTATTTTTGTTTAATAAAATCAAAGTCAGTTCAATGTCAGTATTGGTGTCTGTTGTATTCAATGATTTTTGTGCCTCAGCCCAAAGTTCCATTTTCATACGTTCGTCTTCTTTGAAGATTTGAAAGAACGTAAAGGTGTTCCATAGAATCAAAGAAATGATTACAAAGGAAGAAAAAATAAGAATCCAACGGGTGATGTTTCTGCTCTCGGAAAATTGCATTTCAAAATATTTAGGTTAAATGTAGTAAATCTTGTTTGAAATGAAAAAATCAAACTAATTTAAAGGTCATTTTAGTACTTTTGTATAAACTACATTTTGTTATGATTAGTATTTCACCTGATTCCATTTCGCCGGTTCAATTGCAAGGCTATTTGCAAAGTTCAGTAGGGCCAAGACCTATTGCATTTGCCAGCACCATTGATGTGGACGGCAACCCAAATTTATCACCCTTTAGCTTTTTTAATGTTTTTAGTTCCAATCCACCTATTTTAATTTTCTCTCCGGCAAGAAGAGTTCGAGATAATACCATAAAACATACGTTGATAAATTGTGAAGCAACGAGAGAAGTTGTTATTAACGTGGTGAATTATGATATCGTGCAACAAATGTCGCTTTCCAGTACAGAATATCCTGATGGGGTGAATGAGTTTTTAAAATCAGGATTAACCATGTTGCCTTCAGATAGTGTGAAACCATTTCGGGTAGCGGAAAGTCCGGTTCAATTTGAATGTAAAGTAAACGACATTATTTCTTTAGGAACAGAAGGTGGAGCCGGAAATTTAATTATTTGTCAAGTACTAAAACTTCATATTTCTGAAACCATTTTAGATGAAAAAGGAGCCATTGACCAAGCCAAAATTGATTTGGTTTCAAGAATGGGAGGTCATTGGTATTCGCGTTCCAATCAAGGCCTTTTCGAAATACCAAAGCCATTGGCCACTTTAGGAATTGGAGTAGATGAAATACCGGATTTTATTAAAAGAAGCCCTGTTTTTGACGGGAATGATTTAGGTATGTTGGGGAATGTAGAAAGTTTGCCAACCAACGAAGAAATTAATATATTTGTACAAGAAAATATTCAGGTAAAAGGTGTTTTGAGTTCAGCAGATGAAATGAAAGTGCATCACAAAGCCAAAGAATATTTAAACCAACAAGATGCGAATGCCGCTTGGAAAGTTTTATTAGCCAAAAGAGTATAAGTATAAGCCAATAGTAACATTAAACATTTAAAATTATGGAAGTTTCAGGAAAAGTAAAAGTTGTTGGAGATGTACAACAAGTAAGCCCAACATTTAAAAAAAGAGAATTAGTTGTCACCACAGAAGAGCAGTATCCACAAAGTATCATGATTGAATTTGTTCAGGACAAAACGGACTTATTGAACACGGTTGCTGTTGGAGAAAATGTAAAAGTTTCAATTAATTTAGGAGGAAGAGAATGGGTAAATCCGCAAGGAGAAACAAAATACTTCAATTCGATTAAAGGTTGGAGAATTGAAAAATTACAAGCAGAAGCACCTGCTGCAATGCCTCCAATGCCTGCTGCAGAAGCTTTTGAGCCGGCAACAAACTTTAATGAAGAAGAACACGACGATTTACCTTTTTAATCAATAAAGGCACTAATTTTAAATTCCAAATTCCAAGACTTTATGTTTGGAGTTTGGGATTTTTTTAATTTTTTCAAATTCCACTGACTGAAGTCAGGATGAAGACCTCCGACTGAAGTCGGAGGGAAGTTAGTGCTGTCGGATTGGACTATTTAATTTTATGAGTTTAGATTGTCCACCGACTGAAGTCGGGGGTAAGTTAGTGCTGTAGCACAGAAATATTGAACTTTTTATTGTTTTGAATTATGTACTTTCTGACTTCTGAATTATATTTTCCGCCGGTTACAGAAGCTTCTTATGAAGGGATATTGGCCGTTGGTGGAGATTTAAGCGAAGAGCGACTGTTGTTGGCTTATCAAAACGGAATATTCCCCTGGTTTGATGATGATGAACCAATACTTTGGTGGTGTCCGTCTGAACGAATGGTAATTAACCCGCATGATTATAAAATTCCGAAAAGCTTGAGAAATATTCTTAACAGAAATTTATTTGAAGTTTCCTTTAATCAAAATTTTCCAGAGGTTATAAAGAATTGTCAAACCAGTAAACGTAAGGGACAACGTGGTACATGGATTACAGATTCCATGATGGAAGCCTATCTTAAATTGCACGAATTGGGTGTTGCAAAATCAGTAGAAGTTTGGCAAAATAACGAATTAGTAGGCGGTTTATATGGTGTAGATTTAGGTCATGTTTTTTGCGGCGAAAGCATGTTCAGCAAAGTGTCAAATGCCAGCAAAGTAGCTTTTGTTTCACTCATTCAACAATTGAAAGAAGCCAATTATCATTTGTTAGATTGCCAAGTGCACAATGACCATCTGGAAAAATTAGGAGCTTTTGAAATTTCAAGAGCCAGTTATTTGAAAATTTTAAAATCAAATTAACTTCTTTTCCAACAACTTAATAAATGGTCATTTACCATTCCGGTGGCTTGCATGTGAGCATACATGGTAGTTGGTCCGATAAATTTAAAACCACGCTTTTTTAAATCTTTACTGATTTTTTCTGCTAAAGGTGTAAATGCAGGGACTTCGCTTAAAGAAGTAAATTGATTCATAATTGGCTTTCCTTCCACATAACCCCAAATAAAATTTGAAAAAGATCCAAATTCTTCCTGCACTTTTATAAAAGCTTTTGCATTACTTATGGCCGATTTTATTTTTAATGTGTTTCGTATGATTCCCGCATCTTTCATTAATTCTTGTACTTCATAATCGCCAAAGTAGGCAATTTGCTTATAATCAAAATCAAGAAAAGCTTTTCTGAAATGCTCTCTCTTCTTTAAAATCAAATGCCAACTCACTCCGGCTTGAAATGTTTCTAAAATAAGAAATTCGAATAACTTAGCATCATCAAAAACAGGATTTCCCCATTCTTCATCGTGATATTTTCTGTAAAGATCATCTTTTTCGCACCAGGCACATCTGTTTTTAAGGGTTGTCATGAGTATTGATTTAAAACAGTTTGTAAATATAATTCTTCAACTTTTTTTCGAGCCCAATCGGTTTTTCTTAAAAAAGTCAAACTTGATTTGATGGAAGGATTTTCAGTAAAACATTTGATTTTTATCTTCTCACCAAGTTTTTCAAAACCATAAAAATCCACAAGAAATTCAAGAATAACTTGTAATGTTTTGCCATGAAGTGGGTCGTTGTTTTTCATTTTTAAATCAATTAATAAAACCCCATCATATTCATACGATCATAATCAGATTCAATTTTACCAAATGAAGCACGAACACGCTTTTTATGAATTGATTCATCCATCATTTCTGTCATTAAGGAAGGAATGAGTTCATCATCAATCAATTGTTTTTGAATTGGGCTGAAATAAGCTTTTGGGTTGCAATTGTTGTTTTTGTCTAAAACAAAAGCAATACATAGCAATTTCTCAGATTGCATATTGTAATAATTAGTGTCATCTTCTTTTGAAGGAATCATTTTATAAAACCAATACCCAATGTCTTTACCTTCATGTTCAAGATTTTTTTTCTCTATAAAAACCAATTTTTCTTTCTTTGAATTTACTTTATCCAAATGAATTATTGCAGCTTCAATTAAATTTTCGTCTGTAATGTTTTCAAGAAATTGAAACTCTTTGGCATCATATAACATTTGATATGTTGCAAAAAGTGTTTGCTTGTTTGAAAGTAAATTATTAACAAGTTGTTTGTCAATTGTAGTTTTGTTTTTTAGTTCAATGTGAAGTATTTCTAATTGAAGCGGTTCAATATCCAAAGCAATGATTTTTGAAATCAGTGTTTCAAAATCTTTTTCTTTTTTAAATGGATAGATGAGTTGAATGTATTTTTTCAAATCGCCACTAACAGATTCTGAATTACCGTAAATTTCTGCATCATTATTCTTTTTAGATTTCCATCCTGCCACTCTTTTGTATTCCAATTTGGCATTGGTTAAAATCATTTTTTTATAAGATTTCAGCTTATTGGGTTGAATCATTTTTTTGTTTAGCAGTGCCGCACAAAAAGAAATAACGGGTTCTTGGTATTCTCTAATGCTATAAAATTGAAAAATATCAGGAAACAAAACTTGACTGTTTGCTAGGTCTTTCTGAAATAATCCCATAAGGTTAATTATTTCAAATTTATTAGTGGATAAGGGTAAATCATAAACCATAAGCTCAAGAATTTTATCATACGCTTTTTTTGATTTTTGATGAGCCAAACCTTTTAAGATGGAAAGCTGTAATGACGTGCTTATGTTGTCTCTTTTATAATTTTGTTCTAAAAAACGAATTACAGCAGGGTCTTTTAAATGACCAATTTTTTCATAAAGAGCGGCAAGTGTTTCAATTTCATCAGCGTTAAATTCAAATTGATTTATAAATTCCTGTAGGGTGCTGATTTCCTCTTTTTGAATTTTAAGAAAGCCTATAGATTTTAAGGCAGAATAACGAATGCTGTCATGTGGACTTTTGGCATCTTCAATAAAATTTTTAAGTTTAGCTTGGTATAATGAATTTTCAAAATCGGTAGTTGTTGGTGAAAAAGATTGATATACTTTTTCAATAAACGGATCATTATTTTGATAGTTTTTAGCAACTAAAGTTCGAAGTTGGTAGGTAATTCCATCTTTAAAAATTGCTTTTAATTTTAAAGCTTGTTGTGAATCTGCTTTTGAAATCAACGCGTTATAGGTTATTTCTCCTGTTGCATTATTTTTTTCTGTATTTTCAGCTATGATGGTTAATTGTGAGGCTTTCTTTTTGGAAGCAGCGTTTAAACCAAGTTCTGTCTCCCACTTTGAATTGAAATAAGCAGCATCATTTGAATCATAATATCCCCATTCTTCATCTTCATAAAAATTTTCAAATGCAATTTCATTTTCAACAAATTCAAGATCATTGCTCTGTTGAAATACTTTTTTATAGTTCAATAAAGTAGAGTCTGCATTTTTTTCAAACTCATATTTATGAAATTTATAATAATCTAAGTGGATTGATTTTCCACTCGCTGATTTTATAACCAAGTTGTTGGATTCACTTTTAAAATGATTGGTTTTTTTACTTTTTTTGTGAGAAGCCTTTTTGTGAGTTCTTAAAAATAAAATTTCATTAGGCTTTCTTGGAATTTCTACCTGAAAGTGACCGGTACTATCATTTAAAACTTCAAATTCTTCGGAGATAGTAAGAGGTTTAAGTTCAAAAGAGTTTAAAAATTGCGTTGCTTTTTTTTCACTCGCATTAACAGTTCCCAAAAGATAATAGCTGCTACCGTTTAAAAAACTTTTAAGTTGAACAGGTTGTTCGTATAAAGTTGATTTGGAATGATAGCTGTTTTCTGATTTTGATACCTCACTAAAATCCTCTGTTGCGTCATATTGGGTATAAAATTCTTCTTGAATTCTCTTTAATTCATAAGCCGTTTCTTCAAGAGTAGATTTGTCATTTAAATGTCTTTCTAATACAAAGTAATAGGCATTTTCATCTTTGTCAAAGGCATAAATTTCGGTGTCTTCATATTTATTAGCATTGTTTTGATTTCCATAAATGATGTGATAATCAGGAATTGAAACTTCAAAAGCTCCTTTTTTAGGGGTTACTTTTTGCCATTCATTGGTTGTGTTTCTTAATTTTATTTTAGAAAAAACCTCGTTTTCATATTGGTTCACATAATCACCATTTCCAATCATGTTAATGCTTATGATTTCTAAAGGAGTTACATAAAAACGATATCTTTGGTCGTTACCTGTCTTTGTTCGGTTTTTAATATCATAAGCTACAAAGTTTTTGCCTTCAAAAAATTTTTTTTCAATGATGTTTCCGGGTATGTTTTCATAAAACAAACTATCGAGTGTGGTGTGAGAAATATGTTGTTTTTTCTTTTTTAAGAAATTTAATAACAGCGATCGTTTGACATTAATATAGCCTCCATTGGATAAATCAGGACTGTTGTAATCTTCTTTTGATGGGATTATCATTGAAAACAAAGGAAGAGATAAAAAGCCATCATTAGAAACTTTTGTCTCCAAAACCGGATTGGTAAAATATTTATCAATTTGTTTTTTAATCGTTTTGCCTTTTTCAGTATAATTATCAAATACCGGAGTTACAGTATAACCTTTGCTGCGAAGCATCTCAATGACACCTTTTTTTCCGGGTAAGTGAGCAGCACCAATTGCGGCAAATAAACTTCCTTTTTTTACAATGGAGTCAATGCTTTTTACCATGTTATAGTTCCTTTTATAAAGCATGCCATCTAAGAAAGGTTCCGTGGATGACAAGGTCAATAAAGAGTCTATCATGTCCAAATCTTTATCTCTATAAAAATCTGAAAGTGCTTCTTCAAAACTTTTGTTTTTTAGAATACGACTAATTTTTAGAATGTTTTCTTCCTTTGGCATGGCGTCATCATAATCAATATTCATGACTAACATCATCGATTCTTTTGCTCCCTCCAAGCCGATAGTTTTTTTGTTATACTTTTTACCTGTTTGATAAATAAACATGTCCAAATAGGTTTCTTCTTGAAAATCTTTACCGTGTTCGTTTGTTCTGAATAATAAATTATCCATGGTATAGTTTTGAGCCCGAAACAATTCAATCAAACCTCTTTTGTCAAGTGGTTTTAAGTAAAACTGTTGATAAAATTTTTTGTAATAATTGAAATCCTCGCTGGGTAGAATATCATAAAGTTCTGACCAAGTACTTGGTTCGCTCTCATTTGCCACAAAATCAGATTCTAACAAATGTTTGAAAAAAGCATCTGATAAATGGTAGGATATTTTTTCACTTACGTGCATTGAACCATATAAATAGGAGTTTTTAGCAATACCGTTTCCGGAAATTTCCCAGAGTAAACTTTGGTATTTTTTGGATTGAGCAGTTATTAAACCAGGTATAATTAAAAGCAGAAGGATTATTTTTTTCAACACGTTAGATTTTTTTGAGCTTATTTCAAATATAAAAGAAATAGATAATATAAAAGAGAATTAAATCATAAAATTAATTTTCTATTTTCACCCTTGATTTAAATAAAAAAACCTCAATAAAATTGAGGTTTAGTGTATGGAATTTGAATCGAGTTTATGAAAAATGAATGTAGCTTATTCTAACTTCATAAATAGTGAAAATTAGTTTTAATCTTCATAATATGTTATTTCTCTTTCGATAACTAATGACGGTTTTGGGGTTTTTACACCTCTAAGATAAGCTGTGCATTTTATCCAATTGTTGTGTTTATCATATTCATATTCATAAAAGCGTGGTGCAAACGGATTTCGCCACCACTCTTCATAAGGGTCTTTTCGAGCATTAATTATTTGACTCCTTTCACTTAAAAACTCTCTTTTAATAATATCGCCATGTTCATTATAATGTATTTTTGAATGAATGTCTGTATATTCAGTAGAACCGCCATCATGATATTTATAAAAATAGATTGAATCAAGAACTATTTCCTTACTTATTAAATAATTTTCTGTTGGGTGATATTCATATTTGTATTTTTTATTTAGAATTGGTTCGGGACTTTTAGTACCTGTTGAAGAAATCTTTAATTCTTTAACTTTATTCTTCGCATTATACTCAAATTCATAAATTAATTTATTCCTTATGTTCATACCGTCCCTCTCATTTTCTACAGTCACATTTGTTAAAATTAATTTTACAATACGGTCTTCACCATCATAATAATAATCCCATTTATAATCCAAATCTTCCTCGTCTTTGAGATATTTGAAAGGTTCTTTTTGAAACTCATTTATAGAATCTTTATAATTTATACAATTATAAAATCCTTTTGAATAGTGTTTTCGAGTTTCTATTCTGCCTTTAGTATCTATATCATATTTATAATAGAATACATTTAAGGTTTTATCAAATCTGTCAATTCTAAAGTAATTGACAAATAATTTATAAATATCCTGTTCTAAGTTGCTCTCTCCAAAATGTTCTATGAAACTATATTTGGGTTGAAATTTCATTTTGTCTTTCAAGTCTATGCTATCATATAGTATTTTTCCTGAAAATCGGTCTTCAGTCATGTCATAATGACTCCACATTTTTATAGTATCTATAACTCTAATATGATTTTGCGATGGTAGTCTATAAACATTATTTTTTTGATCAAATTCATAAAACCAGGGATATGACTTATTTAAAAGCCCATTTTTGTAGAGAACATAACCTCGAACACGATTATCACTATTGAATAACAACATATTTTGTATTGAATATTGATCTTCATTATTAGTAGTGACAACCGATTTTATCTCTTTTACAGGGCCTTTTAAATTTAAGGTTTCAATATCTTTATTAATACCTACTATAGTGTTATTGTCTGATTGAGCTTTACAGCCATTCACAAAAACCAAGATTATAAATATTTTGTATAGTAGTGATTTTGTCATTTTTTGAGTATTTTATTTCTAATGATGTTACAATTCAACAAAAATTTTCAACTACTCAGTCAAGAATTTAGTGTCTTTTTTTCTTCGTGGCAAATCAAAAGTAACCACTTTTCGTCATTATTAAAAACAAAAAACCTCAATCATTACAATTGAGGTTTTAAAATGTCTAGATTCTGAATCAAGTTCAGGATAAAATTACCCTAAAGTAACTCTTTTGAAACCTGTAATTTCAACATTGAAGCCTTTAACATAATCACTAACTTTTTTGCTGTCATCTTTGATGAAGTTTTGGTCTAGTAATGCTTTTTCTTGATCTAAAGTTGTGTTATCAGAGATAAAACGTTGAATTTTTCCGGGAATAATTTTGTCCCAAATTTGCTCTGGTTTACCTTCTGCTTTTAATTCTGCTTTAGCATCTTCTTCTGCTTGTTTTAAAACTTCTTCTGTTAATTGAGAGAAAGAAATATATTTAGGTACATTTTTCAATGTTTTTCCTAAACGTTTTGCTTCTTCATTTTCTTTTTCGATTATAGCAATACGAGCAGCAAGTTCAGAAGCAACGAAAGCAGGATCAAAATCTTTGTATGATAAAGTATCTGCTCCCATTGAAGCTACTTGCATAGAAATGTCTTTTGTTAAAACTTCTGCATCGGCAATTGCTGATGAAATAGCAGTTAAAGCTGCAATTTTGTTTACGTGTACATACGAACCAACAAAAGCACCTTCTAAAATTTCAAATCCGCCAATTTCAATTTTCTCTCCGATAACTCCGGTTTGCTCAATCAATTTTTCAGCAACTGTCATGTTAGCATCAAATGAAGAAGCTAAAAATTCTTCTTTCGAAGCAAAGTTGATTGCTTTTTCTACTAATTGTTTAGCTAAAGAAACAAACGATTCGTTTTTACCTACGAAATCTGTTTCACAGTTTAAAGTAATTACAGCACCTTTAGTTTTGTCTGCATTTATAAAAGCAACAGCAGCACCTTCACTAGACTCACGGTCAGAACGGTTAGCCGCCACTTTTTGCCCTTTTTCTCTAAGGATTTGTATAGCTTTATCGAAATCTCCTTCAGCTTCAACCAAAGCTTTTTTACAGTCCATCATTCCGGCACCTGTAGTTTGTCTTAATTTATTTACGTCTGCAGCAGTAATTGTTGCCATTTTGTATCTATTTTTAAGTTTTAAATTTTTTTTGTAAAAAAACAAATTCCAATAATCAAATTCCAAATTCCAATTTTATTAAATCATCAATTTTTAGAGAGACAATTTTTTGGAACTTGGAATTTTTCCTATTGGAATTTAATGTTATTTATTCTTCTGAAGTTGTTTTAGCTTCTTCTGCTTCCACTGCTGGAGCAGCTGTTGCTACTACTTCTTCTACTGTATCTTCAGTTACAACAGCATCGCTATCTTTTTCAGATCCTCTTTCAGAAAGACCTTCAATGATAGCACCGGTTACTAATGATAAAATTTTATCGATTGATTTAGAAGCATCATCATTTGAAGGGATAACATACTCAACTTGACGAGGGTCAGAATTGGTGTCAACCATTGCAAAAACTGGAATGTTTAATTTTTGAGCTTCTTTTACTGCGATGTGTTCAGCTTTGATATCTACTACAAATAATGCAGCAGGTAATCTAGACATGTCAGCGATAGAACCTAAGTTCTTCTCTAGTTTAGCACGAAGACGATCTACTTGGAGTCTTTCTTTTTTAGAAAGTGTATCAAAGGTGCCATCTTTCTTCATTCTATCAATAGAAGCCATTTTTTTAACAGCTTTACGAATAGTCACGAAGTTTGTTAGCATACCACCAGGCCATCTTTCCGTAATATACGGCATGTTAGCGGCAGCAGCTTTCTCGGCTACGATATCTTTTGCTTGTTTTTTGGTAGCTACGAAAAGTACTTTTCTACCAGATGCTGCAATTTTTTTCAAAGCTTCGTTAGCCTCTTCAATTTTAGCAGCAGTTTTATATAGGTTAATGA